>JAYUQS010000264.1:0-2407 GCA_043756645.1 Hyphomicrobiales bacterium | reverse complement strand
GGGTATATTTAAAGCCGCCAAAATAACCGTCATAGAGATCCGTGTGGGCATCAAAATGAATCATACCCACCGGCTGCTTTTTCCCAAGCGCCCGCAAGATGGGGAGCGAACAGAGATGATCCCCACCCGCCGCCAGTGGACGAATGCCCCGGGCTTTCAAATTCGTAAAGTGCGCCTCAACCCGTTGTAAAGCATCATTCACATCTGCCGGGTTGACTGAGGCGTCGCCAAGGTCAGCGATATTGGCCAAATCATAGGGCACGACATGCGAGGTCTGATGCATGCGGCGGACCATGGAGGATTGATCACGCATTTGGCGGGGGCCATGGCGGGGGCCCGGACGATTGGTTGTGCCGCCATCCCAAGGAACGCCCACAATGCCAATATCAATGTCGTCAGCCTGTTCTACGGCCACATAAGGCAGGCGAAAGAACGTGGCGACCCCACCAAAACGCGGCGTGACCAAACCTGAGACTGGCTGATGGAAATTTGACTTCTTGGACATGGCGTTGCTCCTGTTGTGACAAGCGTAACAAATCCTCATCATAGAGCGCAACGTCTATCACGTGACATTGAGTGGCCCTGAGCGCTACAATTGCCTTATGGCGCAATTTGATTTTTTAGTTGTGGGTGCAGGCATTGCGGGGGCATCGATCGCTGCTCATCTTGCCGAGACCCATAAAGTTGTTCTCATCGATATGGAGGAGCGCGCAGGCTATCACACCACCAGCCGCAGTGCCGCCAGCTATGAACCCAATTATGGCCCACCACCGATGTTGGCATTTACGCGGGCGAGTGATCACTTTTTTAAAAACCCGCCGCCGGGCTTTGCCGATGCGCCGTTGTTGACGCCGCGCGTGTCATTGTTCTTTGAAGCGGAAGGACAAACGGAGCACACGGCAAAACTTTTGCAAAATGCCTCAGCCCTCGAAGAGATTTCGATTGAAGAAGCACAAAATCTTTTCCCCGTTCTAAAAACCAGTTATGCCAAGCGCTGTTTTCTGGATGTGCATACCGCTGACATTGATGTGGATCTGCTGCATCGTGGCTATCTCAAAATCTTCAAATCGCGGGGAGGCACGACACTTTTATCATCGCCCCTGCAAACCGCGACACGCAAAGGCTCGGAGTGGACGGTGCAGTGTGGCGCTTCACACCTCACCGTCACCACCATCATCAACGCCAGCGGTGCTTGGGGTGATGTGGTCGCAAAAATCTGCGGGGCAAAGCCCGTTGATCTCACAGCGAAGCGCCGTTCCATCGGCATGGTGCCGATGCCGGATGGCTTGGAATTCAAAAATTGGCCCATGGTCACTGATGTGGGTGAAACATGGTATGCTAAACCGCAAAGTGGCAAATTAATTGTGTCCTCAGCCGATGTAACGCCTGTCGAACCCCACGATGCCTATGCCGATGATATGGCGATTGCTGAAGGGGTTGATCGCTTGATGACGGCCACGACACTTGAAATCGAACGCCTTGATCATTCATGGGGCGGGCTTAGAACTTTCGCACCCGATGGCAATCCGGTGATTGGATTTGATCCGTCTACGGATGGTTTCTTTTGGGCGGTGGGTCAAGGTGGTTACGGCATTCAGTCTTGCCCCGCACTCTCAGTCACAGCCGCTGCCATGGCATTGCGGCAACCGATTTCAAAAGACATTAGAGACCTCGGACTTCATCCCGAAGACATCACACCGGATCGATTGAGACATGACTGAAACCACTATCGGCGAAGCCCTTGTATCCCTGTTGGAAGCCTATGGCGTTGATACCATCTTTGGCATTCCCGGCGTTCACAATGTTGAAATGTATCGCGCCTTGCCACGCTCCAAAATCAACCATGTGCTCACCCGCCATGAACAAGGTGCGGGCTTCATGGCCGACGGTTATGCACGGGCCACGGGAAAAGCCGGTGTGTGCTTCACCATCACCGGCCCCGGCCTCACCAATATTCTCACACCTCTGGGGCAAGCATGGTCGGACTCGTCCAATGTGCTGGTGATCTCTTCGGCTCTCGACGTTGCAGATTCAGCACAAGGGCGCGGTCGCTTGCATGAAATGCGCTCACAATTGCAGGCCGCACACAGTGTGACCGCCCATGCCACCCGCGCTTACACCGGTGAGGATGTGCAGGACGCCGTGGCGCGGGCCTTTTCAAACTTCGCCACCGCACGCCCGCGTCCCGCTTATTTGGAAGTGCCGCTTGATCTCTTCACCAAGCCAGCAGGTGCGGGTTGGAAGGCGCAAGCCGTAGCCTCACGCGCAACTGCAACAACAGAACAAGTGCTGGCAGCTGTTGCGATGTTGAAGACCGCAAAGCGTCCGTTCATTATTTTGGGTGGCGGCGCTTTACAAGCCGGAGCGGCAGCTTTGAAAATCTCTGAAGCGACAGGTGCTCCCATTC
>JAYUQS010000263.1:0-2408 GCA_043756645.1 Hyphomicrobiales bacterium | reverse complement strand
CAGGCGGTGAAGGCGACTTTGCCGTTTTTGGAGAAGCGCGGATTGGTTTTGATTGATCCTGCCTTTGAAGTGTTGGACGAGTCGTCGCGTGTGGCCCGCATGGTATCGCAGGGATTACAACGCATGGCGCAGGTTTGCATGATGGTTTGGTATCCGGTGACGACGCAAAAATTTGTGGATGATTTTTGTGCGGGATTGGCTTTTGACGGGGCCAAATCGGCGTTGCGCATTGAGCTACTTGTGCGCAAGCCTGACGAGGATGGAGGGCTTGCGGGTTCCGGACTGGTAATTGTTAATCCGCCCTGGACTTTGTTTAACGAAGCACAAAAAATGATGCCCGCACTGGCCAAGGTTCTGGGCGAGAGCGGGCAGGGACGGTTCAAGTTGGAGTGGATTTTAAAACCGACTTAAATCAAGGTGAGGCAAAGGCTTTTTCCAATTCTTTGTATTCCGCACAATCAACGCCGCAACGGGTTTTAATCTCAGCCAATTCAACCATGGCCAGGTCTTTCTTGCCCGCGAGAATGTATGCTTCACCAAGGTAAGCACGCGCTTGTACGAAATTCGCATCAAGGTCTAAGGCTTTTTTGTAAGCTTCAATGCCGGTTTCAAGGCGGCCTGCTTTGCGGTGGCTGTAGCCAATGTAATTCAACACTTTTGCATCATCCTGTTTGGTGATGAGGGCTAAGACGTCCAGTGCCCAATCATATTCGCTTTCGGTGGCCAGCAATTTGCCTTGCTCGTATAGTTCAGCATCACTCATCACGCCAACGGCAAGTGTTGTGCAGGCGTCTTTCAACACAGCTTCACCGCGTTTGCAGCCCATGGCCTTTGCGGATTTTGGCGTGGCGACAGCCGCAGCAGGTTCAGGCGCATCACCGGCTGCAAAGGCTGGACCGGCGCATGCGACAAACAATGCAGTCGCTGCAACTATAATTTTCAGATTCGGCATGTGCAAACTCCTACTGCGATTTTTCTATAAAGCCCTTCAACACTACATAAGCCTCACACCTTGTTCCGCAACGGTTTTCGATTTCTTTGAGTTGCTCGTTTGCAAGCGCGTTGAAGCCAGCCAGCACGTAAGCTTCGCCCAGATATTCGCGGGCTTGAACGTAGTTAGGATTTAGCGTCAGGGCTTGCTGATAATATGCGATGCCGGTTTCAAGGCGTCCGGCTTTGCGGTTGGCGTAGCCTGTGTAGTTTAAAACTTCCGCATCGTTTTGATTGGTGATAAGGCGCAAGTGGTCCAAGGCCCATTCATACTCTCCATCGTCAGCCAGCAGTCTGGCTTGGGCGTAGAGTTCGGTGTCCGGCAAAATTTCGGCTTTTAATTTGACGCAAAGCAATTTCTTTTTGCCTTTGAGTGTCCGCAGCTTTGCCGTTTCGCCGCGTTTGCAGTTAAGTTTTTTGGGTGACTTTTTCACAGCTTCGGTTTTTGTCGGTTCTGATTTTCCGGGGCCAGCACCCGGAAATGAAAAAACAGGTGTTGCAACAAGGGATGTTGCCAATAATGCCGTAAAAGCATAGTGTTTAAATGTCATCGTAAGTTCTCCTGCAAGACTTTACGTCGCGTATCAAATTACGGATTGTCCACTGACAGAAATGTGAACTCCCGATGAATTTTACGTTCAGCATATGGCTATCTCACGACGGCCATATTTGCGCCATCGATCGATCATGATCGCAGATTTGGAGTTTATCATGACAAAAACCTTGAATGTATTTTCTCTTTCAACACTTGCTTTGGTTGGTGCAATGTTTGCCTTGCCCGCCATCAGTTCTGATGCGAATGCCAGTGCCACATCGAAAATGATGCGGTGCCAGTTCAATACGAAGCAAAAAGTCGTGGACTGTTGCCAACGCGTGTTGCGCACTGAAAAGAAGCCTCTTTGGTTGCATGATGCAGGTGGCAGCTGTTCATCTGTTGCGGTGTGTGTTCCCGGCAAGAAGCCCGGCAAAACACCAAATACCTTTGTCGCAGCAAAGACAAAACCAAAATGCTTTATCAGAATGATACCAACTGACATCCCAAGCAAAGGTGGGGATACGCCGCCTCCATCAAAGACGCCTCGGGGCCCTAACAATAACAACTGATACTGTACTGATGGTAATGACTGCGGCCACCTGCGGGTGGCCGCTATGCTTTGTAAACCCAACTCATTTTGGATTGGATCAAGGCACTTGGTATTGATTGCAGGACGATGTTTCGCGCGATGCGTTTTGCACCTTCGAGGTGATAAGTCTGTCCAGCAGACAAAGTTGCGCGGTGCAGTTGCCGGGTTCTGGCCATGCGGCGTTGGGCCGTTTCGGCAAAGACATGTTTCATGCTGTGAGTGGTCTTCACAACATCTGACAGGCATGCCGCATCTTCCAGTGACATGGCGGCCCCTTGCGCAAGATAGGGCAGG
>JAYUQS010000262.1:0-6284 GCA_043756645.1 Hyphomicrobiales bacterium | reverse complement strand
ACCGATATGGATGGTGGTCGGCAGATCATCGAACTGATCGCGATATTCAGACATCGCCGCTTTATCGGCCGCGGTCATGAATTCTTCGTAAGCCCGATAGCGAAGGGCAAATAACGCGGCGCAGCCGGCGTCACTGGTGACAATGCGCATCTCGAAGGGATTCTGCCGCGCATCTTGGAGTTTTGAAATCTGCTTGGGAAAAAACTTAACCGCGGACGTCATATCCGACTCCAATGTTTTCTGGCCAGTTTTCGCTGGCCAATCTTTGTTGGATAGCCAAGCTCAACGCCCGCACTGGACGTTCGGTTCTGACGACCCATGCGGCAAACGCGACCCTCTGAGAGGGTTGGCGTCAAGTTGGACGCAGGGCGCTTTTTCCGATGCGTCGGTTTCAATTCTTCGAGCGGAGTGTTACGAGTCACATCGTTCCGCTTTGATCGAGGCTCGCGCACGTATGGTATCGACACTTCCTAGCTGGCGAACTGCGGTACCTCCGAGCCTTGCCGATTTCGAGGCGTTGGCGCAGGACGCTTGGGACAAATTGCCCGGCGAGTTCCGTAGCCTCGCTGGCGACGTCATCATCCGCGTGGAAGATTTTGCTAGCGACGACGTGCTGGATCAGCTCGAGATCGAAGACGCGTTCGATCTCACGGGACTTTATCAAGGCGTCAGCATCGATAAGCAGAGCGTCTCAGATGCGCCGCGCGAGCCCGATATGGTGTTCCTCTACCGGCGGGCCATCCTCGATGAATGGGCGGCTGGCGACGAGGAGTTGGGGCATCTGATCGCTCACGTCCTGATTCACGAAATCGGGCATCATTTCGGCTTTTCGGACGAAGATATGGAAAATATCGAGTCTGAGGCTGCGGCTTAGAAATTTTCGCTGTCAAGACTTGCTCGCGGACAATCGATCGGGCTTATGTGCGGGATAAGGGCAAACGTGGCGACTGCCGACCAACCTTTAGCAGGAAGTTTTTTCCGGCATGACTTCTTCCGGCACTACGATGCGTTCGAAATTCGGTTGGCGTTGCATCAGCGTCGCGATTTTGTTGAGTGCAGTCAGCGGTCTGGCTGTCGAGGCCCAGGACGCGACCCCAACGGCTGAGGAATACGTCAAGCAAATCGGCGGGGACACGCACCTGTTGGCACCGGGCGAGTTCAAGATCGACGGCCGCCGGCAACTGTGCGGTCAGCGGCCAACGGTGATCGACACACAGCTTGACGATTACGGCGCGGCTTATCCGGGCTTTCTGATCATGAATCCGAAGTTGCTCGACAAGGTTTCGACACCCGTCAAGCAGTGGATCTTCGCGCACGAATGCGGCCACCAATTCCGCGGTCCCGACGAGGAGACCGCCGATTGCTTCGCCGTGCAGCGCGGGCGGCGCCAACAGTGGTTAACGCCGGACGGAGTCGAGGAAATTTGCAGTTTCATCGCTCCGGCCAAGGGCGACAGCATGCATTTCTCAGGCAGTCACAGGTGCGAATACATGCGCAAGTGCTACGCCGACCCGACGATTAAATAAGCCCCGCTGAAATAAGTTATCCTCCCCCTCCTGGGGCGCATCTAGCTTCGGCTCGACGACCGCGAGCGGAGTTCAGAAATGCGCCTTGCCGATTATGCCAAGCACCTCGTCGACCTTGGGCAAGTCATCTACCAGTGGGTCGGGCAGATTGCCGAGATCGACCGGACGAGGCGCGAGAAGGTGGCGCTTTATGCCGAGGAGATCGCGGCCACGTTAAGCCGGGCTGCGGCGGCGCTGGCGGCGCTGGAGGCGGCGCCCGAGGATCGCACTCTGCTGCTGGCAGCAACGCGCGAACTGGGGCGTATTGCCGGTTATGTCGAGACAATCATGACCGCGCTTCAACATCATCTTGACGGACGCAAGCGGGCTGGCGTTAAACGGCGGCTCGAACACTTGCAACCCTTCGAACTCGAAGCCGCGATCGGCGAGCATGGCGCGTTCCGGCAGGCGCGGCGGTTGACGGCGGCGGAGGGGTACTTCCGAGCGCTGGCCGATGCGCTGCGAGCCTGACGATGATTTTTTTTAGGAGCAAAACGCCAGATGGATAAGTTCACGGTTCTCGACGGCGTGGCGGCACCGCTGCCGCTGCGCAACATCGATACCGATATGATCATTCCCAAGCAGTTCCTGAAAACCATCAAGCGCACAGGGCTCGGCAAGTCGCTGTTTTTTGAAATGCGTTTCACGCAAGAAGGCAAGGAATTGCCGGAGTTTGTGCTCAATCAAAAAGCCTATCGCAACGCGCAGATTTTAGTGGCGGGCGATAACTTCGGCTGCGGCTCTTCGCGTGAACACGCGCCTTGGGCGCTTCTCGACTTCGGCATCCGCTGTGTGATCTCCACCAGCTTTGCTGATATTTTCTATAACAACAGTTTCAAGAACGGCATTTTACCCATCGTCGTATCACCAGAAAATTTGAAGAAGCTGATGGATGATGCTGAACGTGGTGCCAATGCCACCATTACCATTGATCTCCCAAATCAGGAAATTCGCGGACCAGATGGCGGCACCATCAAGTTTGATCTCGACCCCTTCCGCAAACATTGCCTGATGAATGGCCTAGATGACATCGGCCTGACCATGGAGAAGGCTGACAGCATTGCGGCGTTTGAAAAGAAGAATGCTGTGAGTCATAGTTGGTTGTGATGTCAACCACCGCCATCAGTCTCGTAGACAAGCTTTCAAAATTCGAAACCTATTGGTCGCCGAAGATTGTCGGTCAGTATAATGGCAATGACCTGATGGTCGTGAAAGTAAAGGGGGAATTTGTTTGGCATTCTCATCCGGACACGGATGATTTCTTCATGGTGATCAAAGGCAAGCTCACAATAAAATTGCGTGATGGTGATGTGAAACTTTCAGCAGGTGAGATTTATGTTGTGCCAAAAGGTGTAGAGCATTGCCCCGTAGCAGAAGATGAATGCCATGTTCTTCTCATTGAACCGCGCGGCACACCAAACACCGGCGACGAAAAAACCGCTGTAACCAAAGTGAACATTTAATCTTGAACGCCATCATCAACACGGTTCTCCCTGTCTTTGGGCTCATCGTGTTGGGCTATGGCCTGGCCAAGGCCAATATTCTTGATGGCGTGGCAGGGCGTGGCATTACGTTGTTTGTCTTCAACATCGGTATTCCCGCATTACTATTCCGCACCGTTGCCACCATGGCGGCGCAAGAAGGTGCACCTTGGGCCTTGTGGATTGCGTTTTTTGGCGGGCTTTCCTGCGCATGGATTTTGGCGGCGATTGTGTCCCGTTTCATTGACAGCTTGAATGTATCCGGCGGCGCAGCTGCTTCCATGGCTTCAGGCTTTGGCAATCTAGCGCTTCTCGGCACACCTCTCGCTTTGGCGCATTTTGGTCCAAGCGTTGCGGTGCCACTCGGTATGATCCTCTCGGTGCATGCACCAGTCTTATGGACATCAGCCACGTTGCACCGTGAACTCTCGCGCCACTCCAGCACATTTTCGATTGCTGATACTGCGAAGTCCCTCGTCAAAATGCTGGCCACCAATGCCATCATTCTGGCGCTTGTGGCTGGCGGGTTGTGGCGATTGACGGGCTTAGGCTTACACCCTGTGCCGGATAAAATGCTGTCGATGCTTTCTGATGCCAGCGTGCCGACCGCACTGGTGGCCTTGGGTGTGTCACTTGCCGCTTATAGCCTGAGGGGATCATGGGGCGGCATGTTTGCGGTGATCGGCCTCAAGATGCTGGCCATGCCGGTGTTTGTATTTTTGTTGGCACGTTATGCCGTAACCCTGCCGCCGCTGTGGATTAAAGTCGCAGTGCTGTTTGCCGCCATGCCGACGGGAGCCAATGCGTTTTTGTTTGCACAGAAAAATGATGAGGCGGTGCCGGCTGTTTCCGGTGCTGTGGCCTTGGGCACGGGTTTTGCTGCCATTACCGTTGCAGCTTTGCTATGGCTGATGGATGCTGGTTACATTTAACGGGATTTAAAATGGCGCGGGTGCTTTGCATCTCCTCTCAAACTGTATTCGGCCCTGTTGGTAATTCGGCGGCGGTTCCGGCTCTGCAGGCATTGGGTCATGAGGTCATGCAGATTCCAACCGTGTTGCTGTCAAACCATCCAGGCTTGGGCAAACCGGCAGGGCAATCCACGTCTGTCGCATTGATGGCTGATATGTTCGAAGCCCTCACGACAATTTGCGCATTCAATAATCTCGCAGCCATTATGACAGGCTACTTTACGTCCGCTGCACAAGTCATTGCGGTTACGAAACAAATCAGCGCTTTAAAAGCACAACATGAAAACCTTCATGTGCTGGTTGACCCTGTGATGGGGGACCACGGCAAACTCTATGTGAGCGTGGATGTGGCCGAGGCGATACGTGACCAGTTGTTGCCGCTTGCGACAATCACCACGCCCAATGTGTTTGAACTGGTATGGCTCACGGGTGAAAGTAGTGTAATCGCAGCTGTTTCAAAGCTGAATATTGCGGAAACTATCGTCACTTCAATTCCTTTAGCAGATGAATTGGAGACGCATCTTTACGCCGATGGAAATGTTTTTATCAGATCAATCGTACGCCACAAAAACGTGCCAAATGGCACGGGTGACTTTTTGGCTGGCTGCTACTTGGCAGAGCGCCTGACGACGCCTGCTGCAGAAGCGTTTGAACACGCGATGACGCGGCTCCACACCAGCATTTTACATTCCGCTGGCACAACGACCCTGAAGCTTTATCTAGAATGAAAACAGTCGTTGGTATTGATGGCGCTCCGGGTGGTTGGCTTGCTGTTATCTGGGGCAAGACCGTCACGCACCAACTTTTCCCAAACTTGTCTGATGCAATGCAGCTTGATGGAGAGATTGTTGCAATCGATATGCCGATTGGACTCCCAGAATTGTCGGGAAGAACAGTAGAGAAAATCGCACGGCAAATGCTGAAAGGAAAAGCTTCGTCTATTTTTTCAGTGCCAGCCCGCGCTGCAATTGAAAGTGAAAATGCGAGTTATCAAGAGGCTTGTTTGATCAACTTGCAGCTCTCTAAGCCACCAAAGAAATTCAGTCGACAATCATACGGCATATTCCCGAAAATGCGCGAACTTGATCGCATTATGACACCTGAGCTTCAAACACGCATTCATGAGGTTCACCCCGAACTTTCCTTTGCAGAAATGAACAACAGAAAAGCAGTACTCTCCAAGAAAACAAGAGCTGAAGGTCGCATTGAACGCATCCGACTTTTGAGCAGTTCGGGCTTTCCATGGTCACAAATGCCGAGCGCCACTTATTTGAAAAAAGATGTCGCTGACAACGACATAGTCGATGCCTGTGCGTGCGCTTGGTCAGCTCGCCGCATTCTTGAAGGACAAGCATTGTGTATTCCCGACCAACTTGAAATGGACAAGCGAGGATTGGTCATGTCGATAAAGGTGTAAACGCCTTCGCCATCACCTCGCCTAAACGCTTGGCAAAATCGGTGGGGTCAACAACCTGCTCACCCTCGAGGATGAACGCCTGATCCAACAGCAAATGTGCCGCATCCGAAACATCTTTGGATTTTGCCAGCGCCTTGATCAAAGCATGGGACGGATTGATTTCCAGAACCGGGGCCGAAATCGAAACCCCGGAATCCTTTTGCCGTGACAGCAAGCGTTCCAGGTTTCGGTCCAGCGCACTGTCATTGACCAAGCACACCGCACTGTCGGTCAAGCGTTTGGACACCCGTACATCCTGCACCTTTGTGCCCAGCGCAAGTTTCATCGCTTCAATCAAGCTTTGCGTTGCCTCATCAGTTTTAATCTCTTGCTTTGGCGCATCAGCAGGCTTGATGGCATCAATGTCACCGGCCCCTTGTGTGACCGACACAAAGGGTTTGCCATCAAAGCCCATGGCGGTGCGCACCCAGAAGGAGTCAACAGGATCGGTCAGCAGCAGCACTTCAATGTCGCGCGCTTTGTAACCCTCAAGCTGCGGGCTGGCGGCGGCCTTCTTGGCGTCTTCACCCGTGATGTAATAAATTGCGGTCTGGTTTTCCTTCAAACCTGCAATGTAATCTTTCAGCGTCAACACAGGTGATTTGGTTGAGACAAAACGTGCAAGTTCAAACAGCTGGTCACGGCGCTCAAAGTCCTCATACAAGCCCTCTTTGATCACCGGCGCATAAAGCTTCCAGATCTTGGTGAAAGTCGCTTGGTCTTTCTCGCTCAGTTTTTTCAATTCCTGCAGCACACGGTTGGTGACAGCTTTACGCACAGCTGCAACGTCGGGATTGTTTTGCAACATCTC
>JAYUQS010000261.1:0-18407 GCA_043756645.1 Hyphomicrobiales bacterium | reverse complement strand
CCTTGTGGCGTATAGCCCAAGTCTGCTCGCCGGGCGGTGCCTGATTTCACAACGGCACTCAACATCACATTCATATCGGCAATGATGTCTGCACTTTCAACTTGTTGCTGCGGGGTGCTGTTTTTCTCGCGGCTATAAATGATATCGCCTGTAGGTTTGCGAATTTCCAACACGGCATAGGGTTCCGCTAATTTGCCGCCATTTGCGAAAGGCGCAAAGCCACCGGTGAGATCCATTAATGTCAGTGCAGAGGTGCCAAGCACCATGGGGGCCCAAGGCTCAAGGTCGGCCTGAATGCCCATATCATGCGCGGCTTGGATGATGGCCTTCACACCGACGTCCTGCAAGATTCTTACCGGAATTGAGTTATAAGATTTCGCCAGAGCTTCAGTTAGCGTGGTGCGACCCGCATATTTTCCAGAATAGTTTCTGGGTGACCAGTTGCCGTAGCTCACCGGTCCATCTTGAACGATCTGACTTGGCTTCCAGCCCGCCCGCAAAGCCGCCAAATACACGAACGGTTTGAAAGATGAACCAGGCTGGCGCTCGGCATCGGTGGCGCGGTTGAATTGTGACTCTTCATAGTCTTTGCCGCCGACGATGGCGCGCACGGCACCATCCGGCGCCATTGTCACAGAGGCAGCTTGTGAAAACTTTTCGATTTCGCCTTGCAACGCCAACGCTTCATTCAAGATCGCCTGCGACTGGCGCTGCAACTTCGAGTCAATAGTGGTTTTGACTTCGATAACATAGTCACCGCTCAGGCCATATCTTTCGAGAATATCGAGTGTATCTTGATAGGCCCAATCCAGATACCAATTCGGCGCATTGATGTCTTTGCTGGCAACGATCACGGCGGGTGTGCGCTTGGCTAGCAGCAATTCGCCCTGGGTAATGTAGCCCGCATCCAACATGCGGTAAAGCACGACATTCGACCGTCCCCGCGCAGCGTCTGGATTCTGATGCGGCGCATAGCTGGTTGGCGCTTTGAACAAGCCGCCGAGAATTGCGGCCTCAGAAATATTGATATCGCGGACTGACTTGCCAAAATAAAACTGTGCAGCAGCCTCAACCCCATAAGTGCCGCCGCCCAAATAAGAGCGATCAAGATAGAGCTTCAGAATTTCCTGTTTCGACAAACGCGCTTCAATCCAAAGCGACAAAAACGCTTCATGAACTTTACGGCGCAAGGTGCGTTCGGGTGATAGAAAAAGGTTTTTCGCTACTTGCTGGGTAATCGATGAACCACCCTGCACACGGCCGTCATTCTGTGCATTGCGGGCAGCAGCGCGGAAGGTGCCGATGATGTCGACACCAAAGTGATCAAAGAAGCGCACATCTTCCGTGGCCAGAACCGCTTTGATCAAATGCGGGGGAATGTCTTCGAGCGGAATAGCGTCGTCTTGCCGTATGCCGCGCTGGCCAACGATCTCGCCATTGGCATCGGTGAAGGTTACAGCATATTCGCGGCCTCGGTTCCATACATCACCCGTGCCGGAAAATGGCGGCAGCGCGTAGGCCAGCAATCCAAACGCCACGACGACACCAAAAGTGGCGAAGTCGTCGATGATGTCAATCAACCAACGGCGCGGTCCCGAAATGCGAAAGAACCGATGCAAAAATGAAGAATAGGCGGATCCCCCGCGCTTGCTTGCATCCCAGAACTCAAACAGCGTCGAACTCACAAATGAGTCCGCCGTCCAAATCGCACGGAAAAGCCGATTGCGTGTAGGCAGTTGTGCCACGATATCCCCGGGAAACATCAAGTCTCAAACCAGTGGCGAAAAGGCGTCCCAACCCAGCCAATGGTGCCGCCGTTCTAAACAGTAGCGCTACTAAAGTCGAGTTTCTTACAAAAAGATGGTGAAGCTTGGGCACAACTGAAAATGAACTGCTTAATTAGCAAGCAGTTGCATGATTGCGGTGATTAAAAATAGGGCGAATTAGCTTGGACGAAGCAATGTGATCTAAAAAATCAAGCAAAATCAATAGATTGGAATTCTGCCCAATTGGCATGCAGTTTGCCTAGCGAGAGTGAACAAAAAATCACCAAATGGCGGGATCACATGGGACTGAAAAATCGTTTTGCCACAGGCCTGCTCGGTCTTGTGGCCTTTTCCACATCTGCAAAGGCGCAAGCCGCTGAATTGAACACCGGCGATACGGCTTGGGTGCTGGTGTCAGTATGTTTGGTGTTGATGATGACCATTCCCGGCCTTGCCTTGTTCTATGGTGGCTTGGTGAGGAAAAAGAATGTACTCTCAACCCTGATGCAAAGCTTCGCGGCCTGCTGCTTGATTTCTATTCTCTGGGTCTTCTTTGGTTATTCTTTGGCCTTCAGCGGAACGGGTCCCTATATCGGCGACACAGCAAAATTCTTCCTCGCAGGCATTGAGCCAGCAGCATTAACCGGCACCATTCCGGAACTGCTGTTCATGGTGTTTCAAATGACCTTTGCGATCATCACGCCCGCTTTGATTTGTGGTGCCTTTGCTGATCGTATGAAATTTTCAGCGTTGCTCTGGTTCCTGTCCGCTTGGTTGTTGTTGGTGTATGTGCCTGTGGCACATTGGGTTTGGGGTGGTGGTTTCTTGGCCCAAATGGGCGTCAAAGATTTCGCTGGCGGCTTGGTTGTTGAAATCAATTCCGGTGTAGCAGGCCTCGTCGCTGCCATCATGTTGGGCAAGCGCCGTGGCTTCCCGCAAGAACCGATGATCCCCCACAATCTGATTTTATCCGTACTCGGAGCATCTTTGCTGTGGGTGGGATGGTTGGCCTTTAACGGTGGCTCGGCCTTGGGGGCCAATTCAACGGCAGCCTTCGCGCTGGTCAATACCCAACTTGCAGGTGCAGCTGGCGCATTGGCGTGGATGAGCATCGAATGGCTGCGTCATGGCAGGCCTTCTGTGCTCGGTATCATTTCCGGTGCGATAGCGGGCTTGGTGGCAATTACACCAGCTTGCGGTTTCGTATCACCCATGGGGGGCCTCGCCATTGGCCTCCTCGCAGGCATCGGATGCTTCTATGGCTCAACTGTGCTGAAACGAAAATTCGGCTACGACGATTCACTCGACGTGTTCGGCGTGCACGGCATTGGCGGCTTCATTGGTGTGATCGGCATTGGCATATTCGGCTCAAGCATGTTCGGTGGCGCACCGGGCTTGATCGAAGGCAACAGCGCTTTGTTATGGACGCAAATTCAAGCCGCCGTGATTGTCGCCGCCTATTGCGGCAGTGTTTCCTTCGTTATTCTCTACGTGCTTGAAAAAGCCATGGGCCTGCGTGTTGACAAGCAAACCGAAATTGAAGGTTTAGATCTCAATCTGCATGGCGAAGTGGTTCCGTAACTGCTAGAGGGGGCAGCATGACTGCTGCCCCTTTTTGGAAAACCAAAACCCTGGCCGAAATGACCCGCAAAGAGTGGGAAAGCCTGTGTGATGGCTGTGGGCGTTGCTGCCTGAACAAGCTCGAAGATGAAGACACCGGCCGCTATCTCTACACCCGGGCCGCCTGCAAATTGCTCGATCTCAAAACCTGTCAGTGCACGGACTATCCAAACCGCGCTAAGAAGGTACATGACTGTGTGACGTTGACGCCGAAGATTATCGGTGACTTAGGCTGGCTGCCAAAAACCTGTGCCTACCGCTTGTTGGATGAGGGCCACAGCTTACAATGGTGGCACCCGCTGGTCTCAGGGCGGCAGGAAACGGTGACCGAAGCGGGGATTTCCGTTGCAGGCGAAGTCTATTCTGAAGAAGGCATCAAGGTTGATGAGTTGGTTGATCACTTGTGGAAACTGCCAAAGGCAAAGCGCAAGGTGATGAAGTAGTCTTCAATTCACCAACACCGCCTCCACAATAAATCGTTCGTCACCCCGCGTCACGCCATCAAACGGGTAACAGGTTGAAAGCACCAGTCTGTGCCCCGCCGCATGACGGTCTATGCCTGATGCATTCCATTTCGCGACGCGCAGGTTGGTGATCTCATAGGTGAAGATCAAGCCATCACTACGGGTGATATCAATACGGTCATTCACGGCGACATCTCTCAAAAACGCAAAATGCGTATCGCGATGCGCCGCAATCACCGACGTGCCGCGCTCACCCGGCATCGGCGTATCAGGCAAATAGGCAGGTCCAAAAGCTAGCGCTTCGCCGGTTGCGCCATGCAACACGATAGCCTTCGCACCAAGACGCGGCACCCGCACTTCCGCCACAGGCCAAGTGTCGGCCCAACCCCAAGGCTTCACAGCTTCACCCGTGGCAATGGACTGCGTGAAAGCGCGGTCGAGCAGAATTTGCGAGACCTCGGCTTTCAAGGTGATCCAGCAGGATTTACCCAACATGATGGCGGCTCCGATGAAGCAGAGGAGGGCGAGAGTGTTGAGGAGAGTTGCGGCGTTATCGTCCCTCATCCGGCCTTTCGGCCACCTTCTCCCGCGCAGAGTGCGGGAGAAGGCAAATATGGAAAGCCTTCTCCCGTTACTTCTAACGGGAGAAGGTGCCCGAAGGGCGGATGAGGGAGAAGTCACACCAACCTCACCCGAATCGCAAACATCCGGAACATCATCGCCATCAGCATCATCAGCATACTGATGATTGCGAACAGCTGTGATGCTGTAGCCGTTTGCGGCAACTGCACCTGGTTTGCCAAAGCTTGGTCAGAGGTGACAGGCTTTGTTGATGCGGCAAGTTGCAGGAAGTCGGCTTGTGCATCGCGCTGCTTTGGTGTGAGCACCGGCTGTACTTCACCAAACACCTTGTCGAAGTTCCAGCCTGCGGGCAGGTTCAATGGCACCTCGGCGCGCGTCAGCTTTTCACCAGCTGGGCGCTTGGGTGACTTATCCACCGCAATCAAGCTGGTTTGCGACGACACGATTTGGTGTGCCAAGGCCACGTCCAACACCTGCTTGGCTGAAACCTCAGGCGTTATCGTGCGCATAGTTGCCGCCACTTCAATGTCAGCGATTTTGCGGTGCGCCCAAAGTTTGGAAATGCCCTTGCCTTCAGCCGCTGCTGAGATTGGCAAGGTCACAGTCCAAGGCGCATCACCAATCATGCCAGTGAACGTCAGGGTGCCGTCTAGTGACTTGGCTTCCGCCATCACCAACAAGGGTTCGCCCTGGTAAAGATCAGGCAACAAGGTTGGCGTCAGTTCCACACCACTCTGCGACGTTGCAACCGAGATGCCGGTGACTGATGGATTGCCCAATTTATTGAACAACTCATCCATGCGCGAGGTCACCTGTGTTGCATCACCAATGAAGGTAAAAGTGCCACGGCCCAATTCGGCAGCGCGTGTCATCAGGTAAGAATTTGGCGCCGAGCCAATCCCCACCATAAACACCCGGCTGCGGCCGCGTTGCGAGGTCAGGGTTGCGAACATTTCCTGTTCATTGCCAATCGCTCCATCAGCGATGAAAATAACCTGGCGCAAGTGGGTTTTGGCTGAAGCATTGTCGTCCACCAAAGAAGCTTTCAGTGGTGCAATCATTTCCGTGCCGCCCGTGGCTTGCAGGGCCGAGACGAAGTTGCGGGCCGCGTTGATGTTGGCACTGTCAGCCAGAACTGCCGTGGGGAATAACATATCCATGGTATCATCGAAGCGGATGACGTTGAAACGATCCGTTGCCTTCAACTTGCCCAAACCCAACAACAAAGCATCTTTGGCTTGCACCATCGAGGGGCCATCCATGGAACCCGAATTGTCGATCACAAAAATCGATTCACGCGGCAGCGATAATGACGTACCAGCAACCGTTGGCGGGGTCACGGTGGCGAGCAAATAGTCTTTGCCGTTCAGCGTTTCCTTGAACAAGCCAACCTGAGGAGCCGTCCCCTTGGCCGTCCACGTCAATTCAAAGTCCTTGTCTGCTGGCACATCAGCGGCGGTCAATTTAATCACGCGGGACATATCATCCGTAGACTGAATATCAACAGCATGGTGATGGCTTTTCACCTCAGCCAGCATAAAACCGGCCTTCAACCGAATGGAAATCGTCACGGGATTAACCGGGTCCGATTTGCGCGGGTCCAGCACAGGGGGTTCAATCCGATCACGATCTGCGACAGGGTCATTCACCGTCGCGCCAAAACCTGATCCGTCTTTGTTGAACTCAACCGATTGAATGATCGGCGCTGGATTATAACGCGGGGCCACAACCAGCGGCAGACGCAATGAATAAGTGCCTGACGATTGCTTGATGCTTTCCTGATATTCAATCTGCACCACAACGGTTTCATTTGGCCCGACGTTAGCGACAGAATTGGTGAACAAATTGGGCCGCTCTTGTTCCAGCAGCGATGCGGTTTGCCCCGCGGCCTTGGCCTGCTCGTAAATAATCTTGGCTTCCTGCTTTTCTTTGACTTCGCCGACGATGACGCGATTGCCCGCGATGATCTTCAGCGTATCAACGGCTGCACCTTCCGGCAGCGGGAACACATAAACGCCTTCCACCCAACCATTGGCCGGATTGGTAAAGCGTTGCGTTAAAACCGTGCGGCCTGTGGGGCCGGAAATGGTGACGTTGTAATCAGCGCCCAAGCGCGGCGCTTCAACATAGTCCCCGGTTTTGGTTTTGAGCAGCAAGCTGCCCGATGTCATATCGTTGGGGCCGACACCGGCTTGTGCAGGCGAAAACAAACCCGCCAACAAAAAACTCAAAGCAACCATAAAGGCCACGGCAGTATCGATGATTTTACTTAGCTGCCTGTTCTGGCCGTCAGCACGCGCGATTGTGTTCACTTTATTCCTCCGAAGTTAAGCACCCTCGGATAATTGAGTTACGCCCGTTGCGCCTGCGCCGCCAACGTCTAGTCCATCTTTCTTCTGCCTGAATCATCCGCTTCAGTGCTAGCTTGTGCGGGAATTTACGGGTTTGTACGGGAACGACCATGACGGAAGAAAACCTCTCGGCGGAGGAAAACACTAGAATCAGCAGCCTCATCCGTGAGGAGCTGGCCAAACGCCGCATGACGAGAGCTGGCCTTGCCGACCACGCCAAGCTCTCATTGTCCACATTGGAAAAAGCGCTGTCAGGCCAACGGCCTTTTACGCTGGCCACCGTTGTGCGCTTGGAAACGGCCTTAACCGTGAAGCTTCGCAAACTGAATGGCACCACATCCCACGAACCCGTAACAGCACCCGATGGTCTGGGCTCATATTCCCGCCCTGCAGTCAAATGGCTGGAAGGAAATTACCTCACCCTGCGACCCTCGTTCAGTGTGTCAAAAGCCATCTACGCTTACCGCACCGAAATCAGCTGGGACCAAACCTTGTCGCACCTCGTGTTTCAGGAAAGCGAAAGATTGGACACCGCATACAAACAGGACGGTGCGGTGTCTGTGCCGCATCAATCCGGTTACATTTATCTGGTGACAAACAAACACGGCCAGCACCGCATGATCACATTGTCACGGCCCATGATTGGTGGGGAAATGTTCGGTCTGCTGGCGACGCTACAATCCGGCAAGGGCGCAACCTTGATGCCGATTGCGGTGCCGGTTGTTCTCGCACCTGTTGCGAGTTTCGGTGATAATTTGCGTTTTGGCCTGATCACGCCGGATGATGGTCAATTCGGGGCTTACGAAAAACTGCTGCGCCGCTGTGTGAATGAACCGTTCGTGATTTTGCAACCGGAGTGACTCACCCCCCAAAACCGTCATCCCGACGAAAGTCGGGATCTCGTAGGTGAAAGATTCCGGCTTACGCCGGAATGACGATTTTATTGTTTTGGTCTTTTGATGAAACTAGACGCCTTCTTCACCAGCTCACTTAAACCTGCGCCACCGCTATCCACCAACACAAAGAAATCCCGGCGCATGCGTGGTTCCCAGAATTTGTTGATGTGATCGGCAATGCCTTCAACGGCTTCAGTCTCACCATAGCTCTTGAAAAAATCTGCCATCTGGTTTGCCATGCGCACCATGTCGTGGTTCTGCATCATATCTCTCCATCAAAAATCATAACGCCCTGTTTTGACAGGGCCGCTAATGTCATTCCGCATTGCTGCGCCAATTTATGTGCAAGCGCTGTAGGGGCTGAAACTGTGGCCAGAGCCGATATGCCGACAATCGCGCATTTCTGCACCAGCTCAAACGAACAGCGTGACGACATCAAAACAAAACCACCCCGTGGCGACGTTCCGGCCTGTGCCATCGCCCCAATCAGTTTGTCCAAGGCATTGTGCCGCCCCACATCCTCCCGCGTCAACAGAATTGATCCGTCTACGGAGCACCATGCAGCGGCGTGCACTGTTTTGTTGATGGCGTTCATCGGTTGATGATCGGGCAGTGCGTTGAAGGCGTTGCTCACGGCGGCAACATCAAGATGAGACGGCGGCAGTTTGCGGGGCGGCATTCTAACAGCATCTTCCATCTCTGTCACACCACAAAGCCCACAACCCACGCGGCCCTCAATTGATCGCGAAATCATCCGCTCACGGATGATATTGTTTTCAGCAATCGCCAGATCAACCGCAAAGCCGTCGCCGGAAGGCATTACCAAAACATTGGTCATATCAGCAGCAGTTTTGACCAACCCCTCCGACAAGGCAAAGCCGATGGCAAAGTCCTGTAAGTCCTCGGGTGTTGCCATCATCACGGCATAGGGAATGGAATTGAGTTGAAGCGCAATAGGTGTTTCATCGGGGAGTGCCCAGGTGACACTTTTACCGTTTAACTGGCCTTTAACTTCGATAGACGCGAGTGTCACTCCGCAGCAACGCGCTTGTTCTCGCGCTCCCGTGTTTCCCATTCATCTTGCCAATCCGACTGCCGGTTCGACAAGGTCACCTGCACCGCTGTAACTTTATACTCCGGACAATTGGTGGCCCAGTCAGAGAATTCTGTGGTGATCACATTGGCACCAGACACCGGATGATGGAACGTCGTATAAACCACACCTATCGGCATGCGCTCGGTCACATCAGCGCGCAGCGACGTCGCCCCCATGCGCGATGCGATTGAAACCATTTGCCCGTGTTGAATGCCACGTGTCTCAGCATCATGCGGATGGATTTCGAGAACATCTTCCGTATGCCACGTCACATTCTCAGTGCGCCGCGTCTGCGCACCTACATTATATTGCGAGAGAATGCGCCCCGTGGTCAGGATCAGCGGGAATTCACGATTGGTGC
Organism: Hyphomicrobiales bacterium; assembly: GCA_043756645.1. Classification (GTDB taxonomy): domain Bacteria; phylum Pseudomonadota; class Alphaproteobacteria; order Rhizobiales; family Aestuariivirgaceae; genus Aestuariivirga. Next base: position 9,271 of record JAYUQS010000261.1, on the reverse strand, counting down.
GTTCATGCGTCGGCACATATTCGGTGATCATGAAGCGGCCGAGGCCGCGCACGAATTTTCCGATATGCATAATCGGCGTGCCATCAGGGGCGGCATCATTCACCGGCCATTGCAGTGAGCCCAGTTCATCCAAGCGTTTGAACGATACACCTTTGAATGTCGGTGTGAGGGCTGCAATCTCATCCATGATTTCGGCAGCATTGTTGTAGCGCATATCATAACCCATGGCCTGCGCGAGGTCGCACACCACTTGCCACTCATGCTTGCCTTGCAATGGTTTCTTTACTTGGCGCACGCGGTTGATGCGGCGCTCGGCATTGGTGAAGGTGCCGTCTTTTTCGAGGAACGAAGTGCCCGGCAAAAACACATGGGCGAAGGCTGCGGTTTCGTTCAAGAACAAATCCTGCACCACAACGCATTCCAAACTTTCTAAAGCTTTGGTCACATGGTTGGTGTTGGGGTCTGATTGGGCAATGTCTTCGCCTTGCACAAACAGGCCCTTGAAGCTGCCTTCAACCGCGGCATCAAACATGTTAGGAATGCGCAGGCCCGGTTCATCATCGAGCACAGCATTCCAAACGGTTTCGAATTGTTGGCGGACAACATCATCGCTGACGTGACGATAGCCTGGCAGTTCGTGTGGGAATGAGCCCATGTCGCAGGAACCCTGCACATTGTTTTGTCCGCGCAAGGGATTCACACCCATGCCGCGTTGACCAATGTTGCCGGTGAGCATCGCAAGATTGGCCATGCCCATCACCATGGTGGAACCTTGTGAGTGTTCGGTAACGCCGAGGCCATAATAAATCGCAGCCTTGCCGCCTGTTGCATAAAGCCGGGCTGCGCCACGAATAGCTCCAGCGTCAACGCCGGCAACGAGACCTAACACTTCCGGCGAATTTTTCTTGTCGCGGATGAAGTCGGTCCAACGGCCGAATTCAACCGGGTCACAACGTTCGGCGATGAAGGCTTTGTTTTCCAGTCCTTCAGTGAGGATGGTGTGAGCAATGGCGTTCACAATCGCCACGTTGGTTCCGGGCATCAGTGGCAAATGGAATTCAGCCTTCACATGCGGGCTGCGCACTGAATCGGTTTTGCGCGGGTCAACCACGATCAGTTTTGCACCACTGCGCAAACGCTTCTTCATGCGCGATGCAAAAACCGGGTGACCATCGGTTGGGTTGGCCCCGATGACCATGATCACATCGGCTTCGTCAACCGATTTAAAATCTTGGGTGCCAGCAGAAGTGCCGAATGTTTTCGACAAACCATAGCCCGTGGGCGAATGGCAAACGCGGGCGCAGGTATCGACGTTGTTGTTGTGGAATGCGGCGCGGATCATTTTTTGCACCACGAACACTTCTTCATTGGTGCAACGCGATGAGGTGATGCCGCCGATGGAACCGCGACCATATTTTTCTTGGATCGATTTGAAACGCGATGCGGCTTGGCCGATCGCTTCTTCCCACGACACTTCTTTCCACGGGTCGGTGATGTTATCGCGCACCATGGGTGAGGTGATGCGATCTTTATGGGTGGCGTATCCGAAAGCAAAGCGGCCCTTTACACAGGAGTGGCCTTCATTGGCGCCGCCATCTTTGTAAGGCACCATGCGCACAACATCATCGCCCTTCATCTCAGCCTTGAAGGAACAGCCCACACCGCAATAGGCGCACGTGGTGACGACGGAATGTTCGGCCTGGCCTTTTTCGATGACGGACTTTTCAGTGAGGGTTGCCGTTGGGCAAGCCTGCACGCAAGCGCCGCAACTGACGCACTCAGAATTCAGGAAGTTTTCATCCATGCCCGCAGAAACATGTGAGGCAAAACCGCGACCATCAATGGTCAGCGCGAATGTTCCCTGCACTTCTTCGCATGCCCGAACGCAGCGATTACAGACGATGCACTTGGCGGGATCAAAGGTGAAATAGGGGTTGGACTCGTCTTTGGCTTTAAAGCGGAAATTTTCTTCGCCGCCTGCGCGTGTCGCAGACGTGTGGTTGTCGCCGTTGTAACCGTAGCGCACATCACGAAGCCCAACAGCGCCTGCCATGTCCTGCAATTCGCAATCGCCATTGGCCGCACACGTGAGGCAGTCGAGCGGGTGGTCAGAAATATAAAGCTCCATCACACCTTTGCGCAGATTAGCCAGACGATCCGTCTGTGTACGGACTTTTATGCCGGGGGCAACAGGTGTGGTGCAAGAAGCTGGTGTTCCCTTGCGGCCTTCAACTTCAACCAGACACAAACGGCAGGAGCCGAATGAGTTCAACGAATCTGTGGCGCAGAGTTTCGGGATCTTGGTGCCCAACTCCATGGCGGCGCGCATAATCGAGGTGCCTTCAGGCACGGTGATTTCAAGACCATCGATTTCGAGGGTGACCATCACGTCTGATTTTGAAGCGGGCGTGCCGTAGTCGGTTTCTTTGATCAGCATGGTGAATCCTCCGGTGAAGGCCCCACCCCTTCCCCTCCCCACAAAGTGGGGAAGGGTGAGGTTGGGTGAGTTTCACCCCTCCCCGATTTTCGGGGAGGGGCAGGGGTGGGGTGGCGCAGCGCGTTCATTACTCAGCAGCCATTTTCTGGACGCCCGAAAAATCTTCAGGAAAATGTTTGACCGCACTCATGACAGGCATTGGCGTCAATCCGCCCATGGCGCAGAGCGAGCCGTCGGTCATGGTTTGGCACAGGTCTTCGAGCAGGGTGAGATTAGCAGATACATTTTCGCCAGCCACAATCTTGTCGATGGTTTCAGCTCCGCGTGTTGAGCCGATGCGGCAGGGTGTGCACTTGCCGCAAGATTCTATGGCGCAGAATTCCATGGCAAAGCGGGCTTGCTGGGCCATATCAACCGTATTGTCAAACACCACGATGCCGCCGTGACCGACCATGGCACCGGCACCTGCGAGGGTTTCGTAGTCCATTTCGATTTTGAGTTCATCAGCGGGAAAATAAGAACCCAGGGGGCCGCCCACCTGTACAGCACGGATAGGGCGACCGGAATATGTGCCGCCGCCGAAGTCATTGATCAGTACACTGAGGGTTATGCCAAAGGCCTTTTCAACAATTCCGCCTTGCTTGATGTTTCCAGCGAGTTGAAAGGGCAGTGTTCCGCGTGATCGGCCCATGCCATAGTTCTTATAAGCAGCTCCGCCATTGGCAAGAATATAGGGGACTGCTGCAAAGGACAGAACGTTATTGATGACCGTCGGTTTGCCGAACAGACCTATCAGAGCCGGAATTGGTGGTTTGGCGCGGACCATGCCACGCTTGCCTTCAATCGATTCAAGCATCGCGGTTTCTTCTCCGCAAATGTAAGCGCCCGCACCACGGCGCACTTCGAGATCAAAACAATGTTCCGTACCCTGAATGTTTTGTCCCAGCCATTTTTCTGCAACTGCTTTTGCAATGGCTTCCTTCATGGTTGCAATCGCATCAGGATATTCTGAACGAATATAGACATAACCTTTGGTCGCACCAACGGCGATGCCGGCAATCGTCATGCCTTCGATCAGCATGAAGGGGTCGCCTTCCATCACCATGCGGTCGGCAAAAGTTCCACTATCGCCTTCGTCGGCGTTACAGCAGATGTATTTTTGGACAGATTTAGCGTCGTGAACGGTTTTCCATTTGATACCGGTCGGGAAGCCTGCGCCTCCGCGACCGCGAAGGCCGGATTCGGTGACCTCGGCAACAATTGCAGCGCCTGAAAGTTTGAGTGCATTTGAAAGTCCGACAAATCCGCCGTGGGCCGTATAGTCAGCAATCGAAACAGGGTCGGTTATTCCAGCCCGCGCAAATGTCAGGCGTTCCTGGTTTTTGAGATAGGGCAGGGCTTCGACCAAGCCGTGTCCAAGCGCGTGAGATTTGCCTTGGTGAAATCCAGCATCAAATAGGGAAGATACACCGGAAGCCTCAACGGGGCCATAACCGACGCGTCCTTGCGCCGTCTCAACTTCTACAAACGTTTCAAGCCAGGCCATGCCACGCGACGAGTTGCGAATGATCTGTATACTGATGTTTCGCTTTGTAGCCTCGGATGCGACGGCAACTGCGACACTATCAGCGCCAACAGCTTTGGCGGCGGAGTCTCTTGGGATGTAAATTTTTGTGGTCATGCGAGTTCACCCACAAGTTTTTCAAATTTAGCGGCATTCACCCGGGCCACCGGCTTTTCATTCACCATCATGGCTGGGGCCGAAGCGCAGAGGCCAAGACAATAGGTGGCTTCCAGCGTGATCTTCTTATCAAATGTGGTGCCGCCCATTTTTACATTCAAGAATTTTTCGACCATCGCCTGCAACTCGCGCCCACCCATGGACTGGCAGGCTTCAGCGCGGCATAATTTGATTGAATGTTTGCCGGAAGGCTTCAAATGAAAATCGTGATAAAATGTCGCCACGCCATAAACTTCAGCCCGCGACAGGTTCAACGCCTTGGCGATGATTGGCAGCGTGTTTTCAGGCACGTGACCGATATCATGTTGCAGGTCATGCAAAATTTCCAACAGAGCGTCAGGCCTGTTGCCATAGGCGGCGCAAATCGCTTCCGCAGGGCTTTTGGCAAATTCGAGAAGTGTGGTTTTTCCGGTCATAACCCAGCTTACGCCAAATGACGTAAAACCGCCAATTGAGTGGGGCTATCGGGTCATAGGCCGCGTCAATGGTGAATTGACCCCGCCGCTTCGAACAACGCCTTGATGAGCGGTGATTGTGGTTCGCGATCCACCGCCACCAGACCGACTTTATGCGACACTGTGGGTTCAGCCAGCGGCACGGCTGTCACCCCTTCGAGCGCCCCTAAAGCATTCTGGAAATAGTCAGGCATGATGGAACAGAGGTTCATGCTGCGCACTGACGAAATCAGGTTCATGATTGAATTGGTTTCGAGCCGCGCTGTGGGTTGAACTTTCGCCGCAGCAAAGGCGCGATCAATGATGCGGCGATTTTGCATGTTGGGGGTGAGCAGGCACAAGGGTTGTTGTGCCGCTTCGAACCAGGTGACGGTTTTTTTCTTGGCCAATTCGTTCTCGGTTGAGACGAAGAGGCAATAGTTCTCGCTGTAAAGTTCGGCCTGCAACAATCCTTCCACCGGTTCATTGTCCAAATAGGTGATTCCCGCTTCAATTGAGAAATCGCTCAGTGCACGGATGATATCTTCCGAGGAATGCGAGAGAATGGTGAAGTCCACCGCCGGGTGCGCAGTGTTCATGGCTTGCGTGAGCAGCGACGCTTTGGGAAGTGCCGACGGGATGACGCCCAGCACCATGCGGCCCACGAGTTGGCCTTTCTTGCCCTTGATGGAGGCGAGTTCGCCTTGCAGTGACTGCCAATTGTCCAGAATCGAATGCGCCCATTTTAGAACCCGCTCACCTTCAGGGGTCAAACCGATGAAGCGTTGGCCGCGTTCGAGCAGGGGCACGCCTAATTCCTGTTCCAACTGGCGAATCCGCCCGGACAGTGTGGGTTGGGTGATGTTGCAGGCGGCGGCAGCCCGGGTAAAATGCTTTTCCCGGGCCAAAGCCGCCAAATATTTTAATTGCTGAATGTCCATTTTTGAACAATAACTTAGCTGGGAATAAAACGCACGAAAATAAATTAAAAGCGGTCAGCAGGAAAATAGTGCTTGACACCGCGCGGTCGTTTGTGTAGATCTCGGCACACTCCAGAAATGGGTGAAGCGGAAAGTAGAGCTTCGCAACCGTTTCTATTTCACATAAATTATGTCGTCATTCCGGCGAAAGCCGGAATCTTTATCCATCAGATCCCGACTTCCGTCGGGATGACGGCCTTTGGATATCAAGGACCCACATAACATGACTATTACTCCGCCGCCGGATGATCCGGTTTGGGCGCATGTTCGCATGCGTTATGAGCAAGACCAGGAAACCGTTGCATCAATTGCTGAAGATGTTGGACTTGCCAGCATCACGTTGTCGAAGCGTGCCAAAGCTTGGGGTTGGATTTTGCGTGGCCGTTTGAAACCGGTGCCAAAACCAAAACCAGTGGTGAAAACAAAGGCTGAAACCACAACGGTCACCATCAAGCGGCTGAAAGACATTCTGCATCAGCGTGTCACGCAACTTGAGACGCAGTTGAAAGACATCAACGAAGAGGTTTCCGCTCTCTCAACTGAGCGCGAAATTCGCTCTACCAATACACTTGTGCGCACAATCGAAAAGGTGCTGGACCTTGAACGCAAAGAACGACAACGCAAAGTCAAACAAACCCGTGACTTCAAATATTTTGATGACGCCCAACGTGGAGCGCTTGCGGACAAGATTGAAAGACTCCAGCACGAATGGCGAAGCGAAGAAACTATCGACCAGCCTGCTGCCTCCGGAAGTGGTGGAGCTGAACAACCAGTGGCTTTACTGGGCGAGGCCGAACCAACAGCTGCCTCCGGCAGGAATTGAGTTTCGCAATTGGTTGGTGCTGGGCGGGCGAGGGGCTGGCAAAACCCGCGCCGGTGCTGAATGGGTAAAGGCTTTGGCACTCGGAATTTTTGAACCGGTGATCCGGAAATGCGAACGCATCGCCATTGTTGCGCCGACTTATGACGAGGCGCGGATGGTGATGATCGAAGGCGTATCGGGAGTACTCTCCGTACATCACGCAGAGGAGCGCCCGAAGTATGAACCTTCGAAACGCACGTTGACATGGAAAAATGGTTCTATCGCGCAGATCTTTTCGGCCGAAGAACCAGACAGTTTGCGTGGACCGCAATTTGATGCGGCCTGGTGTGATGAACTTGCAAAATGGAAACATGCGGAAGAAGCCTGGATGAATGTTCAAATGGCATTGCGATTGGGCGAGGTTCCACAAGCTGTGATTACGACAACGCCACGCGCCACCAAATTAATCCGTGAGCTGATGAATGATGCGGCAACGGTTGTGACGCGGAGCAAGACACTTGATAATTCAAATCAATTGGCTCCGAGTTTCTTGAAAGATGTGATGGCGCGTTACGGTGGTACCGTTCTGGGCAGACAAGAGTTGGATGGTGAATTGGTGACTGATGATCCGGCGGCCTTGTGGCGACGCGAAACGATTGAATTCAATCGCCGCAAAACGGCACCGGAATTGAAACGCATCGTCGTGGCTGTGGATCCTCCCGCGACGTCCCATGCCAAGTCAAATGCCTGTGGCATTGTGTGCGTGGGGTTGGGAGTGGATGGCCGTTGTTATGTGTTGGAAGATGCAAGTGTGAAGCGCATGCGGCCGTTGCAATGGGCAACCCGCGTTGTCGCAGTGTATCATCACTGGAATGCTGATCGCATTGTGGCTGAGGTTAACCAAGGTGGCGATATGGTGCGGGAATTGCTGATGCAAGTCGACAAGAACGTACCGATGAAAGCTGTACATGCCAGTCGTGGAAAACGTGCGAGGGCCGAGCCTGTCGCAGCGTTTTATGAGCAAGGCCGCGTCAGTCATGTCGGCGGCTTTGCAGCGTTGGAAGACGAAATGTGTTCCGCCATCGGCGAAGGTGCAAGCCCGGACCGGATGGATGCGCTGGTCTGGGCTGTAACGGAATTGATGTTGCGGAAAACAAGTGAGCCGAAGGTGCGGGCGGTTTGATGATACCCCCTCAGCCCTTCGGGCAGCTCCCCCAGCAAAGCTGAGGGAGCGTGTGAACAATCGCCCTCCCTCAGCTTTGCTGGGGGAGGTGGCCGAAGGCCGGAGGGGGCCTGCTTAACAAGGAAACAAAATGCTAAACAAACTGAAATCTCTACTGCAAACAAAATCCTCTGCCACATCATCCATTGTGGCCATGCACACCGCTGGGCGGCCGCATTGGACGTCTAGGAATTATGCGGCTTTGGCGCGTGAAGGCTATGCCGGCAATGTGGTGGGTTATCGTGCGGTGCGCATGGTGGCTGAGGCTGCTGCGTCAATTCCCTTGCTGCTGCATGTCGATGGCAAGGAGGTTGATGCGCATGCTTTTTCATTGCTGTTGAGCCGCCCCAATGCGGCACAAACCGGGCGCGAGTTGTTTGAAAATCTCTACGCCTATCTCATGGTGGCGGGAAATGCTTATGCCGAGTTGGTGACATTAGAGAATACGCCGCGCGAGTTGTTTGCTCTGCGTCCTGACCGTATGGCCGTGATGCCTTCAAAGGTTGGTTGGCCGGAGAGTTTTGAATATTCTGTAGGCGGACAATCGGTGCGCTTGCCGCGCGAGAGTGTTCTGCACATAAAAATGTTCAACCCTACTGATGATTATTATGGTTTGGCTCCTTTGGAAGCCGCTGCGCGTTCGATTGACACACATAACGCGGCTTCTGCCTGGAACAAGTCAATGCTCGACAATGCGGCGCGTCCTTCAGGGGCTCTGGTGTTTGCGGCAAGCGATGGCAGCTTGAGCACTGAACAATTTGACCGGCTGAAATCTGAACTTGAAAGCACGTACCAAGGTGCAGCCAATGCCGGACGCCCCATGATTTTGGAGGGCGGTTTGGATTGGAAAGAAATGGGCTTCAGCCCGAAAGACATGGAATTCATCGAAGCAAAAAACATCGCGGCGCGTGAAATTGCACTGGCCTTCGGCGTGCCGCCCATGTTGTTGGGCATTCCCGGAGATAGCACCTACGCAAATTATGCCGAGGCCAATCGCAGTTTCTGGCGGCAATCAGTGGTACCGCTTGTGGGGCGATTGGCCGATGGTTTGGCACAACTGCTGCAACCCTTTGAGCAGGGAGCGTTGCGACTGGTGCCGGATCTGGATCAAGTCGAAGCCCTGGCGCCAGACCGCGATGCCCTGTGGAAGCGCGTCAATGATGCAGGCTTTTTGTCTGCTGATGAAAAGCGGCAAGCGGTGGGTTATGGTTTGCGGTAAGATTAGGCACACAAGGCCGTCGAATGGACCTTGTAAATTCTCATTAGCCGTCATTCTGGCTTTCGTCGGAATGACATTTCTCTAGAGCCGGTTCTTTGTGAGCCGGCTTTTTCTTTGCCGAAAGTTTGAACATATGAACCAACGTTTAATACAGCGCGGGGCGGGTAAGCTTATGCCTGTGGCCCCCGGAACCGGCGTTTTTGAAGGCTATGCCAGCCTGTTTGGCAAGCGCGACCAGCAAGGTGATGTGGTGATGGCTGGTGCCTTTGCGCAGAGTTTGCGCGTCAAGGGGCCGGAGCACATTCGCATGCTGTTCCAGCACAATCCGGCAGAGCCCGTGGGCAGTTGGATTGATATTGTGGAACGCCCCCGCGGCCTTTGGGTGCGCGGACGGTTGAATTTAAAAGTGCAGCGTGGGCGTGAACTTCTGGCCTTG
>JAYUQS010000260.1:0-6365 GCA_043756645.1 Hyphomicrobiales bacterium | reverse complement strand
CTGCGGTTGATCATCTGCTGCAGCATCCGGCTGTAAAGCTTGTCCACATCCGCGGGGCTCTTGCAGTCGGCAATCAGCTCATTCAAGCGTTCAGGTGTCAGTGTCATTCGAGTCGTCCTTCCTGTTTCCAGTTTAGGCCCTGACACAGTTCATTTTACAGACCCTCATTGTTAGAGGTTTCGCTCAATACTCCACCCCGGCCTGCGCTTTGACGCCTGACCTGAAAGGGTGTTTCAACTGTTCCATTTCTGTTGCCAAGTCGGCCATTTCGATCAGTTCTTCTTTCGCGTTGCGACCGGTGATGATGATGTGTTTGTCCAGCGGGCGTGCCAGCAAAACGGCTTTGACTTCTTCCCACGGCAAGTAATCATAGCGCAGGACAATGTTCAACTCGTCGAGCATCACCAATCTCAATTCCGGATCGGCGATCATGCGTTTGGCTTCTTCCCAGCCTGCGCGTGCGTGGGCGATGTCGCGGTCTCGGTTTTGGGTTTCCCAGGTGAAGCCTTCGCCCATGGCTTTGATGGTGACGAGGTCGGGGAATTTTTCCAGCACTGTGCGCTCGCCTGTGCCCCAGGCACCTTTGACAAATTGCACGATGCCCGATTTCAAGCCGTGACCGATGTGCCGGAACACCATGCCGAAGGCGGCGGTGGATTTGCCTTTGCCTTTGCCGGTGTGAACAATGAGCAAGCCTTTTTCGATGGTTTTTCCCGCCATGATTTTATCGCGGGCGGCTTTTTTCTTGGCCATCTTTTCGTTGTGGCGTGCGGAGTCTTTTTCAAGTTCTTCGGTCATTGCATCAGGTCTTTCAATCGGTCGTGTACGGAGTTCAAACGAGGTTGCCACAAACCACGTGTAATGGCTTCCAGAAAACGCGTGGACATTTCGCGAAGTGCTGCGGGGTTGTTATCGGCTATGAATTTCAGCGTCTCAGCATCGTCGATGTAAGCATCATAGGCCAAATCAAAGTGGTGCGATTTGACGGCATCAGCGGTGGCGGCAAAGGCGAACATATAGTCGACTGTGGCGGCAATTTCGAACGCACCTTTGTAACCGTGGCGCTTCACACCATTGATCCATTTTGGATTGACGACGCGTGATCGCACGACGCGGGCGATTTCTTCATCCAGCGTGCGGATGACCGGGCGTTCGGGGCGGGAGTGATCGTTGTGATAGACTTTGGGCTTTTGCCCCGAAGCCGTTTCCACAGCTGCACTCATGCCGCCTTCGAATTGATAATAGTCATCGGAATCCAACACGTCGTGTTCGCGGTTGTCTTGATTGTGGATGACAGCTTCGATTTTGCTCAAGCGTTCTTTGAAGGAGGTTTCGTCGTTGCGGCCCTGTTCATGGGTTCCATAAACGTAAGCCCCCCAGGTCACATAAGCGGCAGCAAGATCGGCTTTCGATGACCAAATACCTTCGTCGATGAGAGCTTGCAGGCCAGCGCCATAAGCGCCCGGCTTTGAACCGAAGATGCGGGCCGTAGAAAGTGAGGCGGCGAGGGGGTTGTCGTCGGCGTCTTCTTCAAGAGCAGCGACGGCTTTAATGGCGCGGTCCAACAATTCAATTTGCGCCGGGAAAGCATCACGGAAAAAGCCGGAGATCCGCAATGTGACGTCAACCCGCGGGCGGCCCAAAGCTGCCAACGGTTGTACTTCATAACCCGTAACCCGCCAACTCGACGTATCCCAAACCGGTTTCACCCCCATCAGCCACATGGCTTGGGCCAAGTCATCGCCTCCGGTGCGCATATTGGCGGTGCCCCAGCAGGATAATCCCGCAATTTTAAGATGTTGTCCGGTGTCTTGGAAGTGTCGTGTGAGGAGTGCGTCAGCCGAAACTTTGCCCAATGTCCAAGCGGCGGGCGTGGGCAAGGTGCGATTATCGAGGGAGTAGAAGTTTCGACCTGTTGGAAGGACGTCCAAACGTCCACGCGTCGGTGCGCCGGACGGGCCGGGGGGCACAGATTGTCCGTTGAGGGAGCGGAGGAGGTTGGTAATTTCAGATGGTCCGCAGGAGGCGAGGGTGGGGCGGAGGGTGGTGTTGATGAAGGTGAGAACATCAAGAGTCCCCCTCCGGCCTTTGGCCACCTCCCCCAGCAGAGCTGAGGGAGGGTGCGCGTTCTGCGCTCCACCAACTTGTTGGGGGAGCTGTCCGAAGGACTGAGGGGGCTTTGCTACGAGCGCAGCCGCCAACAACTCCAACCGCTCAACAGTGTCGCCAGTTGTACGCCAGGGGTCACCCGACACGCTGATTAGCTCTATTGGCCTCGGCCCTGTCCAAGCCTCTCCCATCTCACAATCCAGCGGATCAAACCCTAACTCCAAATCATCGGCCAAGGCTCGGATCAGTGAAGTTCTTTCGCCACTGGGCACGCGGGTTAGCGCCACCAATAAATCTGTCTCTTGTTGCCCTGTTGGGCTTTCCCCTAAAATGTGCAGACCATCGCGGATTTGTGCTTCTTTCAAGTCACACAGGAACGTATCTAGCTTTTGCAAGTCCGCGTCATCATCGCCAGTGAAGCCTGCGTCTTTGTCCATTTTGTGATAGCGGGTGAGGTTGAGGATGTTGTCTTTCAACAATGACAAGCGACGGCGGTCGAGACCTGATGCGAGATAATACTCATCCACCAAAGCTTCCAAATCTTTCAGCGGGCCATAGCTCTCGGCGCGGGTCAATGGTGGTGTCAGATGATCGATGATGACGGCTGATGCGCGTCGCTTGGCGGCTGTGCCTTCGCCGGGGTCGTTGACGATGAAGGGGTAGATATGGGGTATCGGTCCAAGGATAGCGTCGGGATAACACGCATCAGAAAGACCAACAGATTTACCCGGCAACCATTCGAGATTGCCATGCTTGCCATTGTGGATGATGGCATGCAAACCCCACACATGACGCAGCCAAAAATAGGTCGCAATGTAACCATGCGGCGGCACAAGTGCTGGGTCGTGATAAGTGGCTTTGGGATCAATGTTGTAGCCGCGTGCCGGTTGAATACCGACAATGACATTCTCATACTTTAACACGGGAAGTTGAAACGCATTGTTGCGTACAAATGGATCATCCTGTGCGGCTCCCCAGCGAGCAGTGATTTCGTTTTGAACAGTTGGCGGGAGTGATTGGAAGAGCAATTCATAGGCAGCCAAGTCCATTGAAATGGCTGATGCCTTGTTGCTGGCGGAGTTAGTCCGGTTGGCTTGTAAGGCTTCAATCAGGGCATTTCCGTTTTCAGGAATGCTTCTCACATTGAGCGCCTTTAAAATATTAATCGTCGAAGCAGGCGTGTCATATCCAACACCATTTGCGATGCGGCCATCTTTGTTTGGATAGTTAGCGAGGATGATTGCAATGTGTTTTTTGTCTGGCGGTGTGGTGCAGAGCGCGGCCCAGTTTTTTGCCAGTTCGGCCACATGCGCGATGCGGTCATGAACGGGTTTGTAGGTGACGATGCGGCACTGGGTTTTTTCATGCCACAGTTGATCAGCTTTGAATGAAATCACGCCTGCATAAATCCGTCCATCCAACTCCGGCAGAACCACCGACATCGCCAAGTCTTTGGCAGCGAGACCTGAAGAAGACTCGCGCCATTGTTCTTCTGTGTTACCCCCGAGCGTAACTTGTAGAACCGGACAGCCTTGTTGCGCTAAAATATCTTGTTCCGCATTACCGACCGCGAAAGACGTGGCGTTGATGATAGCGTCGGCGGGGAATCGGGCGAAGTGTTCACGCAAGAAAGTCTGGCAGGTTTTGTCTTTCAGGCTGGAGACGTAAATGGTGGAAGTTGAAAATCCTTGTTGGTTGAGTTGAGTGATCAAGTCGTCGATGGGCGCAGTTTGTCCGCCTTCGACAACTGAACGGTAGAAGACAATTGTCGCATTACTCTGATGTCGGCTATTCTGCCGGAATGACGGCGTGTAGGGGTAGTAATTACACAACGCGAAATTTGAACGTCCAGTTGGCTTTGCAGCACTACCGATCAGGTGTTCCGCGTAAGCAATAACCTTTCGTGTGTTATCTGGCCCGCCATTGGAGAAATATTCTCGAATATCGATCCACTGTTCTGCAGTTACGGTAGACAAGGATTGCAACTCAAAATCTTCATCGGTCCCACCTGGCAATAACACTAATTTTACACCGGTTTCTTGCTCCAGTTCTATCAACCGCGCAACGCCATAGGGCCAATAGGCTTTGCCACCTAACAGGCGAACGACAATCAATTTGGCTTTTGAAAGTGTTTGTTCCGTATACAGATCAACGGAATAGTTGTGTTGCAATTGTAATAGATTGGCGAGTCTGAAAGTAAGTTCCGACGTGTTTGCATCAACCGCCGAAGCCAAACTTGCCAGCTCACTATCCGCCGCCGACAAAATCACTACATCACCCGGCGATTGTTTCAAATCGACAGCAGTCGCCCCGCCATCAACAACGCCGGATGTGGTGGCGAGGAGGTGCATTATGCCGCGTTTTTTCGGAGAGAAAGGACCTCATCCGTCTTGCGCTTTGCGCAATCCACCTTCTCCATCTGCGATGGAGAAGGGACGCTCTGATGAATGTCCCTTCTCCATCGCAGATGGAGAAGGTGGATCGCGCCTTGGCGCGAGACGGATGAGGTCCCTTTGCTTGCCACCACAGTTAGCCTTTCAAAGATGCTTCAATCGTAACGCGGTCCATGTGTTTTTCACCAATAACAACGAGGCGCGTTGATTGAACTTCCCCTGCATTCCACGGGCGATCAAAATAGTTGTTCAGACGCGGCCCGACAGCTTGCACCAGCAGTCTTGAGTTCGAGCCTGAAATTGATGCAAAGCCTTTAAGGCGGAGGATATCGTGGGCTTCAATGGTTTTGGAAATGCGTTGAAGCAATGTGGTTTTGTCCAAGGCCCCCGGCAGTTCAACAATGAAGGTCACGAAATCATCATGGTCGTGCTGAGTTTCCCCCTCCATTTCATGATGCGATTGGCGGTTATGCAGATCGTCTTCGGCGGAAGCGCCGTGTCCTAACAGCACGCCCAAATCAACCACACTTTGAGTAGACGAGACCAGTTTTGTGGATTTGCGGATGAGGGCTACGAGTTGATCTGAAACTGATTTTTTCTCGGCGTCGCTAAGCAGGTCTTGCTTGTTGACGATCACCAAATCTGCAGCATTCAATTGATCCTCAAATAATTCTTCAATCGGATTTTCGTGTTCAAGGTTGTCGTCAGCAGCGCGCTGTGCGGCGAGCGCTTCTTCATCATCAACAAAGCGTCCTTCTGCAAGTGCCTTTGCATCAACAACTGTAATCACGCCATCAACCGTCACTTGCGATTTAATTTCCGGCCAGTTGAAGGCGCGCACCAAAGGTTGGGGCAAGGCGAGGCCTGACGTCTCGATGATGATGTGGTCAGGGCGGTCCTTGCGGGCCAGCAATTTCTGCATCGTCGGGATAAAATCATCGGCCACAGTGCAGCAGATGCAGCCGTTGGCGAGTTCGATAATATCATCCTCGGTGCAGTTGTCGTTGCCACAGGCTTTCAGAATATCGCCATCGACACCGACATCGCCAAATTCGTTGACGATGAGGGCAAGTTTGCGGTTTCCCGCATGCGCCAGAATGTGGCGCACCAGCGTGGTTTTGCCTGAGCCCAAAAAACCGGTGATGACTGTGGTTGGAATTTTTGTGGTCATGAGTTGGTGGTGCTTTCAAATTTTTGCAAGGCGTAGCCGAGGGTGATACTCAACACGAGCCACATAACAAGATTAGCGCCAAGGCTTGAGGTCACAAATTGAGTGGCCAAATGCGCGGGCAGTTCGCCTGCGTCTTTAGCAGTCTGTGGCGGAGTGAGCAAAATATGAGGCAATGCGAGCGCAAGTGTTGCGGGCAGAAATGCGCGTTTGCCGTTCATAACATGATAGATGCTGACGAGGCCGATGAATGTCAGTCCGACGCAGCCTGCCCACCAAACAATGCGGCTGTTTACATCAGCTGACGGCATGCCCGGTAATTCCGGTGGCAGGCCAAGGGCAGGGGCAAAGCTTACAACTGCAAATCCACATAGTCCCCAGATCCAGGCGTTGCTTCGTGTGAACGGAATTTTAGTCGCAAAAGCTACGCCGATCATCAAAAGTGCAAATCCGACACTTGCTACAATGGCGGTCAGCGTTGTGTAAAACGTCCGCTCCCACCCATTGGCAGGCGACCAAGTGTGTTCACCATGAGAATGCGACTCCGCACCATGACCATGCGCCACGTGTTCAAAGGTTTCAGCTTGCAAAATCAAAGGCGTCAGCCGCACATGCTGGATGAGCCCCATAACCATTCCAGCTGCTATTCCTGAAAGAATAACAGCGAGCAGAATGCGCCCGATCATGATGGTGAA
>JAYUQS010000259.1:0-6399 GCA_043756645.1 Hyphomicrobiales bacterium | reverse complement strand
ACCTGACCCTCTGATACGGCACCCGACGTGAGGCCCGCGATAAAGTCTTTCACCTGTTCGGTTGAAAGCGCTGCGCCATCGCGCTTGCGGCGGATAACTTCTTGCGGCAGCATTATTGCATATCCTTGAAGAAGCGGGTGAGCAGCCGCTTCATGTCACCAGCCGCCTTCATGCCCTCACGCTTGGTCTCCTCATGCGAGGGGGACGCACCTTTGATACCCGCTGCCAGATTGGTAATGGTGGAGATCGCGCACACCTTCATCCCTAAGCGCCGCGCGATGATGGTTTCAGGTGCCGTCGACATGCCCACGGCTGTGCCGCCGATCACCTGCATCATCTTAATTTCTGCAGGCGTTTCAAACGACGGGCCGGAATACCAGCAATAGATCCCCTGCTTCAGATTGATCTTTTCTTTCTTCGCCGCCGCCAAAAGTTGTTTGCGCAAATCCGCATCATAAGCATTGGTCATTGACACAAAATTCTCATCGCCATGTTGGCCAATCAACGGATTCATGCCCGCACAATTGATATGATCCGTCAGTGCCATCAAAGTGCCGGGCTTCATCGACGCTTTCAGCGAACCCGCCGCATTGGTGAGCACCAAAGTTTCAATGCCAGCGGCCTTCAGTTGATCAAGTGCGGGGCGCATGACGCCTGCATTGCCGGACTCATAGGGATGGGCGCGGCCAGCAAGAACTGCAACCTCTCTGCCGCCAATCCTACCCACATAAAGCTTGCCCGCATGACCTGAGATTTTCGGCACGGGAAAGCCAGGAAGATCAGTATACGGAATAATCAGTGGATCAACGACCGCGTCAACGACAGAGCCCAAGGCTGAGCCAAGGATGAGTGCGATTTTGGGAGTGCGGCCACCAAGGATTTCAGCAAGATCAGCCATTTCGGCTCCTGTGAATGAGTTCAATATTCTTGGTCAGCAATTGCGACTTCAACAGTTTCAGCATGCGCTTCAACGTCTCCTGCGGCAAGCGCCCGATGATGCGGGTTTTCGGACTGACTGTGAAGCTGTTGGAGATGTCGTCTATATTGGCTTCCGAGACATGAATATAGGCTATGCGCCTATCAGAAAGTCCCATGGCGGCCAATTCACCGGGAAGCAATTCGATGGCGGTGGAGATATCATCCGGTGCCAAATCACTGATGGGGAGGATTGTCAAAACATCAGCACCATTGCGATCTTTCAGCATCAGAGCGATGCAAGCTGGTCTGTCCTTTGGATGTTCGACCGAAGCTGGTGGCTGGTGTTTCCAACGGTAGGGGTAAGACAGCACATCACCTTGTCTGAAACGCTTAGTCGTCATACGATACTTTGCCACTCAGCAAATCGTCAATGGCTTCAATCATGGCCTCAGCTAGATCGCCTGGCATATCCTCGACCGAGTAGGATTTTTGCGGATTGATCCGTTCGAAATCCTCAACACTCATCAGGATATAGCGTGGCTTGTTGTGATGCGTGATGGTGACGGGCGCTTCGCTCGCGGCATGGGTGACGTCGCCGATGTGACGGGACAAATCAGCGGTGGAGAAGATGCGCTTGCGTTTGGAGTGATAGTTCATAATCACATATTACATTAATTCTGTAATTATCGCAATATACGTATATTACAACAAATTCTCCGGCCCAAAGGAAGCGGGCAATAATTCATCAAGCGTGAAACTGCGGATCAAGTCACCCGTCTCTGAGCAGCAGTGTATATTCACATCCCCTGCAGCAAACTCGCGGATCTTTTGGCGGCATCCCCCACAAGGCGTACACAAGGTATCGCCATTGCCCATCACAACGACTTCAGTCACCCGTGTGCCACCTGCCATGATAAGATGCGAAATCGCTGAAGGCTCAGCGCACCAGCCCTGAGGATAAGCTGCGTTTTCAATGTTGCAGCCCCCATGCACGCGGCCTTGTTCATCGCGCATCGCTGCACCCACATAAAATTTTGAATAGGGCGCGTGTGCATTTGCGCGGGCTGCAATCGCAGCAGCAACCAAGTCCTTCATCTCAGCGATCCTTTGTATAGGGAATACCAGCGGCTTTCGGCGGAATGCTTTTGCCAATAAATCCCGCCAGCAAAATGACTGTCATCACATAAGGCAGTATGTTGATGAACTGCACGGGAATTTCAAGACCAGCAATTTTGACACCTTGCAGCCGCGTGCCCATGGCTTGCAAATAACCAAACAACAAACACGCCCACATCGCAGGCCAGGCGCGCCAGCTGGCGAAGATCAAAGCGGCCAAGGCCATAAACCCGCGCCCTGCAGTCATGTCGCGCACGAAACTCGCCGACAAGGATGTTGAGATGTAAGTGCCAGCGATACCACAAAACACGCCCGCGATGATGACAGCTTGATAGCGCAGTTTGGCCACCGAGATCCCTGCCGTATCCACCGCATGCGGATTTTCACCAACGGCGCGTAGCCGCAAACCAAACCGCGTCTTCGCCAAAGCCCAAGCAGACAGCGGCACCAAGGCGAATGCGAGATAAGTCAGGATGGAATGACCCGACACAATGCGGGCAATCACACCCAGCACCGGCACGTCATAAAGTGACGACAGCAGAGGCAGATCAATCGGCATAAAGCGGGCCACTTCCTTCAGAGGTGGCGTGCGCCCACCTTCTTTGAACCACTCATTCCCAAGCACGACGGCCAAGCCCGCCGCTAACATATTGAGCGCCACACCCGACACCACTTGGTTGCCGCGTTGATTGATTGAGGCATAGCCATGCACCAGCGAGAAACCCAGCGATACGGCAATGGCAATCAACAGCGCCAACCATGCATTGCCGAAATATGATGCCGAGGCTGCCGCCGCAAAAGCCGCCGCCAACATTTTGCCTTCAAGCCCGATATCAACAATGCCAGCGCGCTCCGACCAAAGACCTGCCAAACACGCAAGGATCAGCGGCACCGACAGGCGCACTGTTGATGATAGCGTTTCTGCGCCGAGGAACATATCGAGCATGTCAATCCTCCGCTCTGAAGAAGAGCATGGCGAGATAGGGGCGGAAGCTTTGTTCAAGCGCCCCCATGAATAAAATCACGAGGCCTTGAATGACCACAATCATATCACGGTTGATTTCGGGCTTTTGAAATGAAAGCTCAGTGCCGCCTTGATAGAGAAGACCAAACAACAAAGCGGCCAAGACAATTCCGATAGGATGATTGCGCCCCATCAGGGCCACCGCAATACCAACGAAGCCTGCACCTTGCACATATTCCAACAGCAAACGGTGTTGTGCGCCGAGCACTTCATTGACGGCCACAAGCCCTGCAAGCCCGCCGGAAATCGCCATGGCGACCATGATGATTTTGGATGGGCTGATGCCAGCGTAAATTGCCGCTTCAGAATTCAGGCCGACGACGCGGATTTCATAGCCAAGTTTAGTGCGCCACAGAAAATACCAAACACCCCAAGCAACAAAAAAAGCCAAAAATACTGTCGGGTTCAGAGGAGAAGAAGGTAAACGATAGTTGAAGAAGTATTTGGCAATTTCACGGAAGCTCATGATGTAAGCGCCAGTAACCTCATTGCTTTCAACTGCCATTTTGCCGATTGGGCGGAACCAATAATTAATGAGATAGACCATCAGGCTTGAGGCGATGAAGTTGAACATGATGGTGGTAATAACGATGTGACTGCCGCGCTTTGCTTGCAACATGCCAGGAACGAAGCCCCAGAAAGCGCCAACGAACACGCTAGCAAGAATAGCAAACGGCACAACAATCCACGATGAAACTGAAGAAGGTGCCAAAAGCATAATAGCACCACCAAGTGCTAACCCAACTGACGCACTTCCCAAACCAGCAAAATATGCTTGCCCTTCACCACCGATGTTAAAAAGACCTGCGTGAAATGCAATGGCCACGGCGAGGCCTGTGAAAATAAAATTCGTCGCATAGTACAGGAGGTAGCTCCAACCTTTAATCGAACCCACTGCGCCTTTGAGCATGATCCACATGGATTCTAGTGGGCTTTCACCGATGATCAACACGACGATGCCGGAAATCAATAAGGCGACGAATAAATTGAGCATTGGGATTAACGTCACATCAGCCCAAGTTGGAATTTCACCTTTGGCGCTCATAGTTGCGATTCCGCTTGGAGCGCATGCTTCGAGGCTCGCGTTGCTTGCACCTCAGCATGAGGGATTATCCTGTTGTCCCTCACCCTGAGGTGCTTTGCGCAGCAAGGCCTCGAACGGTGCGCTGCGAGTTGAGTACTTACCATCACGCGGCATCCTTCGTCACGCCAGCCATCAGCAGCCCGAGTTCACGCTCATCCGCACCAGCCTCGCGTTCGCCCATGACGCGGCCTGCGAACATAACGATAAGGCGGTCTGACAATGAACGGATTTCATCAAGTTCTACTGATACCAGCAAAATCGCCTTGCCTTGGTCTCTGAGTTCGATAAGGCGCTTGTGAATGAACTCGATCGCACCAATATCAACACCGCGGGTGGGTTGGCCAACAATTAAGAGGTCGGGGTTACTACTGATTTCACGAGCTAAGATGAGCTTCTGCTGATTACCGCCCGAAAACTTTGAACTTTTTAGAAATGGATCTGGAGGCCTGACGTCAAACTCTTGCATCTGCGCGCGGCATTTCTCAACCATAGCATTCTTGTTCAATCGAAAACCTTGTCCAAGCTTTGTATCATTGTGCCAGCCAAGAATTGCGGATTCGTAGGCGCTCAATTCTTTGATCAGCCCACGGTGCTGCCGGTCTTCAGGCACATGGGCCAAGCCTTCTTGTCGCAAATAACGAGGGTCGCCTAAGTGCCCAATAGCTTTGCCTTCAAAAATGATCTCGCCTGAATCAGGCCGCGTGATTCCCGTAATGCAGTCGAGAAGTTCTGATTGGCCATTGCCCGATACGCCCGCAATGCCCACAATTTCACCTTTGCGCACTGTCAACGACACATCATTCACACGTGCTGTTCCCTTGCGATCACGCCATGTCAGGTGTTTCACCTCAAGCACAATCTCGCCCGGCGTGGCCTTGCCTTTTTCCACATGCATCAATACGCGGCGGCCCACCATGGCTTCGGCCAACTCCTCAACCGAGGTTTTCTTGGTCTCGTAGTGCGCCACCATTTCACCACGCCGCATCACCGACACATGGTCCGTTGCCGCCATGATTTCACGCAGCTTATGGGTGATCAGAATGATGGATTTTCCCTGGTCGCGCAGCGTGCCCAGAATGCGGAACAGGTGGTCAGCTTCATCAGGCGTCAACACCCCGGTGGGTTCATCGAGAATGAGAACCTGTGCACCCTTATAAAGGGCTTTCAAAATTTCAACACGCTGTTGCAGACCAACTGGCAATTCACCGACGGTGGCATCGGGGTCCACATCAAGTTCATAATCATCAGCAAGGCGTTTTAATTCGCTGCGGGCTTTTAAAAGAGCAGGACCAATCAAGGCGCCGCCTTCAGCCCCCAACACAATATTTTCAAGAACAGTAAAGGTTTCGACCAACATGAAATGTTGGTGCACCATGCCAATGCCCAGTGAAATGGCATCGGTTGAAGTTTTAATACAAACGGTGTTGCCGTCGACTTTAATCTCGCCGGAGTCAGCGCCATAAAAGCCAAACAGGATCGACATCAATGTCGATTTACCTGCACCATTTTCACCGATGACACCATGGATAGAGCCCTTGGCCACACTCAAGCTCACATCCTTATTGGCGTGAACCGGGCCGAAGCGCTTGTCGATGTTGATGAGTTCGATTGCCGGGGTCATGGTGTGTGAAGAAGGCCCCCCTCCGCCCTTCGGGCACCTCCCCCAGCAAAGCTGAGGGAGGAAGGACCGAACCCCGCTCCCTCAACTTGTTGGGGGAGCTGGCCGAAGGCCTGAGGGGGGCTCTTTGTTACTTATTCAACCGGGCACTTGTTGTCCGACATATAGTCGTGAACCTTGACGGTTCCGGCGATGATGTCAGCTTTTGCCTTTTCTACGGCAGCAACCATTTCGGCTGAAACCAAGGCCTTGTTGTTATCGTCCATGGCGTAACCTACGCCGTCGGCTGCGAGACCCATGGCTTGCAGGTTGGCAACGCCGCCTTTGAAGGTGCCGTCTTTGCCAGCCTTCATGACGTTGTAAACCGCAACGTCAACGCGTTTCAGCATTGAGGTCAAAACCTTGCCGGGGTGCAGATAGTTTTGGTTGGCGTCAACGCCAATCGACAATGCACCGCCATCAGCAGCAGCTTGCAACACGCCAAGGCCAGTACCACCAGCCGCAGCAAATACAACGTCAGCACCTTGGCTCATTTGGCCCTTGGTGATTTCGCCGCCCTTCACAGGGTCGTTCCAGGCTGCACCGGTATCACCGGTCATGTTCTGAATAACCTTGGCATCAGCTTTCACCGACTTCACA
>JAYUQS010000258.1:0-6433 GCA_043756645.1 Hyphomicrobiales bacterium | reverse complement strand
ACCCCTCACTCCGCCGCAATCGCAAACCTTGCCGACTTCAACCCCTCGCGCACGTGTTTCGCCAAGGCTTCCACAGCCGGGTTCTTTCGTCCGGGTTTGAAAATCAGCCCGATGTCGAAGGTTCCCAGTTTTGGAAAACCATCGGCTTTCGTGAGCACGCGCATGCCCGGGCGCAGGCAAATTTCTGGCATTGTTGCCACAGCCAAACCTTGCAGCACCGTGGTGTTGATGGTGGACGCGTTGGGGCTGGCATAGGCGATGCGGTAGGGGCGGTTCATGTCGCGCAAGTGATTGAGCATCATGTTGCGCCAGCTGCAGCCTTGTGGAGCCACAGCAATGGGCAGTACTGGATTGTTGTGAATGTTGTGGCGCTCAGACGTGGCCCAGACCAGTTCCTCCTGGCGGATCACATCAGGGCCGCCGCTGTTGTTGCCGAAGGTGACGACCGCAATGTCGATCTCGCCGCGCTGCGTGCGACCGGTGAGTTCGACGCTGGGCAAGCATTCCACATCAACCGTCACGTGCGGGTGGGTGCGGGCGAAGCGACCGAGAATGACCGGCAGGAAAAATTCGGCGTAGTCATCCGGTGTGCCGAAACGGATGGTGCCGGTGATGTCGGGCTTGCTGAAGGCGGACACCGCTTCATCGCTCAACGCCACGATGCGGCGCGCATAGTCCATCAAGCGCTCGCCGTCGCGGGTGAATTTTGTGCCGCGGCCATCTTTCGAAAACAGCGGGCGGCCCAATTGTTCTTCCAGGCGCTTCATTTGCATGGAGACAGCGGATTGGGTTTTGTTCACCTCTTCCGCCGCGCGGGTGAAACTGCCGGAATCGGCAATGGCGAGGAAAGTCTTCAACTGATCGACATCTAAGTGGGGCATCATGGAATGATCACTCCTGTTGATGTGTTGTATAAAATACATTTGTTGGATTGATCAATAAAAATCGTCCATATTCGGACCATCAACAACCGTCGGGTTTGAAATAAATCATTGAAACAGCAGAGAAATTTACATTTCTGCTGACAGGAGAACTATGCCCATGTCTTACGATCTCAGCCTTTCCGCCCATTCCGCCCAGAGCTTGTCACAGGCGGGATTTGTGGTTCGCACCTATGAAAACTGGCAGGCCCGCAAGGCGGTGCGGAGCCTGTTGAAACTGGAAGACCATATTTTGCATGACGCTGGCACTTTGCGGGGAGACGTGGAGTGGGCAGCGCATTTGCCGCTGTCGGTGAATGCCGCGCTGGCTTTGGATGAGCGGTCAAGGAAGGGTGGGCGGGGGTAAGTTCCCTCATCCGCCCTGTCGGGCACCTTCTCCCGCGCAAAGAGCGGGAGAAGGCTCATTGGGTTTGCCTTCTCCCGTTCCTTCTAACGGGAGAAGGTGCCCGAAGGGCGGATGAGGGAGTGCAAACTCACCGCCGCCTGATCGACCGTTCCACTGAGTCCAACAGAATATCCGCATCCGACCCCTGACGCGTGCCGCCGCCCAGCACATCATCGAGTGTTTGGCGTCCGCGCGTGACGGCTTCTTCTGAGGGTTGACGGTTTGCACCGCCGCCCAGAATTTCACCGAGAATATCACCAAGCCCACCACCGCCGGATTGAGGCTGTTGTTGTGCACCGCCGCCACCTAAAATATCCCCGAGAATATCACCGAGCCCGCCGCCGCCGGATTGTGTTTGTTGTTGTTGGCCACCACCAAGAATATCACCCAAGATATCGCCAAGCCCGCCACCGCCTTGTGGAGCTGTTCCGCCACCCATTTTTTTGGCGACTTGGCCCATCACAATCGAAGCAACAATCGGCAGCAGTTTTTTCAAAATAGACGCACCAATGCCTGATGTGGCCGAGAGTTGTTGTGCCACTTCGCGGCTTGTATCTTTCGAGCCAAAAATCTGACCAAGAATTTCATCACCGGATGATTTCGCGTTGTCGAATTGCACAGCATTTTCATCTTCAAGTACGCCGGCGCGATTGCCGTTCAGCACTGACCCTAAAATATCCTGCAAACCTTGTGGTGACTGCGCGTTGCGGCGAACCCCTGCGGCAACGACGGGAGCCAGCGAATCCATCGCGGCGCGTGTTTGTTCTTCACTCAGACCGAACTGACGGCCGATGGCGGAAAGATCCATTGTTTTATCCCCTTAACTGCTCAGCGACGTCCGCCGAGGATTCCTTTGAACACATCATCAAGTCCGACCGCGCGCTTGCGGCGGCGGCGCACGGGTGCGCGGCGTTGGCCGTAATAACTGGTGTAACGACGGCGACGACGTTTCGGTGCCAATTGCCGTTGTGCGCTTTGCATAAAGGCTTTTAAAATGGCAGCGATCACCATCGAGATAAATCCACCACTGCCGCTTGACGTGTCAGCTGCTTGTGACGCGCCGTCGCTGAGCTGTGAGGCGTTGAGAGACGCCAATGCCGCCAGCACAGCTGCCGCGTTAATCGACGTCAGTGTTGAGAGTGCTGCTTTATCAATGCCGCCGCCTAGGCCTTTGAACACCGCATTGGTTTCAGCAGCAGAGCCATAAAGATCGTTCAAAATTTCGGCACCATCAGATTGCGCATCTTGGTCTGTCAGCGAACCTTCCGCATTCAAATCCACATCGCCATCTTCTTCCAGCATATCGAGAAGGTTCTCGAAAGCTTCCGGATCTTCTGCGGATTTATCTTTCACGCGTTGCGCAATCGCAGGTGCGACCTTGGCAGAAATTTTACGCGTTGTTGCTTCATCAAGCCCGCAGGCCGCCGCCGCATTGACAAAAAATTTGCCGCCTTCAGCTGTTTCTAAAATATCGAGAATGGACATAATTCACTTCACCAGTTTGAGATTTCTTACGATTCTAAACGCCCACCATACCGATGCAATGCCAAAGATGACAGAGCCGAGCGCAATGCCGCCCATTATACCTTCCGCCCCCCAATAATGCCCGCCGACCATGGCGAAAGGAATGGTGCCGAGTGTGGCCTTGGCCCAATTGAAGGCAGTGGAATGCGAAGCCTTGCCCAAATTATTGCAGGCTGCATTTGACACAAATTGTGCACCGGCAAAGGCCCAACTCAAAGCCACAAATGTGCAGAAGAATATGATCAGTTCTTTGGTGCGGCCCGAGGCTAAAAAAGTATCGGCGATATCGTTGCGGAAAACATAAAGAATGGCAGACGTGATCAAGGTGTAGACAGCCGAAAACTTCAAGCCGTCGATCAAGGTTTGTGTGACGCGGTCAAGTTTGCCCGCCCCATAATTCTGTCCGATAATGGGGCCTACAGAACCCGACAGCGAAAACACAATGCCAAAGGCCACCGGCACCAAACGCCCGATGATAGCGGATGCGGCAACCGCTTCATTGCCGAAAGGGGCTACGGAATAGGTGGTGTAAGCCACTGCAAAGGGCGTGGCCAATTGCGTGAGCATGGCAGGAAAGGCGATGGCCCAGATGGCTTTCAAATCCCGCAGCAATGCAGCGAATGAAAACGCCCGCAAAAACTTATGGACGTAAATCATGCCATGCAAACCAATGAACAAACCAAAGGCTTGCGCAATCACATTGGCGATTGCTGCACCTTGCATTTTCAAATCAAACCAGAAAATGAAAATCGGGTCGGCAATGGCGGTGAGAATAGCCATCGACAGCGTGATGTACATGGCGCGTTTTGCATCGCCCAAGGCCCGTAAGGTGAATGAGCAATTCACCGCCGCCGCCAGCATCACAAAGCCGGGAGACAAAGTCCAAATGAAAAGTTTTGCGTGTTCAAGTGCAGCACCCTCAGCGCCCAACAGCCTCAAGAATTGCTCCGCACACAGAGCAATCAGTAATGTATAGGCACCAGACATGAGGATGCAAAACATCAGAGAGGTGGTGGCAAAGTCTTTTGCACGCTCAACATTGCCAGCCCCAATTTGGCGAGCAACCAAGGCGACTGACGCAATGCCGATGCCTAAGCTGATCGAAAGATTGGCAAACCCCACTGTGCCAGCAAAGCCAATAGCCGCCGTGATGTCGTTGTCGTTGAGCAGGCTGAGGAAATAGAGATCGGCAAGATCAACCACAAACAATGACATGAGGCCGATGGCGCTCATCAGCGTCATCAACACCACATGGCGCATAATCGAACCCGTTACGAAGCGGGCATTGACGGTGGTCTCACTCAACCTGAAATCCCAATTCTTTTGCCTCTTCGACCAATTGTTCCGCATGGCGGAAATGATGGCCGCGAAGCCCTGCAATGCGCGCACCCTGCACATTGGATTTCTTGTCGTCAATGAACCAGCAGTCTTCAGGTTTGCGGCCAAGCGAATTGACCAGGCGGGTGAAGCTTTCCGGATCTGGTTTCTTGGTGCCGAATTCATAAGAGCAAAACCGCTGCTCGAATATCGCAGCCGCTTCCGGCAGCAAGGTTTCAAGATGATCTTTCACAAGTGGTCCGTTGTTGGTATAAATAGCAATGTCAGCTTGTCGTTTGATGGCGCGCGCCATGTCCAACACCGGAACAATCGGTGTCATTGAAATACGCCGCGCTTCAAGCCATTGGGCGCGTGTGATGGGATAGCCGAGATGCTTTGCGAACTCTTGCAGATAGACTTCCCCATCAGGATAGCCGCCGGAGTCAGCATCTTCTTCAAAACCGGAATCCCAAATCGCCGCCCGAATGTCCCGCGCTGTTGTATTCGCCAGCTCTGCTAAAAACCGCAAACGCTTGCCCAGCTCGTAGTGACAAAGCACATCGTCCATATCGAAGATGACGAGGGAAGGGCGGGACATTTAACAGCGTGGCCGCAGCAGGATAGGGACCTCATCCGTCTCGCGCCTTGCGCGATCCACCTTCTCCATCTGCGATGGAGAAGGGACATGTGTGGCAATGTCCCCTCTCCATTGCAAATGGAGAGGGAGGGGCCCGACGCGTAAGCGTTGGGAGGGTGAGGTCCCTTCCTGTCTCACGCCGCCTTCGTTCCACCAACTGTCAAGCCATCGATCCGCAATGTTGGTTGCCCCACGCCGACGGGCACACCTTGGCCTGCTTTGCCACAGGTGCCGATGCCTTTGTCGAGGGCGAGATCATTGCCCACCATGGAAATTCTTTTCAATGCTTCCGCACCAGAGCCAATCAAGGTGGCACCTTTGACAGGGCGTGTCAGCTTGCCATTCTCAATGATGTAACCTTCAGTGACCGTGAATACAAACTTGCCGGATGTGATATCAACCTGCCCACCACCAAATGACTTCGCAAACAATCCGGTTTTCATCGAGGCCAGAATTTCTTCCGGCGTGCGTTTGCCATTGAGCATATATGTGTTGGTCATGCGTGGCAGCGGAATATGGGCATAGGACTGGCGTCGGCCATTGCCGGTTGGTTTGACACCCATCAACCGCGCATTCATGCGGTCTTGCATATAGCCCACAAGAATGCCGTTTTCGATCAGCGTTGTGCAGTTGGATGATGTGCCTTCATCGTCGATGGTGATGGAGCCGCGACGGTCGGGCAGGGTGCCATCGTCAACCACAGTCACATCATCAGACGCGATTCGTTGACCCATCAATTGCGAAAAGGCCGAAGTGCCTTTGCGGTTGAAGTCACCCTCAAGGCCATGGCCAATGGCTTCATGCAGCAAAATGCCGGGCCAGCCGGGGCCGAGCAACACATCCATTTCGCCAGCAGGAGCCGCGTCAGCTTCGAGTGCAACAAGCGCTTGGCGTAAGGCTTCGTCTGTAGCGGCTTTCCATGCGGCCTCTGTCAACAAGTCCTGCGCAATGCCGCGCCCGCCAAACCCATCGCCGCCAGTCCCTTGAATTTTTCCATTGTCAGTGGTGATGCCGACATTGAAACGAAACAGCGGCCGCACATCACGGTACACGCCGCCATCTGCTCTGATGATTGTGGCATCTTGATAATCCGTGCTGACGGAAGCCGAGACTTGCCGGACTTTTGAATCCAAGCCGCGCGCATAGGCGTTGACCGCCTCTAGCAGTGTCACGCGATCAGAAAATGCAAAAGCTTCCGATGGGTTGTGATCACCATAGAGAATGCGATTTGTGCGTTGCGGGGCCTCGCCAATATTGGCAGCTTTGCCAGCACCCAATACAGCGCGTGCGGTGGATGTTGCACGTTTCAATGCGGAAGCTGAAAATTCCGTTGCATGGGCATAAGCTGCTGTTTCACCACTGACGGCGCGCAGACCAAAACCTTGCGTGTCATCAATGCTCGACGACTTCAATTTGCCGTCATCAAAGCCCAAGCTTTCGGTCTGGCGTTTTTCGATGAATAATTCACCATCGTCAGCGCCATGCAAAGCATCTTTCACAAGCTGTTGTGCGGCTTCAAGCGACAGGTCTTCGGAAAAGTCAGAGAGTGCGACGGGCATCGGGGCTTCCTTGTTCAGGCCCCTACATAAACATGAAAGCCGGGTTCTGAAAGGCCCGGCTCTTCAATTA
>JAYUQS010000257.1:0-6457 GCA_043756645.1 Hyphomicrobiales bacterium | reverse complement strand
GTTTCAGTTTTGCTCCCATGATGAGCTCAGCAAGCCCCAAGACATTGGACGCACCTCCCATGTCTTTTTTCATCAGCAACATGCCTGAGGACATTTTGATATCAAGGCCGCCCGTATCAAAGCAAACGCCCTTGCCCACCAATGTGACTTTCGGGTGCTTGGAGTTGCCCCAGCTAAAATCAATCAGGCGTGGAGCCCGCGGCGACGCTGCCCCCACCACATGCACCAGCGGGAATTCCTTTTCGAGTTTGGCACCTTTAACAACAGAGAGCTTGGCACCATATCTCTTGGCGACTTTACGCGTTTCAGTTTCAAGCTCATCCGGACCAAACAGATTGGATGGCGCATTGACCCGGTCTCTTACCCCATAGCTGGCATTGGCCAAGGCAACTGTCGCAGCATGATCCACATTTTTTGGGCATTTGAGTTTCACGTCTTTGACTTTGGTGTCACGCAAGGGATCATATTTATAGAGCTCAAGGCACCAGCCCAGTGCCATAAGCTCTGCCGCATCGGGGGTATTTTCAAAAGCATAAATGCCCACTGGCAGTTTGGAGGAAATGGCACCCAGCGCAAAACCATCATCACCGGATTTGGGGGCACCCACCAGCACTTTGGCGAGATCACCCAATGGTGAGGGAAGCAATAAAATAGAAAGCGGTGCGGCTTCAAAGCCCTGCGCCTTCGCCCATGCTTGTGCTGGTTTTGGCAGGTTCGCTTTGGCTTTTACCCAGTCATTTGCCGCAATCACAGTAATCGCAATGGCGGTCGAATTAGATTTTTTTACAAGAATATCAGCAGCATCAATCACGGGGTCATCTCCAAATCACTCAGGCTCCAAGTCTTAACAACTATGGTTAAGCATTTATTGAGGGATCGTCGCCATAGTATTGATTGTCTTTGTGTTGGAGTGAGCGATGGTAAACATCGGCGGCGTTACGTTCAAATATCTGGGGTCAATCAGTCTTGTGGCTGCGGCTTTGCTGCTTTCGGCCTGCCAAGCCAACAAAGCCGCTATCGACACTGATGATTTGACCACCGCGTCAACGGCAAGTGCGCCCTCTTTCAAAAAAACGGAAGCCCTTGCCCAACAGTGGAAATCTGATCCCACCAATTTAGGCGTGACGCTGGCTTATGCGCAAAGCCTCGAAAGCCTTGGTCAAAAACCACAACAAATTGAAGTCTTGCGCTCCGCTGCGACCCAAACTCAAAACGACGCCAAAAGTCAGTCGCAATTGGGCCGTGCCTTGATGGCCGTAGGTGACGTGCAAGGGGCCTCTGAAAGTCTGGCACGTGCCTCAAGCTTGAACCCGCGTGATGCACAAGCACTTTCAGCCTATGGCGCAACTTTGGACCAGCAAACCAAACACAGCGAAGCACGCGAAAAATATAAGGCCGCATTGGCGATTTCACCCAATGACGTGGGCATCATGAACAACATGGCCATGTCCTATGCTTTGCAGGGCAAATTGCCGGAAGCTGAAAATTTGTTGCAAAAGGCCATGACCCAACCCACTGCCAAGTCAATGCCGCGTGTGCGTCAAAATCTGGCGCTGGTTGTGGGCTTGCAGGGTCGTTTTGACGAGGCCAAGAAAATCGCCAGTGAAGATCTCCCACCAGATCAGGTGCAGGCCAATATGGCTTACCTCCAGCAAATGCTAGGCCGTCAAAACACCTGGGCGCAACTCAAAGAAGGTTAAAGTTTGGCATTGAGAAAGCTGACATAGCTTTCCAACCAAATCCTCAATCTTTGTTTTGAATCGTCGTCAGTCAAATTTCCGCCTGCATCAAATTTCTTTGACGCACCGCCCGCAAAATATTCAGGCTTGGGCATTACAATTGCTTCAAGCGCTTGCAGGTTCTGGCGCAAATGATATTGAGAACGACCGGTTCCCAATGGGCCATCGGCTGATCCGATCACCGCAACACGACGCCACCTGAAAGGTGAGCCGCCGCGCGACAGCCAATCTGTTGCGTTTTTCAACACACCTGGAATCGAGAAGTTATATTCGGGCGTGGCAATCACAATGCCATCGGCAGCGCGAATTTTTGCATCGAGGATTTTGACGGCCTCAGGCTTACCGGACGCAGATTCAAGATCACCATCATAAAGCGGAATACCGTGAAGTGTGGCAACCTCAACTGTCACACCATCAGCAGCCACATCAGCCAAAGCCCGGCAGAGGCCAGTGTTGGTGGAGGCCTTGCGCAGCGCCCCGCTGATTGCCAAAATTTTCATGCTGCAACTTCTTTCTTGATTTTTTTAAATGCTTGAAGGGCGCGGTCCCGCGCCACGGCATGATCAACCATACGACGCGGATAGGCCTCTGGCGGCACGGACATCTCCCATGGCTTGTGGATAAAGTCTGTGGCTACGTCTTTCAACTCCGGCACCCATTTCCGCACATAGGCGCCATGGGGGTCAAATTTCTCGCCTTGCAGCACCGGGTTGAACACACGGTAATAGGGCGAAGCATCAGCACCACTCCCCGCCACCCACTGCCAACCCGCAGCATTATTGCCGATATCGGCATCCACAAGCGTGTCCCAAAACCAACGCTCACCCTCCTGCCACGGGATCAGCAAATCTTTGATCAGAAACGAGGCCACAATCATGCGGACGCGGTTGTGCATCACGCCGGTGTGCCAAAGTTCCCGCATGCCCGCATCAACGATGGGGTAGCCGGTTAGACCTTTTTGCCATTTCTGCAGGGCAACTTCATCCTCAACCCATGGGAAGTCTTCATATTCAGGCTTGAAGGGTTTGTCGGGGAAGCTGGGAATGTGATGGATCAGGTGATAGGCAAATTCGCGCCATAGCACCTCTTTCAAAAATTTCTCGCCGTCATGGTCCAAGCTGCCGGATGCCCGCGCCATGGCACCACGCGCGGCCGACCACACCAGATGCGGTGAAATTTCGCCCCAATGCAAATGCGGCGACAATCGCGAGAGATGGTTTTGATCGGTGCGGTCACGGCCCTCGGCATAGCCTTTCAAGCCATCATCAAGGAAATCGGAAAGTAATTTATGCGCCCCCGCTTCACCGGGCTGCCATGCAGCACCGAAGCCTGTGGCCCAGTCTGGTGCCGTCGGCAGCAACGTCCAAGCCGAAAGCTGGTCGCTTTTGAGAGCGCCATCGAAGCGCGGAATGGCAGGCACAGGCTTTGGCGCACGCGGCTCACCACTGGCAAAACAAGCCCGCGAAAACGGAGTATAGACTTTGAAAAAATTGCCAGAACCATTCCGAATGCTTTCAGGCTCATGCAACAAAAACCCACCATGACGATGGCAGTCAACACCCTTGGCGTCACACATGGCTTTCACGCGTTTTTCCAGATTGCCAGACCAGGGCGCATAATCGCGCGTGAAATAAACCGAAGACGCCTTGCTTTCTGCAATCAACTGTTCCAGGGCCGAAACAGTCTCACCAGAGCGCAGCAGCAAGGGCAATGAACTGTTAAGCGCCGTCAAACTCTGATGTAACCACCACCGCGATGCTGCCCCCCAGCGCCAATCACCAGGCGTGTCATCATCAAGAATAAACACCGGAATAACCGGCCCAGCCAATGCGGCAGCCGTGAGGGCAGCATGATCAGCCAGACGCAAGTCTTGCCGGAACCACATGATGACAGGTTGAACCACAAAATCCCCTTATGTTGTCATTCCGTATACGCAGCATGAACAACACAGATCAACAGCTCATCCTTGTCTTGGGCGATCAGCTCAGTCTCTCACTCGCGAGCTTGCGGCGTGGTGAGAAAACCCGCGACATCGTGTTGATGGCCGAAGTCATGGCAGAGGCCAATTATGTGCGCCACCACAAAAAGAAATTGGTACTGGTGTTCTCCGCCATGCGTCACTTTGCGGAAATGCTCAAGCAAGAAGGCTGGCAGGTTGACTATGTGAAGCTCGAAGACGCCGGCAATACGCAAAATATAAAAGATGAAGTGGACCGCGCTTTGAGGCGGCACACGCTTTCACATGTTGTCATGACAGAGCCCGGCGAATGGCGGCTTCAACAAGAGTTGCAACACATCGAACAATTGGAGGACACACGCTTTCTCTGTTCGCACGGCGCTTTTCGGCAATGGGCTGGGACGCGCAAAGAATTACGCATGGAATATTTCTATCGCGACATGCGCAGGCAAACCGGTTTGCTGATGCAAGGTGATAAGCCCGAAGGCGGGCAATGGAATTTCGACAGTGAAAACCGAAAACCCGCCAAGCCTGATCTGTTCATGCCGGTGCCGCAGCGCTTTGAGCCTGATGCAATAACGCAAGACTGCATCGAGATGACGCTCCGCATTGCGCCTGATAATTTTGGTGACATTGCACCCTTCTGGTTTGCCGTTACAACCGAGCAAGCCGAACAGGCGCTTGAACATTTTGTCGAAACCGCCCTGCCGCGTTTTGGTGAAACCCAAGATGCCATGATGACCGGACAGAAATTTCTTAATCACGCAGTGCTATCGCCATACATGAATATGGGACTGCTTGATCCTTTGCAGGTTTGTCGCCGCGTTGAAGCTGAATATCACAAAGGTCGCGTGCCGATTGCGGCTGCCGAAGGTTTTATTCGCCAGATCATTGGCTGGCGAGAATACATCCGCGGTATTTATTGGTTGAAGATGCCGGATTATGCGCAGTCAAACGCGCTCGAAGCCACGAGGCCGCTGCCGGATTTTTATTGGACCGGCGACACCAACATGAACTGCATTTCGCAAAGCGTGAAGCAAACCAAAGAGGAAGCCTACGCGCATCACATTCAACGTCTCATGGTCACAGGCAATTTCGCACTGATAGCCGGTCTTGATCCGCAGCAGGTACATGAATGGTATCTCGCGGTTTATGCCGATGCCTATGAATGGGTGGAACTGCCCAACACCATTGGCATGGCGCTGCATGCAGATGGAGGTTTGCTCGGGTCAAAACCCTATGCCGCCTCGGGCAACTATATTAACAAAATGTCCGACTATTGTAGCACGTGTCACTACGACGTGAAACAACGCACCGGTCCGGAAGCCTGCCCCTTCAACGCACTCTATTGGGATTTCATCTCGCGCCACAAACGCTTCGCCAAAAACCCCCGCATGGCGAATATTTGCAGGGTCTATGAGAAGTTTGATGATGCAGAGAAGGTGCGGATCAAGGAAAGTGCGGAAGTGTTTTTGGGAAGTTTGAAAGCTTGGTGATGGAGCACCTTACAGCAAACCTGCAATCTCCGCCCGCAGCTCCGCCATGCCCCAATCTTTATCCGACGATGTCGCATGCAAAAGTGGAAAAGCCGCAGCGCGTGTTGAGACAATTTTTGCAGTGGCCTCTATCATCTCAGCAAGCTCCGCAGGCTTGATTTTATCTGTCTTGGTGAGAACAATTTGATAAGCTACAGCAGCCTCATCAAGCATCTCGAACATATCCATGTCTTCCGGTTTGATACCGTGGCGAGAGTCAATCAGAACAAAGGCCCGCGTCAACCCGGGCCTGCCGCGCAAATAGCCTCTGAGCACTTCCTGCCACGCCTTAACCTCAGTTTTAGGGGCCTTGGCATAACCATAACCCGGCATATCAACCATGGTCATGCGCATGGCAATATCGAAGAAATTAAGTTCGCGCGTGCGGCCCGGTGTGTTGGAGGCGCGCGCCAATCCTTTGACACCTGTCAGTGCATTGATCAGCGACGACTTGCCAACATTCGAGCGTCCGGCAATCGCAATCTCAACACCTTTCACAGGGGGCAGTTGCTCAAGTTTGGCAACCCCCAAGCGGAAAGAGCTGGGAGCTGAAAACAACTGTCGCCCGGCTTTTAATTCCAGCTCATTGTAAGTGCGAACACTCACGTCGTGGGTTTCTTTTTCAAGAATGGTATGCTGTCACGGATATTACCGAGCAAATCCAGTTCTGTACCGTTCTTCTTCATGATGTAGCTCTGCTGCAGGATTGAAAGGAGATTGCTCCACGTCCAATAAATCACAAGGCCTGCGGGCATTGACGACAACATGAATGTGAAGATCAATGGCATCCAGTTGAACATTGAGGCTTGGATGGGATCAGCTGGGGCGGGGTTCAAACGCATTTGCACCCACATCGTAATGCCCATCAAAATCGGCCAAACGCCGAGCATCAGGATTTGTGGCGGGGACCACGGGATTAACCCAAACAGATTGAACAGGCTTGTTGGATCTGGCGCGGCCAAATCGTGAACCCATCCATAAAACGGTGCGTGTCGCAGTTCGATGGATGTCAAAATGACTTTGTAAATCGCGAAGAAAATCGGGATCTGTACAAAAATTGGCAAGCAGCCGGAGAGCGGCGAGACTTTTTCTTTCTTGTACATCGCCATGATTTCTTGCTGCTGCTTCATCTTGTCATCGGGATGGGCAGCTTTGATCCGCTCCATTTCCGGCTGCAGCTTTTTCATTTTGCTCATCGAGGCGTAAGACTTACTGGCCAGCGGGAA
>JAYUQS010000256.1:0-18912 GCA_043756645.1 Hyphomicrobiales bacterium | reverse complement strand
CAAAATCGCTGCGTTTCAAAGTTGGGCTTTGAGCCGAACACACTACATTTACCACTCTACCGCATGCTGGCTTGAAGCCCGGACGGGAACATCCCCTCGCTTTATTTTCAAACCGCCGTAACACGGCCCTCATCCGTCTCGCGTTGCTCGCCACCTTCTCCCGCGAGCGGGAGAAGTGAAATGTGCTTGTCTTCACCTCTCCCGCTCGCGGGAGAGGACGCCGAGCCTTTGGCGAGGCAGGTGAGGGCCGTCACGCTTTATCACTCACTCCAGCACCTGCAAATGTCGCCATGCCGTTGTGGCAATTGACTGCGGCGCGCACCAATCCGGCAGCCAGTGCGGCTCCCGAAGCTTCGCCCAAGCGCATGCCAAGGTCGAGGAGCGGGTTCAGTCCCAGCTTCGCCAGAAGTGCGCGGTGGGCGGGTTCGGCTGACACATGGGCCGCCATACAATGATCGAGGGCTTTCGGGTTCAGCTTATACAAAACAGCAGCGGCAGCGGTTGCCACGTAGCCATCAATCAACACCGGCACATGGTTGATGCGGGCACCCAAAATCGCCCCTGCCATGGCCGCCAATTCGCGCCCGCCCATGCGCCGCAAAACTTCCAGCGGATCATGCAAATGATCAGCATGCAAAGCCGCCGCGCGCCGCACAGCATCAGCTTTCCGCTTCAATCCTTCACCATCAACCCCGGTTCCAGGCCCCACCCAGTCCTCAGGCTTACCGCCAAACAGGCCGTGCGCCATTGCTGCAGCAATCGTGGTGTTGCCGATGCCCATTTCACCGATGCACAACAGATCACAGCCATTGGCTATGGCTTCCATGCCATAGGCCATGGTGGCAGCGCAGTCCTGCTCGGTCAAAGCGGCGTCTTGTGTGATGTCTTTGGTCGGCACTTCAAGTGCGAGCTCAAACACCTTCAACCCCAGGTCAAATGTCTTGCAAATCTGATTGACCGCTGCGCCATCATTTTGGAAATTCGCAACCATCTGTGCCGTCACAGCTTGCGGATAAGCCGCAACGCCTTGCGCCACCACGCCATGATTACCCGCAAATACAGCGACCACCGGGCGTTCAACTTTCGGAACGCCGCGCTGCTGCCAAGCCGCCAACCACTCCGTGATATTTTCAAGACGACCCAAAGCGCCCGGTGGCTTGGTCAATTGTGCATCGCGGGCTTTGACTTGGGCCACCGCCTGCAAATCAGCCTCCGGCATGGCGGCCAGAAGTGCGCGAATATCGTCGAAGGGAAGGCCTGTGGTCATCGGGAACTTTCAAGAATCGTGGTCACAAAAATCTCAGTGGCTTTTGGGCGCGGCTTGAGGCAGACGTCAACTTTGTTAAAGACAAACTTAGAGCCATGAGCGACTTTCCGCCCCCTGCCCCGCAACCGCAACTTGAAAGCCCGGCTTTTCGACCGATGGCTGAGCTTGTGCATGCACTCAAGTTTCTCACGAGATTGCCCATTCCTTTCAGCAGGACCATTGACCCGCCGCCGCCTAATCAAACCATGCGGATGTTTTCGCTGGCGGGTGGCGTGATTGGACTGTTGATTGCAGCAGTGTTGATTGCCGGTCAATTCGCCAGGCTTCCTGCCATGATGACAGCTTTGATTGCTGTGGCAGTTGGAATGTTGATCACGGGAGCACTGCATGAAGACGGCTTTGCTGATACTGCCGATGGTCTGGGCGGCGGCAAAACCCGCGAACGTCGATTAGAGATTATGCGCGATAGCCGTATCGGGACTTATGGTGCGCTGGCTCTTATCGTCGCGGTCGGGATTCGCGTCGTCGCCTATGCGAGCCTGCTTCAATTGCCGTTGCCTACAATTGTCACTGTGGTGGTTGCCACGCAAGCTTTCTCACGCGCTTTGGTGGTTGATTTACTGTGGGCCACACCGCCTGCCCGCAACGATGGCTTATCCAATTATGCCGGGCGACCGCCACGCGCGGTGGCGATGTTCGCAATTGTCATCGGCTTGGGGCTGACGCTGCTGGCCGGGTATTACACCAGCTTCGGAAATGCAGTGTTGGCCTTAGGCTCAGGGTTGGCTGCAACTGCTGCAATACGTTGGCAAGCGGTCCGCCTTATTGGTGGTCAAACCGGAGATATTTGTGGTGCAGCACAAGTTGCTTGCGAGCTCATGATGCTCACAGCATTTGTGGCAACACTTCATTAACCCTCCCGGCAAATTCCTCCGCGCCATGAAAGTTTGGTGAAGAGTTTCAACGCTAACCTCACGCGCAATCGAATGAGGTTCGCGTATGCGTTTGTCTGGTGTGTTACCAAGTTGTGGTCTGGCGTTTTTGCTGACGATGGGTGCTGGCTTGCCGGGCTTTCAGCCTTTGGCTGAACCCGCAATCGAGCCACTGCGTCTCTATGCCATGACGGAACTGAAAGCTGGCCCAAATGGTCACTTTGTAACGACGGCAGAAATCAACAATCGGGATGTCGAAGTGTTGGTTGATACGGGTGCCAGCGCCGTGGCATTAAGCTATGAAGATGCAGAACGCATTGGCCTTCGCCCCAACACCCTCAACTATGATGTCAAAGTTCAAACCGCAAATGGCGAAGGCGAAGCGGCCCATGTCATTTTGAAGGAAGTTGAAATTGACAATGTCCGGGTTTCGAACGTGCAAGGATTAGTGCTGCAACGCGGCGCTCTGCGCGGCACATTGCTGGGTATGAGCTTCCTGTCGCGGCTTCGAAGTTTCAGTGTTGAAAACGGCAAACTGGTATTGAAAAATTGACGCTGAATTGACACGGCATGTCGCGCTGTGTCATGGCACCGTGATCAATCATCCCCATCCTGTGTCAATGACGTCCAATCACTTTCCCGATATCGAAACCCCTTGCATTAAAATCTGCGTGGTTGAACCTGAAACCGGGTTTTGCATTGGCTGCGGTCGCACCCGCATGGAAATTGCCGATTGGATAGAGATGACGCCAACGGAACGGCATAGCGTTATTGAGCATTTACCTGAACGCGTGGCCACATTGACGTTGCGGAAAACTCGGCGCGGCGGTCGGCGCGGTCGGATTGCAGCAGAATAATAGCAATTATCACCCATTTGGGTGATGCAACTGTCACAAACTTCGATTTAGACTGGCGTGGAATACCCTGCAACTGAGAGCGGTGCTTGGGTAATACCAGCATCGCTCATTTTTAGACTGCTTTGGGCGGCGTGATGTTCAACAGCTGCCAAAGCTTTTATTACAACCTCCAACCCTGCCCCTGGCCTATTGGCTTCTGAAGACAAAATTTGTCTCCAGACGCGACCGCCCGGCTGCGCATGATAAAGCCCCAGCATATGGCGGGTGATGCGGTGAAGGGGCTGCCCCATTGCTATTTGAGCCGAAATATATTCGAACATAGCTGCTGCAGCCTGTTTTCGGTTTGCCACTGGCGCTGCGTTGTTCGAGAACAACGGGTCAACGTGACTCAAAATCCAAGGATTGTGATAGGCCTCACGGCCATACATTAAACCGTCCAAACTTTCACAATGAAATAAATCCTCCCCCAATATTGACAACCCGCCATTAAGGATTATATTCAAATCTGGTTTGGAGGTTTTGAGACGGTGTACACGGTCGTAGTCAAGTGGAGGGATTTCCCGGTTTTCTTTTGGGCTCAAACCTTTCAGCCAAGCCTTACGGGCATGCACAATGAAGGTTTTGCATCCCGACTGCGCAACGGTTTCAATAAAATTCTGAAAATCACTTTCGGAATCTTGGTCGTCTATGCCGATGCGGCATTTAACTGTGACCGGCACCTTGACCGCTTTTTGCATGGCGGCAATACAATCCCCGACAAGTTGGGGCGTCGCCATCAAACAGGCACCAAAATTGCCGCCCTGCACACGGTCCGACGGGCAGCCAACATTCAAGTTGATTTCGCAATAGCCCCAGTCCTCGCCGATGCGTGCGGCTTCGGCGAGTGTGGCCGGGTCACTGCCCCCCAGCTGCAAAGCCAAAGGCTGCTCCCGCGCATCAAAATCCAACAACTTCGCACGATTGCCATGTTTTATGGCCAGCGCATTCACCATTTCCGTGTAAAGCAAGGCATGGCTGGACAACACCCGGTGGAAAACCCGGCAATGCCGGTCAGTCCATTCCATCATGGGCGCAACAGCGAATATTTTGTTCTTGTAATTCAATAGTTTATCCCTGTAAACTCAAGTGAACAGATGTGAACGTGTGCAGTTTTTATCTCTCGATTTCCCGGCTTTTAGACTTGTTTCGTTCCCTTGCTGCACACATATCGCACATGACTTTGGTTAGGAGTGCACACGAATCCCCGTGATCGTCAAGCTGCCTTCCGGAAACTGGCGTGCCCAAGTGAGGCGGACGTGAAAGTATATCAGCAATACGTTTCGGCGGCGAGCGGATGCAGACACTTGGGCACTGGAAACTGAACGCACAATCGACAAGGGAAATGACCCCAAAGCCGTCAACGTGTGAAGCAAGGGGCGGGTCCAGCAACGCTGGCAATCGACATATCTTTCATCGGCACCTTGCTCACGCATGCCGCCTTTGTTCATGGCATTGCAATATCACCTGAGGAAGTCAGGCTTGCGCGGGTGGCACTCAAGCGACTGGACCTGATTGGTGATCCACAAGAGCGTGACCGACGGCCAACACAAAACGAGCGCGATGATCTGATCAAATATTTTGATGAAAAACCAAGGCGGCTTATTCCCGTTGGCCGCCTGATCAGATTTGCTGTTGCCACAGCCATGCGCCAGGAAGAAATCTGCACAATCACTTGAGATGATGTGGATATTCGCAATCGCATGGTCACTGTGCGTGATCGCAAAGATCCTTGGAAGAAAGATGGCAACAATCAACGCATCCCGATGTTGAACCTGACAGGTTATGATGCATGGCAAGTCCTGCTCGAGCAGCGCATTGTGACACGCGGCATTGGCAAGGTTTTCCCTCATCATCACAAATCTGCGTTTTGGCCAGTGCAGTTGAGTTTAGATTCGCTGAAACAAACTCAATGCTGACCTTGAAAGAAAGCGGTCAAAATGATTTCCATAGCAACGTATAATAATCACAAATCACGTGACTCCGAACTATCTGGGTCCAAGTGTCATTCAACGTTATCGTTTGCGTTTTCATACAAGCCGATATCGCAATGCCATAGTTCGCCCGTTCGCCAGCTTCAAATACGCAGAGAATTATTTTATGACAGAACTCCGCGAACGCACCGTCGTAAGAGCAACTACTAGAATAATAAAGATGCCATAGACGAGGCTCTGTGCTTGGGCGCCGAGCCCCATCGCCTGAATGGCAATGGGCACGAAGCCAACTGTCAGGCCTCCAAATACGACGTTCAGTGGGTTGGTTTGGCCACCTGAAATCGAGGTGCCGCCGATCAAAGCAGCCGCAATGCCAGGCAGCAGCAGATCGCTGCCAAGGCCGCTCGCTGATGCTGATCCCGCCTGGGCCACAATGCTGAGACCGGCAAGCCCACCCATGAAACCTGAAAGCGCATAGGCGATGATGCGAACCCGGCGGGTTGGAACAGCAGACAGGGTGGCACCCAATTCGTTCTTTCCCATGGCGGTCATGTTCTGGCCCAGAATGGTGTAACGCAGCACAGCCCACAAAATGAAAGCAGCAACAATGCCAATCCAAAAGGTCAGCGGCGCGTTGAATATCTGCTTTTCGAACAACGTCGAAACAAGTTCGCGATTTTCACTGACGTAGATTGTGTCCGCACCACTCACGACGAGTGCGGCGGTCT
Organism: Hyphomicrobiales bacterium; assembly: GCA_043756645.1. Lineage (GTDB taxonomy): Bacteria > Pseudomonadota > Alphaproteobacteria > Rhizobiales > Aestuariivirgaceae > Aestuariivirga. The sequence continues at coordinate 13,158 of JAYUQS010000256.1, read as the reverse complement.
GCAAAATGGCCAGTGTGCCAAGCGTAAGCGCAAAAGACGGCACCTGTGCATAGCCGATCACCGCGCCATTGATGGCACCGATGATGGTGACAAGCAAAAGGATCAAAACAAACGCCCCGACACCCAGCGGCGGCAATGCGAGCGCCAACACAAGCGCTCCCAGCAGTGCGATGGCTGCATTCGACAAGTCAATTGAGCCAATGTGCAACACCATTGATTGACCCAGTGCCAAAAACATGATCGGAGCAGCCGTTGCGGTGGCGATGGAAATACCAAGGGGGCCAAGATAGTTGGAGTTCAGAACCGACACGCCGAGTAACATCGCAACAAACACCAAAGGCGGTGCAAATGCGCTCCAGGAGATATTCTGACCAAACCTGACGACCACAGCTTCGCCTTCACTGATGCCCGATTTGTTTGCATTTTCCACAGGATTACCGGTCACGTCTGTCATACCATTTCTGCAACAATGTCTTGAACAGTCAGATTATTTTTTGTCCGCATGTCATGGCGTGCGGAAATTTCACCGTCGCGCATCACAATAATCTCGTCAGCCATTTCAAGCGCCTCTTCGATTGTGTCAGGAAGCAAAATGACGGACGCACCATTTTCGCAAGCTTTGATGATTTCCCCGTTCACAGTCTGGGCAGCACCCACGTCCAGGCCGCGCAATGGATGATCAAGCAACAGCACATCAGTGTAAGGTGAGTTCAACCATTTTGCCAAAACAACCTTCTGCTGATTGCCGCCAGAGAAATTGATGAGTGGTTTTGAGATTGTGTTTGGCCGCACATCAAGCCGATCAAACCAGCTCTGCGCAGCTTCTGCCAATTTCCTAAGCCTGAGAAACGGGCCGGAAGCACCATCACCTTGATAAACCAGTGCTACATTGCGTGTGGCCGACATACCGGAAATCATGCCTTCGACCTTTCGTTCTGCTGGCAGATACGCAAGACCAGCCTGCACGGCTTTCCTGATAGACCAGCGTAACACACGTTTGCCCTTCACGCCGATTGTGCCTGAATCATAGGCTTCAGCGCCAAAAATCGTGCGCACCACTGCTCCGCGGCCAGATGCGTTGGATCCGACAAGTGCGATGATCTCCCCGGGCCGCGCAGTGAAAGTAATGTTCTTGAATTTTCCTTTGCGGGCGAGCTCATGCACTTCGATTGCGGGTTTTGCACCTTCGGTAAAGCGCTTTCGGGCGGCATGGGCGGTTTGAGACATGCCGCCAGCCATGTCGCGGAACAGGTCGTCCTTCGTCACTTCACTGGTCTTTTTGTCGCTGACAATTCTGCCGCTTCGCATCACCACAACGCGGTCACAAATCCGCATGATCTCGTCTAGGCGGTGCGAGACAAAAATGACGCTGGCAATCTCCTTGAGTTTTCGGATTTCGCGTTCCAGCACAGCTGTCTCCGTCTGTTCCAAAACAGCTGTCGGTTCATCCAGAATGATGAGCGGTGTGCCTGTCATATTGGGATCGACTGAAACAGCTCTGGCTATTTCCACCATCTGACGATCAACAAATGACAGGTCGCTGACGCGCGCAGTCGGGTCCAATTCCACACCGATTTTTTTCAGCGCTGTTACGCATTCTCTGTTGACGCGTTTCCAATTCTTCCGTCCGATCCGACCCGCATTGCGCGTATCAAGGTTTTCGGCGACGGTCAAATTGGTGAACAATGACTGTTCCTGATGCACAACACCGACCCCCGCCCGCACCGCGTCATTCGGGCTGCGGAAGGTGACGGTCTTGCCGTTGATTTCTATCGTTCCTGAGTCGGGCTGTTCAACACCCGACAGGATTTTGAGCAATGTGGACTTGCCCGCGCCGTTTTCACCCACGAGGCCGATGACTTCTCCCCGCTTGATTTCAAGCGAGATGGATTTGACTGCACTGACATGGCCAAAGGCACGACTGATATTTTCGAGTTTGAGTACGGTTGGCGTTGTCATGATCATTTCGCAATCTTGAGGATGCCGCGATCAGGACGGGCTACGGCAACAATTGCAGCAATGAGGATCGCGCCGAACACGCCTGACTGCCAGGCGGGATCAACGCCCGCGAGCACCAAACCATTATTCAAAATGATGAGCAGGAAAACGCCAATCGCGGATCGCATAACACCGCCTTCGCCACCGCTCAATGCGGTGCCGCCGATGACCGCAGCTGGTATCACTGTAAACAGCTGTCCTGATCCAAGGTCCGGCGATCCTGCGCCAATTTGCATGGTGGCGAGAATTCCCGCCAATGCACTGAGTGCTCCGGCAATGGTGAATGCCATGATCTTGATGGTGTTCACTGGCATGCCGGTGTTGCGCGCGATACTTTCGCTGTTGCCTATGGCGAGCACACCGCGGCCAAAGTGAGTGTAGCGGCTGATCAGAACGCCGAGTGCCAAGATAACTGCGGCGAGCCAGAAGGCATTCGGCAATCCTAAAGTGAGTTTCGTTGGCCAGGCCATGAGTACATTGCTTGTGAGGCTGGGCAACATGTCATCGCCATAGAGGATGATTCCGATGCCCAGGCCGATGTACCACGTGCCCAATGTGACGACGAAAGATGGAACCTTGATGAGTGAATGAAGTGCGCCTGCCAGCAGGCCCAATGCCACGCCGATGCCAATGGCAACCACCCAGGCCCAAATGCCATAGTCTGTTTCCAGGCGCGTGTTTGCGGACATCAATATCCAGGCCATGCCAGCGCCACCCATGATGCCCTGCACCGAGAGGTCAATGGACCCCAACTGGATCACAAAAGTTGTTCCCACGATGATGATGAGGGGAACGGCCATTTGAAAGAGGATGTTGCGGAAGTTTTCGAGACTGCCAAATCGTGGGTTCAGATAGGCAAAGATGATGGCGAGCACGACAATTGATGCGAGCAGTGAGGCAAGACTTTTCCATTCTCCTGGCAACTTCATTTGCATATCTCGATCTCTGGTCAGACTATTGAAGACGTCAAGGCTTCGGATCAACTTTTTTGAGCCCCACCAGCGCGCAGGGTTCATAAAAGATGATAGCGCGCAGGGTTCATAAAAGATGATCGTACCATGCGTTCCGGCCGGGGTCGATGACCCCGACCGGGAATGTCGATGCTTATTCTGCAGGCATGACTTCAGCGCCACCGCCAACCAGTGGCATTGGCTCGGCGGCCCATGGACCAACTTTTTCAAGCTGTTCAATGAACGCATCGGCAGCGCCTGGTTCGTCGTACTTCAGGTATTCCTTGTAGTTGGCTGGTGTCACGCAACTGAGCTTGAACAGGCTTTCGCGATGCTCCAGTGGTTCCTTGCTTGGATCGATCTTGCCGGTAGCGGCAAGATAGGCTGTCCAAAGACCGACGGCAGAAGCCATGTAGCCGCGGTGGAAGGTTTCACCAACGATGGCGTTGCCGCCACGACCGGCGATGATGTCTTCCAGGGTCTTTGGATAGAGACCGTCCGAGGCAAACTTGGTCTGCTCCAGCAGGCCAGCATTTTCAAAAGCCTGCATGGCACCGATCTGCATGCCGTCATCAGCTGCCCACACACCCTTGATTTCGCTGCCGAACTTCACGATCAAATCGCGCGCGTTCTTGGCACCCAGCTGCGGATCCCAGTTCGATGGGCGCATGTCGAGAACCTTGATGTCCGGATACTTCTTCATTTCTTGCAGGAAGCCAGCAACACGGGTCTGGCTGGTCGTGGAGTCCTGCACGCCGGCAAGGCCGATCACGCCACCCTTCTTGCCGATGGCTTCAGCGATGGCTTGAGCACCACATGCGCCGGAGGAAATGCCAGGATGCTTTTGGAAAGCGACGAAGTGATTGCCAACGTCGGCTGGATGATAGTCAGCTGGCTTGTTCCACCAGATGGTGACGAAACCACCGGCTTTGCCCACGGCGTCAACGATGGTCGGTGCGTCAGAGCTTGCCACGGTGTTAACGAACATGATGGGCTTCTTGCCGGAAGCGAGAACGGCGAGAATGCTCGAAATTTCGGTCTGTGAAGAGCCGTTCGAGTTGACGATTTCAAGCGGAATGCCAAGCTTCTTGGACATTGCCTTGGCGCCTTCAATGTTCGAAGCCATATAGGGGTTGGTGGTGTTGATGACTGATGCAACCAATACCCACTCGTCCTTGTTGAACTCAGCAGCTTGTGCCGAACCCATCATGCCCGCAGCAAAGGCCATGCCGACCAATGCGGCGCTAAAGCGGCGACGTGTCGCCTGGAATTTCGTCAGTTTTGTTTTCCGTACCATTGTATCCTCCAAGGTTAAACTTCAGGTTTCAGATAGTCTTCACGCCGCAACTGTTTTCGACTGCCGCGCGAATTCGGTTGTCAGCGATCAAGGCTCTTCATCACGTCCTTGATCAACGGCCACACACGCGCAGCAGAGGTGTGATCCATGTGCTCGCGGGGTGAATGCAGGTCATAAAGATTGGTGCCGATACCGACGGTATCGAGGCCAGCAATGCGCTGGGTGAACATGCCAAGTTCAAGACTGCACACGGAGACCAGCACGTCGGGTTCCTTGCCCATGACGCGGGCGTAACTCTTCTTTGCGATTTCGAGCATTTTGGAGTTCGGATTCCACGGAAACTCAGGTGCATCGAGACCAATCTGTTTTGCAGTTACGCCCTCGCCAGCCATGTCAGCCAGCAACATCAATTGATCTAGCACTGCGTGCTTGCGTGAAGTCACTGCACTCGTAATTGTGCTGGTGATTTCAACGGCCTTGTTGGTGGTGATCATCAAACCAATGTTGTTTGATGTCTCCCAGTTTCCGGCGACTTCTAAATTCTGTGTTTGAACGCCGTTGGGAAGCAGTAAAATGGTTTGCACAAGTCTGGCTGCTGCGCTGGCAGAAAATACGCGTTCCACTTTGTCACTGGAACGCTTCACGCCGATCCGCATATCCGGATCAGCAATTTGGAATTCGCTTTTAATCTGAGCAGCAAGTGCGTTGACTGCTTTTTCAATTGCTACGGCTTGATCAGCTTTCACCCAAATCAAGGCACTGCCCTCAGCAGGGATCACATTGTTCTGCACACCGCCTGAGATGGTCGCAACTTCAACATCACCGCTTTGCATCGCTTTGCGCAGCAGGCGACCGACGAGAACGATGGCGTTGCCACGTTCGAAGTGAATGTCGAACTCGCAGTGTCCGCCACGAAGCCCGCGCACATCCAACAGCAAGGCAACCCGATCTTTCGATGCTGTCTGCCAATCCGCAGCAACATCGATGCGGCACGACACATCGCCGGAACAGCCAGCGAGCAATTGCTTTTCTTCAATCCAGTTGAAGTCGATCATACGTTTGCCTGTAAGCAGGCTCACATCAACGCCATCACCACCAACTTTGCCCATTTCTTCCATCGCCGTCATCACACACTCCAGCGGTGGATGGGGAATGTCATCTGAGTCGAGCAGAGTCAGCATGTAAGAAATGCCAAGGCCATTGTCGGCGCCGAGTGTGGTGCCTTCGGCGCGGATAAAATTGCCGTCGAGCTTCAGCTTCACGCCTTGCGTCGCAAAGTCGTGGGTCACACCATCTGCGAGTTTGCAAACCATATCGAGATGGCCGTGCAAAATGACAGTTGGTGCTTTCTCGTAGCCTGGCGTTCCGGGCTTTTTCACAATGATGTTCTGCAAGGCATCGCGGTGATATTTCAGCCCACGCGCTTCGGCGAATTCAGCGATCCAGTCCGTGGCTTGTTTCTCGTGTTGCGAGCAGCGATGGCGCGCGCTGAGCTCTTCAAAGAAGTACATGACCTTCTTGGGCTCAATGTTTTCCAGCAGTCTCACGTCATCCTCCCTACGAGTTCGGTCAGTTCTGGTCGAAAGCAAGACGCCTCCATGGTGCATCGGCAATACCGTCCTGCAATGCGAGGTCGGGCCGATCTTCCATGGCGATCAAAAGTTTTGGCGATTGCTCCCACTCAACACCCTTTTCCATCAGAAAAAGCCAAGGCACACCGTGCACTGAGCAATCCGTCCAGAATGGACATTTGTCTTTTTGTTAATGCAAATGTGCACTCATACGGAACATTTGTCAAATTAAAACTATGAATGTTCACCGCAAAAAGAAAGAAGGAATGGGCTTTTGAAGAAGTCGTCTTAATAGCATGTTTTTAATAAGTTTTATTGTCCGAAATGCTTTGTTGTGAAAACTGATATGACTAAAAATGCGTGGTTTTCGATCTTAATTTTAACGATCTGCTTTCGAACTATTGTTATTCTAACAATCTATATATTCACGCCCAGCACATAGTGGGATGTGAGAAGACCGTGTGCATCAGTTCTTCCTCGGTGCTTTCAAGCCACATGGCCATCACGAAGCCTGGGATCAATTCCGTGACTTCTGCTCCCACTATATGGACTCCAATCAGACGGCCTGTCTTGGCGTCGAAGATGGTTTTGATCAGGCCTTGGTCACACCAGCATTGCGATTGGGTTTTCGATATAGCGCTTGAAAGTGGCAAGCACCTCGGCACCAAGTGCGCCATCAACAGCACGATGATCGGTGGAGAGAGTGACCGTCATGACTGTTGCGGCAACAATTGCGCCATTCTCCACAACCGGTCGCTGGTCACCACTGCCAACGGCAAGGATGGTCGCATGGGGCGGATTGATGATGGCGGCAAAATCTTTCACGCCGAACATGCCGAGATTGGAAATGGCGGAGCTGCCGCCATTATACTCATCAGACTTCAACTTGCGGGATTTTGCGCGGGTGGCCAAATCTTTCATCTCGCTTGAAATTGCCGAAAGTGATTTTGTCTCAGCGCTTCGAATGATGGGGGTGATCAGGCCGCCCTCAATGGAAACGGCAACGCCGATATCGGCGTGGGCATGATGCAGCATGGCAGCATCCGTCCACGAGACATTGGCGGCAGGTACATCGCGCAGCGCCAAAGCCCAGGCCTTGATCACCATGTCATTAATGGAAAGCTTGTAAGACGGCGCACCGTCTTTGACGGGCGCTGCCTTGTTCAGTTCGCCGCGCAGTTTCAACAGGGCATCGAGGCGGCAATCTGCTGATATGTAAAAATGCGGAACTGTTGACTTCGATTCCGTCAGGCGGCGGGCGATGATTTTTCGCATATTGTCATGTGGAACGAGTACACCCGTATTTTCAGCAGGTGTTGTAGATGCAATTGGCACTGCGACTTTGCTGAGAGGTGCAACAGGCTTGGCGACAAGCGCTTCAACATCTGCACTGAGAACGCGGCCTTGGGGGCCACTGCCTTTAACGGAAGAAAGTTCGACACCTTTTTCCTTTGCCAGTCGGCGAGCCAAGGGCGTGGCGCGGATTTCGGAGGATGGGCTGCTTGTGCTGGTTTCAACCACGGCAACCTCTGCTGCTTTGGCAGGCGTTTCCACAACAGGTGCTGCAACTTTTGTCTGCGCGACGTCAGTTGCAGTTTCACCAGTGGCAAAGATGTAAGCAATGACTTGGCCAATTGGCACCTCGTCACCTTCCTTGGCGCTGATCTGGCCAAGCTTTCCAGAGCCTGGCGATTCAACTTCCATGGCGGCCTTGTCGGTTTCGATTTCGAATAGCGGATCGCCCTTCTTGACCTCAGCTCCATCAGCAACCAGCCACTTGGAAATGCGGCCGGTGGACATATCCATATCGACTTTCGGCAGGATGACTTCGATGGCCATGGCTCAACGCTTTCCCTGCACCAGTGCGCGGGCACTTGTGATGATGTCGTTGACTTGTGGAACGGCGGCTTTTTCCAAATCCGGATTATAGGGGATCGGACTGTCGCTGCCGCCCAAACGCACAATCGGCGCATCGAGATAATCAAAGGCATCGCTTTCGGCGATCATGGCACTGATTTCAGCGCCCATGCCAAAGGCTTTCACCGCCTCATAAACGCAAATCAGGCGATGGGTTTTCTTGACGCTGGCAATGACAGTTGCATGGTCGATGGGGCGGATACAACGAAGATCAATGACTTCGACATTTATGCCCTCGGCTTCCAATGCAACAGCAGCTTCAAGCGACTTGTGCACCATGATGGATGTGGCAACGATAGTGACGTCACGACCCTCCCTTGCAATGCGGGCCTTGCCGATGGGCACAGTGTAATAGCCCTCAGGCACATCGCCCTTCATTTTGTAAAGCAGCTTGTGCTCGAAAATCATCACCGGATCAGGATCAGCAACGGCGGCAAGCAACAAGCCCTTGGCGTCGTGCGGAGTTGCGGGTTGTAACACCTTCAACCCTGGCACATGGGCCAGCCACGCTTCGAGGCTCTGGCTGTGTTGGGCCGCAGCACCTGTGCCGGACCCCGCAGGAAAACGCATGACCAATGGCACGGATACATCGCCACCCAGCATATAGCGCATCTTGGCGGCTTGGTTGACAATCTGCTCCATAGCGAGCGTTGCAAAGTCAGAAAACTGGAATTCGAAGATCGGCTTCATGCCCGTGAGGGCCGCACCAACGGCAACACCAGCGCCACCCAATTCCGAAATCGGCATATCGATGACACGGTCTGCACCGAAGCGTTCAACGAGATCGCCTGTTACTTGAAACGCGCCGCCATAAACGCCGATGTCTTCACCCATGAGGAACACATTTGGATCGCTTTCAAGCGCAATCGCCATGGCTTCCTGTATGGCTTGCGAATAGCTGAGCTGCCGGGGTTGCGTGTCCATTAGCGTTGCTCCGAGTAAACGAAATTGAGAACTTCAGTTGTGGCGGGCGCTTCACTGGCTTGTGCAAAGGCAATGCCTGCGGCGATTTCAGCGGCCACTGCGGTGATGACGGCGGCAATGCCTGCTTGATCAACGACACCAAACTGCATCAACTCAGCTTCGAACTTGCTGATGGGGTCGCGATTGGTTTTCCAGTCTTCGATTTCTTCCTTGGTGCGATAGCGGTTGCGGTCGCTTTTGGAGTGGCCACGGTGACGATAGGTCTTCGATTCAATCAGGGTTGGTCCTTCGCCTCTGCGGGCGCGGTCGACAGCGTTTGATGATGCTTCGGCAACGGCGGAGAAATCATTTCCGTCTACGACGACACCCGGCATGGCATAACCCGCAGCGCGGTCGGCGATGTTGGCCACGGCGGTAGAACGGGCTGAAGATGTGGACATGCCATAGCCATTGTTTTCGCACACGAACACCACAGGCAGCTTCCAGATGGCAGCCATGTTGAGGGACTCGTGGAAGGCTCCTTCGTTGTTGGCGCCATCGCCAAAAAAGCAGACCACGACTTTACCATTCTTCTGCATCTTGGCGGAAAGTGCAGCTCCCGTCGCAATTGGAATACCACCAGCCACAATGCCGTTGGCCCCAAGGTTACCCTTGCTCACATCGGCGATGTGCATGGAGCCGCCACGGCCTTTGCAGTAACCGGAGGTCTTGCCGAAAAATTCCGCGAACATGCGGTCAACTTGCGCACCTTTGGCAATGCAGTGGCCGTGGCCGCGATGGGTTGAGGTGATCTGGTCAGCTTCGGTCAGTGGCATGCAGATGCCAAGGGCGCTAGCTTCCTGTCCGATGGAGAGATGCATGGTGCCGTGGATGAAGCCGCGCAGGTAAGCGTCTTCGGCACCCTCTTCAAATTTGCGGATAAGATGCATCTTGTGCAACACCTCCCGCAATTGTTCAGGCGTGTAGTTTCGAATGGCGAAGGGCACATTATCTTTAGCGGAAGTTTTGCTTTGCGTTGAAGTGGCCATGGGATGTTCCTTATTGTCCGTAAACCAGCTTGTCCTGGCGGGCGCGCAATGCAGCGATTTTTGAATCGGCTGGCACCTGGACATTGGCAGTAGTGATGAGTTGGCCCTTGGTTATGGGCTTGATGACTTTGGCCTTGTGTAGAAGGCCACACGGAATGGCGTGTGCCGAGCGGGCATCTGCTGCCGTCATGATCCATGCGCGGTAGCAATATTCGCCAATGGCATCCAGCGTGTCACCGGGCTTCATGTCTTTCTTGGCAACTGCTGCGACCTCGGCACTTGGCTTGGCCAGCGGCACCATGTCTGGCTTGCCATAAAGCACCACGCGGGCGCATGTGAGTGGCACTTCAAGTGATGTGAGATGATAGGGGCGATGGAATGTGAAGTAGGGGCCGTGGCCCATTTTCAAATCTTCCATGCGTTCGCTGAGGCGCGGGTGAGACATTTCGGCGACGACGAAGACACCGGGGGCAACTCCCTTTCCAATCGAATAATCCACAACGCCCATGCGAGAAAGTACACCGCCGTCTTTCTTCGGCACCAAAATTTTAGCAAGTTGATCTAGTGTGGCCGAAGGGCCGTGCATGCCCTGGCAGTCGGGCACCAATCCAGTAGCATTGGCGATGGCCGCCATTTCGACCATGGTTTTCGAGCCGTCAACAAATTCGACGAGCATGCGTACATTCATGTTCCGGCGCTTGGCTTCTTCAGCGTATGCGTCAGGGGTAGCGTCGATGTTGAGCGGATTGTTCTTGCCCTTGCCTGCCGCAACAATGGGGTGGCCCATGGCCGAGACGAATTCGATCAGTTCCATGCAGGATGATGGTTCATCGCCTGCACCCAGCGAGTAGGTGACGCCGAGCCGTTTTGCCTCGCTGTTGAGATAGGCACCAATCGTAACGTCAGCTTCGACATTCATCATCACGAGGTGCTTGCCATTTTCCATGGCACGAAGGCCGATTGCAGCGCCAACTTCGGGAACACCAGTGGCATCAATGACAACGTCAATCAGGTCGCTGTTCAGAAGTAGGTTCACGTCATCCGTGATGGCGATTTTGCCGAGCTGCATTTCGCGGTTCAAAGTGTCGGCTGTTTTGGCTTCGGCCCAATGGCCCGCTTCGCGATAGGCAATATCAACAGCCTTGCCAGCTGATGGCAATCGGAGTTCAGAGATGGCACCAATTTCGATGCCCGGCATGTGAGCCACCTGAGTGACAATATCCGTACCCATTTCTCCAGAGCCAACAAGCCCGATGCGGATCGGCTTGCCACTGTCTGCGCGGATTTGAAGGTCACGCGCAAGACCTGTAGGCGAGACATTGATGGGCATATTGTTTGCTCCTCGTTCTTTTCACTTTTCCAGTGTGGTATTCTTCAATCGTTCAGCACAGCGACTTTAATGGCAGAGCCCTGCTCAGCCGTATCCAACGCAAGTTTGATATCGGACAGGCCAAAGCGATGGGTCAAAAGTGACTTCATTTCAAGTTGGCCACTGGCGATCATGCTGAGCGCTCTCGCGAACGTCAGGCGTGTGAGGCCGAAAGCCCCGGTGACGACAAGTTCATTGTAGTGAATGGCATTAACGTCCAATTCGGCCTGCTGGCCTTTTGAGAAGCCCGCGAACAAGCTGACGCGGCCACGGTGACAGACAAGGCGAATGGCATCGTTTGCCAGAGACGGAACACCGATGGCGACAATCGCAACATCGACTCCCAATCCATCTGTCACAGATTTTGCACGGGCGAAAATATCCTCTGTAGTTGGATCAATGGCCATGTCCGCACCCGCCTTGAGTGCAGCTTCGCGGCGCAGTGGATTGGGTTCGCTGACGATGATCAGGCGAGCACCAGACAACCGGGCCAGTTTGATATGGAGAATGCCAATTGGCCCGGCACCCAGAATAGCGACGGTGTCACCCATTTTGACGCCGACACGCTCCTGGCCGTTCATGACGCATGCCAGTGGTTCGGCGAGGGCTGCTTCCTCGAAACTCAATCCTTTTGGGACTGCAAACACGTTTCCTGATTTGACACCGGATGCGGGGATGCGGACACACTCAGCAAAAGCGCCGTCTATTTCGTATCCCATCGCCGTCATGTTGCGACAAAGGTTTTCAGCACCACGCACACAATATTCACAATGGCCACATGCGAATTGTGGGCAAACAGTAACGGCGTCACCAACAGCAAATTGCGTGTTGCCACCAGCATTGACAACAACGCCTGCAAACTCATGTCCCATAACCGATGGATAGCGAATGCCAATGGTTTTTGTGCCCCGCAATATGCGGATATCTGTGCCACAAACCGTTGCCGCCTTGACCTTGAGCAGCATGTCGCCTGCTTCAAGTTTTGGGTCAGCGATTGTGGTATAGTTGACGTCGTTGACGCTCAACAAAACTCCAGCCTTCATACGGCAACTCCCACTTGATGGAAAAAAGCTAACCACTAAGCTGTAAATGAACATTTATATATTTAAAAGTCAATATGTTCATTTGTGAATTGTAAATTTTTCTGCTACACACTCGCTTTTTATCATTTTTTCTTGATATTTTATTGGCTATTTCAATTCCAGAGACTGCCAACGAGATTGAATCTGGACGTTGCACAATGAACAATCATATTTAAATGTATATTATTGTCTGGACATAGCAAGGCGAATTAACTAGCATTTCGCAAAATCTTCGACTTGGGAGGTCGGTGAAATGGCTGCACAACAGTTTGATTATGTTTCAATGGGCTTTTACACTTTCGACTGTTTGGGCTGGCCCTTTACGGCTGTTCCCCCAGGGGGCGGCTGCTACAGTGTGGATGAAATCACACTTGCTGTTTCGGGAGCTGCCGGCGTTGCCGCAATCGCTGCCGCCAAGATGGGTTTGACAACCCGTGCCGTCGGTGGACTTGGCAATGATTTGATGGGCGACTGGGTGATGCAGCGCCTGAAGGATTTCAACGTCGACACACAGATGATGCAGCGCCAACCCGGCTGGAAAACCTCATCGTCAATTGTCACAACCCGCCTAGACGGGTCGCGCCCTGCCCTGCATATGACAGGTGCCACCAGTACATTCGTTGTTGAGCCAAAAGATTTCGACAAAGCCACGGATGCGAAGGTGTTTCACTTGGGTGGTGTGGGTTTGATGCACGCCATGGATGGTGCCTCAAATGCCAACCTGATGAAGCATGCAAAAGCCCGGGGCTGCATCACAACTGTCGATATTTTCGCCGCAACAGCCGAAGACCTGCCTGACGTTGCGGCAGTTCTTCCGTATACGGATTATTTCATGCCGTCGATTGAGGAAGCGCGCGCCCTTTCAGGTATCGAAGACCTTGTGGGTTGTACCAAATTTTTCCACGACCAAGGTGTTGCGGCCTGCGTGTTCACCTTGGGTGGAGACGGCGCCTACTACAGCCACAAGGACGGCACGCGTTTCCACATTCCAGCTTACGACATCATCGTTAAATGCACCTGCG
>JAYUQS010000255.1:0-6504 GCA_043756645.1 Hyphomicrobiales bacterium | reverse complement strand
TCTCAGTAATTGAAACGCCCGTGATCATATAATGGATTGTTTCAGCGATGTTTGTCGTGTGATCGCCAACCCGTTCCATATTTTTCGCACCAAACAGTAGATGCGTTGAAAGCCCGATATTGCGCGGGTCTTCCATCATATAGGTCAGCAGTTCGCGGAAAATGGAATTGTAGAGCGCGTCAATATCTTCATCGTGACGCCAGACCTCCATGGCTTTTTCGGCGTCAGATGCTGCGAAGGCATCCAAAATCAACTTCACCTGCGTTTGTGACAGATCGCCTAGACGCTGCAGACCTTTGGTCAAGCGCGGGGGAATATTGTCGTAAATCGCGTGCGAACGTTTGGCGATATTCTTGGCTAAATCACCGATGCGTTCAATGTCGGCAGCAATGCGAATGGCCACCATGATATTGCGCAGGTCCTTGGCCATGGGTTGGCGTTTTGCGATTGTCAGTACTGCTTTTTCTTCAACTGCAATTTCCAGTGCATCAATTCTCTCGTCACCTTGCACAACGAGATCAGCAAGTTTGGTGTCACGGCGAATGAGCGCATCAATGCTGCGGGCCAATTGCTCCTCGGCAAGGCCACCCATTTCTGAGAGCATCGACTTCAATGCCGCGAGATCGTCGTCGTAGGCTTTTACAATATGGTCTGGCATGAAATCTGTCTCCTCAGCCGAAGCGGCCTGTGATGTAGTCTTGCGTGCGCTTGTCCTGCGGCGAGGTGAAAATCACGTCGGTATCACCGACTTCAACAAGTGTACCGAGATGGAAGAAGGCTGTGAGATCAGACACGCGGGCAGCCTGCTGCATGGAGTGTGTCACGATGATGATGCAGAAGTTCTTTTTGATTTCACCGATCAATTCCTCGATGCGGGCGGTGGCGATGGGGTCGAGCGCAGAACATGGCTCGTCCATTAAAATCACCTCCGGGTTCACGGCAATGGCCCGGGCGATGCAAAGGCGTTGCTGTTGGCCGCCAGACAAGCCAGTACCCGGCTGCTGCAAACGGTCTTTCACCTCTTCCCACAATCCGGCCTTTTTGAGGCTTTCTGTGACGATGCGCTCCATGTCGGGTTTGTCTTTTGCGAGACCATGAATACGCGGGCCATAGGCGACGTTTTCAAAAATGGATTTTGGAAATGGATTGGGCTTTTGGAATACCATGCCAATGCGGGCGCGCAGATCAACGACATCCAGGTCACGGTCATAAATGTCGCCACCATCCACACGAATATCGCCCGTCATGCGGCAGGATGGAATGGTATCATTCATGCGATTGATGGTGCGCAGAAAGGTGGATTTGCCACAGCCTGACGGCCCAATGAAAGCTGATACAGCGCGGTCTGGAATGGTGATCGACAGATTGTTAATCGCTTGCTTATCACCATAAAACACATCAACGTTCTTGGCGACGATTTTGGCTTCGCGCTCACTGATGATTTTGGGCGACGCTGGTGTCAATACTGTTTTGAAACTCATGTCGTTCATGTTTACCACCGCCGTTCAAATTTGTTGCGCAGGTAAATCGCCAGCGCGTTGAAGCAAAAGAGCACGACCAGCAGAACCAGAATAGCTGCGGCGGTGCGGGATTTGAATGCTTCCTCGGGCAAGTCAGACCAGAGGAAAATTTGGACCGGAAGCACTGTCGCTGATTCAGTGATGCCGCCCGGAACGTCGGCGATAAAGGCGATCATGCCGATCATCAATAGCGGTGCGGTTTCACCAAGCGCACGTGATACGCCCAAAATTGTGCCGGTGAGAATGCCTGGTAGCGCCAAAGGCAAGAGGTGATGAAACACCGCCTGCTGGTGCGATGCGCCCACGCCCAATGCAGCTTCCTTGATGGACGGCGGTACCGAACGGATGGCGGCACGCGACGCGATGATGATGGTCGGGAGCACAAGCAGTGCCAACACGAGTCCGCCGACGAGAGCGGTTGAGCGCGGAAGTCCAAAGCCATTCAAAAACACGGCAAGACCAAGCAAACCAAAAATGATCGAAGGCACAGCTGCCAGATTGTTGATGTTGACTTCGATCAGGTCAGTGATGCGATTCTTGGGTGCAAATTCTTCCAGGTATAAAGCTGCTGCAACACCCAGGGGCAGCGAGACGATCAAGGTCACGAATATGGTAAAAATTGACCCAATCAGCGCACCCCGAATACCTGCGTTTTCTGGTTCGCGTGAATCGCCGTTGCTGAAAAAGCTAGTAGTGAAGCCTGAAGAAATGTTACCTTTGTCTCGCAATGTATTGAGCCAGTTTGCCTCTGTTTCACCCAATGCGGTTTTATAACCTTGGAGATACAAATTAGCTTCTGATGAAAAAGCCAAAGGCATTGTGACTTCTTTGCCAATGACGGCAGGATCAGCCAGTACGAGGTCTTGCAAAGCATCGGCGGCGCGGGCGGAGATCAGTCCATTCAATTTCTTTTTGTCACCACGCGAAGTCACATCAGGAAACTGCGCCTGCCAAGCCTGTTTCACCATGGCCAGATAATCGCCAGCACGTGGATTGGCGCTGTCCACTTTTGTTGGATCAACGGTGACCACCAAGGTTGTCGTGTTGATGGTGAAGGCCGGAATAGCTTTGCCAATGATGTCAAACATCAGGAATGCCAGAAATGCACCTGTAACCAGAATTGCTGTGAAACCCAGCGCCTTAAAGCGGCGTTCTGCGGCATAGCGCTTGGTGGTGGAAGGAGACTTACTCATATTGTTCCTTGTACTTGCGCACGACTTTAAGAGCGATGACGTTGAGCGTGAGCGTCACCAAAAACAGCACGAGACCAAGGGCAAAGGCTGACAGGGTTTTAGCAGAGTCAAATTCCTGGTCACCGACCAGCAGTGAAGCTATTTGTACCGTCACTGTGGTGACCGCTGCGAAAGGATTAAACGATAAGTTGGCGGCAAGGCCTGCAGCCA
This sequence comes from Hyphomicrobiales bacterium, assembly GCA_043756645.1. Taxonomy (GTDB): domain Bacteria; phylum Pseudomonadota; class Alphaproteobacteria; order Rhizobiales; family Aestuariivirgaceae; genus Aestuariivirga. The sequence continues at coordinate 3,581 of JAYUQS010000255.1, read as the reverse complement.
TGACCACGATCATGGTTTCGCCAATGGCGCGCGATGTGGCGAGAATGAATGCGGATACGATGCCCGGAAGGGCGGCTGGCAAAACGACTTTCTTGATGGTCTCGGATTTGGTCGCACCCAAAGCATAGGACCCATCACGCATCGACTGTGGGACGGCGTTAATGATGTCATCTGACAAAGAAGAAATCAGCGGCACAATCATCATGCCCATCACGAGACCTGCGGCGAGTGCTGATTCAGATGCAACTGACAAGCCAACGCTTTCGCCCAAGCCGCGAATGAAAGGTGCCACAGTGAGTGCCGCAAAAAAGCCCAACACAACGGTGGGAATACCAGCTAACAATTCCAACAAGGGCTTTGCCCATTTCCGCGTTGTAGAACTCGCATATTCCGCCAGATAAACCGCAGAAAACAGGCCCAAGGGAGCTGCAACGACCATTGCGATGAGCGTGATCAGCAATGTGCCGCCCATCAGAGGTACAATGCCAAAGCGGCCCGGCTCGGCGGTGGGGGCCCATTCGGTGCCGAACAAGAATGAGAACACGGAAACTTCTGAGAAGAAGCGTAAACTTTCGTAGACCACCGACAACACGATGCCAATCGTGGTCAACACGGCAACGCCTGATGCGGCCGCCAACAAGGTCAGCACCAGAGGCTCGAACTTGCGACTTAACTTCGGTTTTCGCAGCAGCGGCTGAGCGGCAAGTGTGGTGGCCATTTTAAACTTTCAAAATCCAGGGACAGTCCTGGTACATCCGCAGAAACTGTCCCTGAATACAATCAATAACCGATGTTACATAACCTTATCAGCAGTCAAAGATATCATGTCTTTTGCCATCATGGCAGTTCCGGTGGCTTGATCAGCCGGCAATGGGATCAGACCTTTGTCAGCGAGGTAGCCATCTTCACCCATTGCCTTGGCTGAGGTATATTCAGAAACGAATTCAGCCATGCCGGGAATGACACCAATGTGTTGCTTCTTGGCGTAGATGAAGAGTGGACGTGCCACTTTGTAGTCGCCAGAGGCTACGGTTTCGAAGCTCGGTTTTTGACCGTCAACTTCAGAACCTTTGATCTTGCCTGCGTTTTCCTCAAGGAAGGAAAAGCCGAACACGCCGAATGCCTTTGGATTGGCTTCAAGCTTCTGAACGATCAAGTTATCGTTCTCGCCTGCTTCAACATAAGCACCATCGGTACGCATGGTCTTCCAAATTTTTTCGAAGGCCTTGGCATCTTCTTTTTTCATGGCAGCGAGTGACTTGAATTTCTCAGCGCCTTTTTCCATCACCAACTCAGCAAAGGAATCGCGTGTGCCGGAAGTTGGCGGCGGCCCCAGAACTTCAATTTTTTCGGCAGGAAGGCTTGCGTCGATTTCGTTCCACATTTTGTATGGATTGTCGACCAGCTTGCCGTCCTTGTCTGGAACTTGCTTGGCAAGGGCCATGAAAATCTGCTGCTTGGTGAACTTCACGTCTGGGCCGGAAGCTGCATTGGCAATGGTAAGACCGTCAAAACCAACCTTAATTTCAACGATGTCGGTGACGCCGTTCTTCACGCAATCTGCGAACTCAGCCTTCTTGATGGCGCGCGACGCATTGGTGAAGTCCGGGTGATCAGCGCCCGCACCTGCACAGAACAGTTTGAAGCCGCCGCCGGTGCCGGTTGATTCAACAACAGGTGTCTTCATGCCGGTGGCTTTTGCGAAGTTTTCAGCAACGGCTGTGGTGAAAGGATAAACTGTCGATGAACCGACGATGCGAATTTCGTCGCGGGCCATGGCGGATGTAGCGGTCAGGGCCAGCATCGATACTGCGAAAAGGGTGGATTTCATGTTTTAGGTCTCCTGTAAGCGTTAGCCAGCGTCGGTTAGGCTTTCGACATGAGCATCATGTGACGTTTACATAACGTTATTATGACAGTGTAAGCTTATGAATTATATAGTGGAATTGAAACAGTAAACGTACTGCCTTTACCTGCACGTGAGCGGATGTCCAATTCACCCCGGTGGCGCAGCATAATATGTTTTACAATTGCAAGGCCCAGTCCTGTACCGCCGCGAGCCCGGCTTTGCTTGGTACTCACCCGGTAGAAGCGTTCCGTCAATCGCGGAATATCCTCTTCGGCAATGCCTTGACCAAAATCTGTGACTGAAATTATGCCGTTATCGCCTTTGATGCCGCATGAGATTTCGACGCGGCCACCTTCACCACCATATTTTATGGCGTTCTCAATCAAGTTCAATGCCACTTGCAGCAGTTCATCGGCTTCACCTGAAACCTCTACGCGGTCGCTTGCGAGGAGTTGAAGATTAACACTAAATTCGGTGGCTGTGGCCGAAAGATTGGCCTTGGCCTGCTTTGCAATGTTGACCAAATCCACCTTTGCATCAGGCCTCACATGTTCGCTGAGTTCGATACGACTTAAGGTCAAAAGATCGTCAATCAACCGCTTCATGCGAAGTGATTGTGTTAGCATTGTTCCGAGGAACATCTCCCGCGCCGCCGCATCATGTTTGGCCGCACCTTGTAGGGTCTCGATTGTACCAATAATACTGGCGAGTGGTGTGCGCATTTCATGCGAAGCGTTTGCCACAAAATCTGACCGCATATTTTCAATGGCCTGCTCTCGCGTCAAGTCGCGCAAGACCACCAGAATTGTGCCGTCATTCGGCAGCGGTGAGAGCCAAGCGTTGATATGACGTTGCGGCCGGCCATGGAATTCCAGATTTACGTTTGCGGGTAGTGATGTTTCCCGCACCTCCCGCAACGTCGAAGCAAAAGCTGGCGGTCGGATGACAGAGATTGCCGAAAGATTGACGGCGTCGGTTTCAAGAATTTCGACCAACAGCGCATTTGTCGCTAAAATCACACCATTGCGATCAATCACCAAGCTTGCGTCAGCGAGTGCGTTCAACCAGTCAAATTTAGATGCGGCGTCAGTCATTCGCCGTCAGTAGCGCGATCAACGGATTTTGTCACTGGCACCGATCTTCCAATGTCTAGACTTGTTCCATCAGACGAATGAGCAGGGCCACGTCTTTTGCAAGTTTTTCATCAACGCGGACCTGTTCATCAATTTTGCGCACGGCATGCAACACTGTGGAGTGATCGCGCCCACCAAATCTGCGGCCGATTTCAGGGAGAGAGCGGCTTGTCAGCTTCTTGGCGAGATACATACCAATTTGGCGCGGCACCACAACGGTGCGTGAACGGCGCGGCGATAAGAGATCAGACTTTGCCACGTTGTAATGGCGGCCAACGATTTTGAGAATATCGTCAATCTTGATACGGCCAGGATCCATGGCGCCATTACCTGCGGCATCACGCAACACCACTGATGCGAGGTCCAGCGTTACCGGCGTGTTGTTGAATTGTTGATAGGCAATGATGCGGTTAAGTGCACCTTCGAGCTCGCGTCCGCCGCCTTGGGTACGCTCGGCAATCAGTTCCAAAACCTCATGGGGCAGTTTTTGGGCGGGGTCCCGTGCCAGCATCTGCTCATAACGTACTTTCACAATTTTATGGCGCAACTCTTCATCTGGCGCTTCGATATCAATCACAAGACCACCCATCATGCGTGAG
>JAYUQS010000254.1:0-18949 GCA_043756645.1 Hyphomicrobiales bacterium | reverse complement strand
CTGCGGTGGCAGCCAACAAGAATTTCAGCATTTCAAATCCATCCCCTGCCCCAACGGAAAGCAGACCCGCCGACAGTGTGACCCCAACACTGTTAAATTCAGTTTAAGCCTTATAGTTTCCGAAGCATTAGCGCTGGTGTTTGGTGGTTCAGGGAATGTTTCCAGCGGGGCACAATCTCGGCCAGTGGTACAAGCACAAAGCTGCGATTGGCAATGCCGGGATGCGGCAGTGCCAGGGGCCTGATGGATGTCTGAGCGGGCTTTCGGCTGATGCCATGATAGTCGAGCAGATCAAGATCGAGGCAACGGGCACCCCAGCGGCGCAGGCGTTTTCGGCCCGCCCAACGCTCGATCTGGTGTAGACAGCGCATCAGGGCCTCGGGTGATTTATGGGTTTCGACGCGGGCCACGGCGTTGACATACAAGGGTTGATTTTGCGGTCCCATGGGATTGGTGGTGATGAGGGTTGATAGAGAAACGACTTTCATTTGCTGCCGCTGCATTTCGGCGACGGCGGCCATCAAAGTTTGTTGCGGTGAACCCCAACGGCTGTCGAGATTGCTCCCCAGCGCAATCAGGATCATGGGGGGTTGCTTTCTTTGCGTTTGGTGTTGGGCCGGGATTGCTCCGGAATCCCCTCCCGCTTGTGGGGGGACTCGTATGTGGCCGCCAAAGGGACCTCATCCGTCTCGGGCTTCGCCCTATCCACCTTCTCCAACTTCGTTGGAGAAGGGACAAGCCTCAAACATTGTCCCTTCTCCATCGCAGATGGAGAAGGTGCCCCAACGGGGCGGATGAGGTCCTTTTGGCCATCTGCGATTGCCCTGCCCTTGTGGGAAAGGAATTCCAGCGGAGTTTCGTCTAAGAATGATGAGTCAATTCATACATCGGTCGGAATAATTTCATCTCCCGCGAAACACCCTTGAACAATTTGTTTCACTTCGGGAAAACAGCCGCTATCGTTATGAAAAAAATATGGAGTTCAGCGTGCCACACCCCATCATTATCGACACTGACCCCGGCCAGGACGACGCCGTCGCCATTCTTTTGGCCCTCGCCTCACCCGAAATCGAAATTCTCGGCATCACAGCCGTCGCTGGCAACGTGCCACTCGCGCTGACCGAGGTGAACGCCCGCAAGATTTGCGAACTGGCAGGACGTCCCGAAACCAAGGTCTATTCCGGTGCCATACGCCCGATGTTGCGTTCCCTTGTGACTGCGGAACACGTACACGGCCGCACCGGTTTAGACGGTCCGGTATTACCCGAACCCAAAATGAAACTCGAAAAGCAACATGCTGTTGATTTCATCATTGAAACATTGATGGAGCGCCCTGCGGGAACCGTAACTCTCTGCGTCCTAGGGCCCATGACCAACATCGGTCTGGCCCTCGTTCGTGAACCCCGCATCGCTTCACGTATCAAACGCATCGTCGCAATGGGCGGAGGCTTCTTCGAAGGCGGCAACGTCACGCCGACTGCAGAGTTTAACATTTACGTTGACCCGCAAGCAGCGCGCCTTGTGTTTGAATCAGGCATTCCCATCACTTTGATCCCGCTGGACTGCACCCACCAAGCCTTGACCACCAAGGCCCGCGTCGAAAAATTTCGCGTCATGAAAAACAAGACCGGACCGGCGACTGCCCAACTTCTCGATTTCTTTGAGCGCTTCGACGAACAGAAATATGGCACCGACGGCGGCCCTCTGCATGATCCTTGCGTCATCGCCTGGTTGCTGCAACCAGAACTTTTCACATCCCGCGACGTCAATGTGTCAATCGAATGCGAGTCGGAACTCACCATGGGAATGACAGTGATTGATTGGTGGCGTGTCACAGAGCGCAAAGCCAATGCCACAGTGTGCCGTGGGATTGATGCTGATGGATTCTTTACGTTGTTGACAGAGAGATTGGCAACACTGGCTTAAGCCGCCAGCTTCACCAAAGTTTGCATCAACGCCCTCGTGCCCTTCAATCGCTGTTCCGGCGTGTCCCAGTTGCGCATGATCACCAGTTTCATGTCAGGCCGCAGCTTCGCCAAAGTGCCCTGCCCGTTGATCCATTCCACCAGCTTTGCCGGGTTCGGGAAAATGCCGTTGCGCAACGCAATCGAGGCACCCTTGGCCCCCGCGTCCACAGCCTGCACATTGGCGAGGCGGCACATCATTTTAATGGCAACAATTTGCAAGAGATGCTGCACATCCTCAGGCGGCTTGCCGAAACGGTCGTGCAATTCAGCGCCAAAAGCATCCACTTCGTCTTGTGTCGTAAAATCGGCCAAGCGGCGATAAAGACCAAGCCGCACTTGCAGATCCGACACGTAATCTTCCGGTATCAAAACCGAAGTGCCGATATTGATTTGTGGCGACCATTGGCTGTCACCCTCGGTCACTGTTTCGCCTGCCCGCATTTGCGCCACGGCTTCTTCCAGCATGTTTTGATAAAGCTCAAAACCCACTTCACGAATATTGCCGGATTGCTCTTCGCCCAACAAATTACCGCCGCCGCGAATATCAAGGTCATGGCTGGCCAGCGTAAAACCTGCGCCCAATGAATCGAGCGACTGCAACACTTTCAATCGACGCTCGGCCATAACATTCAATGCACGGCCCGGCGGTGTCGTCATCAAGGCATAAGCACGAGACTTGGAACGCCCCACCCGACCCCGCAACTGATAGAGTTGCGCAAGCCCGAACATATCCGAACGATGCACAACCATCGTGTTTGCAGTCGGAACATCGAGGCCCGATTCAACAATGGTGGTTGAAAGCAACACATCGAAAGACCGATCATAAAAACCGATCATGATGTCTTCCAATTCCGTCGGTGCCATGCGGCCATGGGCGGCGCGGAATTTTACTTCCGGCACATTTTCACGCAGAAATTCACCGATCTCCTCAAGGTCAGTGATACGAGGAACGACATAGAAACTCTGGCCTCCGCGGAAGTGTTCGCGCAACAAGTGCTCGCGGATAATCACAGGGTCAAACGGCGTGATGTAAGTTCTGACAGCCAGACGGTCGATCGGTGGTGTTGCGATGATCGACATCTCGCGCACACCCGAAAGCGCGAGTTGCAGTGTGCGCGGGATTGGCGTTGCCGTAAGTGTCAACACATGCACATCGGTTCGCAACTCTTTCAAGCGCTCTTTGTGCTTCACACCAAAATGTTGCTCTTCATCGATGATGAGCAAGCCCAAGTCCCGGAACTTGATGTTGCCGGTCAACAAGGCGTGAGTGCCAATAACAATATCAATGCTGCCCTCGCCCAGCTCTTTTTTAACCAGATCAAGTTCCTTGCGCCCCACAAGCCGCGAAGCCTGGGCGATGCGCAAGGGCAAACCTTTGAAGCGTTCGACAAAATTCTTGAAATGCTGCCGGGCCAGCAGGGTTGTCGGCACCACAACGGCCACTTGTTTGCCCGCATAAGCGGCCACGAAAGCCGCCCGTAGCGCCACTTCGGTTTTGCCAAAGCCCACATCACCGCAGACCAAACGATCCATCGGCCGACCGGTTTGCAAATCTTCGATGACTGCTTCGATGGCACCCAATTGGTCTTCCGTTTCCTCATATGGGAAGCGAGCGCAGAATTCGTCAAATGCTCCTTCAGGTGGCGATAGAATTTCGCCGGTGCGCAGTTCGCGGGCCGCAGCGGTTTTGATCAAATCATTGGCAATGTCGAGAATGCGTTGCTTAAGCTTGGCCTTCTTGGCCTGCCATGCCCCACCGCCCAACTTATCAAGCTGCACATTTTCGGTTTCAGAACCATATCGCGAGAGAAGATCAATGTTCTCGACGGGAATAAACAAGCGGTCGTTATTGGCATAGATCAACAACAAGCAATCATGCGGAGCACCTTGTACATTGATAGTTTTCAATCCTTCAAACCGACCAATACCGTGGTCCACATGCACCATGAGATCGCCCGGCATCAGGGACGAAAGCTCGGCAATAACGTCCGCAGCTTTGCGGGCTTTCCTTGCGCGGCGCACCAAGCGGTCGCCCAGAATATCTTGCTCAGTGATGACGGCGTAGTCTGGCGTTTCAAAGCCTTCTTCCAAAGGCTGCACGATAATGTTGATCAGCGATTTCTCTCGCCTCAAAACTTCGTCCCAGGATTTAGCATCGGCCACAGCACCAACGTCATGGTCTCGTAAAATCGTACCGAGACGCTCAGACGAGCCTTCCGACCATGCTGAGATAATCACACGCTTATTGGCAGCATGCAGGGATGCAACATGCGTACGGACAGCATCATAAACATTGCCGCCCGTTTCAGCGCGTTCTGCGGCAAAGGTTTTACCTTGGCGGCCACCAAATGAAATGGCGGTGCTCTCAGGCCGTTCGAAAGGCGTGACTTCGGCCACTATGCGATCAGCCAAGGCTTGCGCCCAAGCGTTGGGCAATATGTAAAGCCGTTCCGGCTTCAAGGGCTTATACGGGGCCGCACCAAAGTTTTGCTTGCCCAATGCTTCTTTGCGGGCGTCGTAATATTCCGCAATTTGCACATGCCGCGCCGCCGCACTTTCTTGCACCATATGCGACAAGCCGATGATGGCGTCGGGCAAATAATCAAACAGCGTTTCCAATTGCGAATGAAACAGCGGCAGCCAATGTTCTACACCTTGATAGCGCCGCCCGCCCGTAACACTTTCATAAAGCGGGTCGTTGGTGTCCATGCCGCTGAAGGCCTCGGCATAGCTTTTGCGAAACAGCACCACAGCATCTTTTGTCAACAGCACTTCATTGGCCGCGTTGAGCGTGAAAGATTTCAGCTGATCCGTGGTGCGCTGCGTGTGCGGATCAAACGAGCGGATGCTTTCCAGCGCATCTCCAAAGAAATCCAATCGAACAGGCTGCTCAGCGCCGGGTGGGAAAATGTCAATCAAGCCGCCGCGCACTGCAAAGTCACCAGGGTCCACCACTGTGCCGGTGCGGCTGTAACCATTGTCGACAAGGAAGGCTTGCAGCTGATCACCCGAAATCCGTTGCCCCGGTGCCGCGCGGAAGGATGAGCCCTTCACCATAGCCTTAGGCACCACACGCTGAGTGATGGCGTTGACTGTTGTGAGAACGAGGCGCTGCGCTTGCGGCTGTGCAGTAAACTGCGCAAGCGCTGAAAGCCGTTGCGCCACGATATCAGACGAAGGCGAGACGCGGTCATAGGGCAAGCAATCCCATGCCGGAAAACGAACGATGTTCAAATCAGGCGCGTGAAACTTCACTTGCTCTTCCAGCTGCGCCAGATGCTGATCATCAACGCAGACTTGAACAACGCCCCTGGTGCCCGCCGCCTTCACCAAATCCGGTAACACTTGCGCCAACATGCCTTGCGGTAGGCCGGACAAGAGATGGCGGCCCGGCGTGTTGATGCGGGATCTTAAAAGGTCGATTGCTTTCATGATTGAAACCGGGGCTTTTGTCCCTCATCCGGCCTATCGGCCACCTTCTCCCGCCACAAGGAGCGGGAGAAGGCTGTTGGATTATAGCGAGATATTAACATTTACAGCCTTCTCCCGTTACTTCCAGCGGGAGAAGGTCCCGAAGGGGGATGAGGGGCATCAAGCTCCAACTTTGCGACAGGCCGGAAAGCCAGAATGTCCATCAGCATGGGGTTGCGCAGTTCCAATGGAACATCCTCTTGCCGCGTCACCCACGACAGCAATTGTTGATCGGGAATTTCCAGCAACGCTTCAAACGTGATCAAATCCTTGGCCGACATGGTGGGCAGGTTCGCATCCGCATAGCCACCCACAATCATATCCATTTCCTTGATACCACGGCGCGAGGCGCGCCAGGCTAATCGCTTGCGGATGGTATCGAGGTTTTCAGTGTCGGTGAGCATAGCGGCCTCATACCGTTAGAAGCGCTTGCGCCGCAACCTGTTCTCAGTTCAAATTGGGTTATGCGCCCCGATTTGCTCAACCCATTGTTTGCTGACGTCACCGCCCTCAAAGGCGTGGGTGATAAGGTGGCAAAGCTGTTTCAAAAGGTGTTGGGACGTAGGGCAAACCCGGCGCGTGTTGTTGACCTGTTGTTGCGCCCGCCAATCGCTTTGGTGGATAGACGATATCGCTGCACAATCAGCCAGTTACCGCAGCAAGGTATTGTAACGGTTGAAGTCACGGTGGGGCAACACCACCCGCCACCACCGGGTAAGTTCTCTATGCCCTATAAGGTGGACGTGTTTGACGATACGGGCGAGATGACGCTGGTCTATTTTAAAGCCCATGCCGACAGCATGAAGCGCATATTGCCGGAGGGAGAGCGGCGATTTGTATCGGGGGAAATCAGCTGGTTCCGCGCCACCGCGCAGATGAACCACCCAGATCATGTGGTAACTGCCGAGGGCTTTTCCACACTTCCTTCAATCGAACCCGTGTATCCCTTAACTGCTGGATTGTCGTCCAAGGCTTATCTGAAGGCCATGGCCTTGGCCCTGCCCCGTATGCCGCAACTGCCAGAGTGGCAGGATATGGCGTGGTTGCAGAAAAACGGATGGAAGAGTTTCCATGAGAGTCTGACGGCGGCGCATCTCCCTCCTGCACCTGATGCCATAGACCCCATGCACCCCTCGCGGGCGCGATTGGCATATGATGAGTTGCTGGCCAACCAGCTGGCCTTGGCGATGGTGCGGCGGCACATGAAGCGCAGTTCAGGTCGGCCTCTCAAAGGCGACGGCGCATTGCGTGCAAAAATTATTGCCGCTCTACCCTATCAGATGACGCATGCGCAGCAAAACTCCGTGAAGGAAATTGCAGCTGATATGTCATCGTCACAGCGCATGATCCGGCTTTTGCAGGGTGATGTGGGGGCTGGCAAAACTGTGGTGGCCGTCATGGCTTTGGCGCTTGCGGTCGAAGCTGGCGCACAAGGTGCGTTCATGGTGCCGACGGAAATTTTGGCGCGTCAACACATGGCGTCGATTGGCAAGATTGCGGACGCCGTTGGATTACGATTGGGGCTTTTGACGGGACGCGAGAAAGGCAAGACGCGTGAAGAAATTTTGGCGGCTTTAGCGCATGGCGAAATTGATATTCTCATCGGCACTCATGCGCTTTTTCAAGACGATGTTGAATTTCAAGATTTAGGCTTGGTCGTCATTGATGAACAGCATCGCTTCGGCGTGCATCAGCGTTTGGCCTTGCAAGGCAAGGCGCAACAGAGCCCTGATGTTTTGGTGATGACGGCAACACCCATCCCCCGCACTTTAGCGTTGACAGCATATGGCGATATGGATGTGTCGCGCCTTATGGAAAAACCTCCGGGGCGCTTGCCCATCGAAACCCGCGTGATGCCGCTGGAACGAATGGACGACATCGTTGATGGCCTCGCCCGCAGCATGGCGCAAGGTGTTCGTGCCTATTGGGTGTGTCCGTTGGTTGAGGAAAGTGAGTTTGTTGACATCGCAGCGGCAGAAGATCGCTTCACGCATCTTTCAACCGCATTCCCCGGAAATGTGGGTTTAGTACATGGGCGCTTGAAAGGTGCCGAGCGCGATCAAGTCATGGCGGATTTCAAATCCGGAAAACTGTCCATTCTGGTTTCAACCACTGTGATTGAAGTGGGAGTCGATGTACCGGAGGCCGCCATCATGGTCATCGAAAATGCTGAGCGTTTTGGCTTGGCACAGCTACATCAATTGCGAGGACGCGTGGGCCGGGGTACGACCAAGTCTCACTGCATTTTGCTGTACCAAGATCCGTTGGGTGAAACTGCTAAATCACGGTTAGAAATTATGCGTTCGACCGAGGATGGCTTTGTGATTGCGGAAGAAGACTTGCGCTTGCGTGGTGCGGGCGAAGTGTTGGGAACCCAACAATCAGGTTTGCCTGAGTTTAAACTTGCCGACCTGTCCGTACATGCTGAGTTGCTGGCTGCGGCGCGCGATGACGCCGCGTTAATTCTCAACAAAGACGACCGTCTGCAAACGCCGCGCGGTGAAGCACTCAAGCATTTACTCTATTTGTTTGAACGCGATGAAGCGATCCGGCTTTTGAGCGCGGGATAATCTGAACCGAAATGCACAATCCAATGGAAATCAGGCACGCAACTTCAGAACCTTATAAAGCGTATTTTAGAATATAAACCAGCAGCGGTATTGTCACAACCGATATAGCTGTTGTTGTAATCACAGCCGCTCCAGCGCCAGCGACGAAAGCGTTATACTGTCTTGCCAGAATAAAGGCATTCGTCGCCGTGGGCAAAGCCGCCATCATCACCGCCACCTGCAACCAAGTCTTGTCAGCAGACACAAGCAAACAAACTGCGGCAAATGCCACAAGTGGGTGGAGAATGATTTTGATGTAAACCAGCGTTCCAAGCTGCGCATTCAAAACAGGCTTGCCACGTAGTGAAACAGTAACCCCCATCGCGAAAAGTGCGACTGGTGCAGCAGAGCGCATCAACATTTCAACAATCGTCAACAACCCGCCTTCCGGCTGCCATTTTAATGCTGATGCAGCAATTCCAAGAAACGTGGCTAAATTGAACGGGTGCGTGAACACCTCTTTCAATATTTTAAGAATAAGTCGCCATCGGTTTTGCTCACGGTCTTCAAGACCTGCAAAAACCGCCGTCAAAACAAACAAGACAACGATATCAAAACAAAACACCAAAGCAGCCGGCACTGCGGCTGCTTGGCCAAAAAATGCAACAGCAAGCGGCAAGCCCATATAGCCCACGTTCCCGTAAGCGGCTGATGTGCTCTGCAACGCAGCTACACGGATCGGGGTTTTGAACAGTTTGTTTGCAACAAAAAACATTGTTAAGAAGCTGATTGACGTCGCTCCGGCGGTTGCAAGCACGTAAGCCGGGTTGGCCAACTTATCCAAAGGTGTTTGCGCCACCACCATGAAAATCAAAGGCGGCAAAGCAAAATAAAGAACATAGATATTCAGCCAGGCCAGCCCCTCCTCGCCCTTGTGCCAAATCCGTCCCGCAATCACGCCCAGAAGGATGATGCCAAAAAAGGGCAAGGCAATGTTCAGAATTTCAATCATAACACCCCCTTGCCTTCCGGCGCGCAGATTGGCAATCAGGTGTTATGAACACCTTGCGCACTGCTAAATTCGGAATCGGCCAAATCGTCAAACACCGCTTGTTTGAGTTCCGCGGCGTTATATTTGACGTCGACCCGGAATTCAACAACACCGAGGAATGGTACAACTCCATCCCCGCCGAAGCGCGCCCCGCCAAGGATCAACCATTCTATCATCTTCTCGCAGAGAATGCGGAAACCGAATACACGGCCTATGTGTCAGAGCAGAACTTACTGGTCGACGACCCAGCTTCCCCCATCCGCCACCCGCAGGTGAATGAATACTTCAAGGGCTTCGATCCGAAGAAGGGTCGATATTTGGTTTTGGGTGGGAAGACGCATTAATCAAGCCGTAGATCTGCGTTGGCAGCGCCATCCGCTGCTCTTATAGAACATTAATCTGACGTCATCTTGGGAACTTTTCCTGCGTGACAGCATTTAGGGCATGTAAACTCTCGCCTGAAAAGGGAAATCCAATATGAAATTATTAAACGTGGCTTTGGCTGCTTTGAGTGTCGCTATTTTATCGTCGCCACTTCTGGTCTCGGTGGCTTCTGCACATCCAGTAGGAGAAAGGTGTTATTACCAACGGATTGACGCGCAAGGCAATGTCCGGAACCGATACGACCGCTGTCACCATCTCCCTTCAAGATATCGAGATCAGGGCCGCTCAGGATTCTCGCTATACTTCGATCTCGGGAATGGCTGGTATTATGGTAATCGTCCCCGCCGTTCTGGTAATGCTGCAGGTCAAGACGGGGTATGTCTGGTGACATTCTTTAATCGCAACCAAGTTCAAGCCGGTGCCGACGCGAATGTTCAGCGTGCCCGATATCTACCGCGCCGTCAGGCACAACGCATGGATGGACCGAATGACCGCAATCGGATTTTTGATTATGGCACCAATAGGCAAACCCGCGAAACTTGTCGTATGCTGAATAATATCAACAACTAAAATTTGTCAAAATATCGGGCGGAAACTGGGCCACCAACTTCCGCCCGCATATTCATACATCGAAATTCGGCTACGGCAAATCACTCCACCGTCACACTCTTCGCCAAATTCCGCGGCTGATCCACATCGGTGCCAATTACTAAAGCGGCATGATAAGCCAGCAACTGAACCGGCAACGCATAAACCAGCGGATCGATGAATGGGTGCACCTTCGGCATTGCAATCGTCCGGAACGTGCGGGCGGCATTTTGTTTGGCGCCTTCTTCATCCGTAATCAGAATGATCTTGCCACCACGCGCCGCAACTTCTTCCATATTTGAAATTGATTTTTCATAGAGATCATCACGCGGAGCCAGAACCAACACCGGTACATTTTCATCAATCAGTGCAATGGGGCCGTGCTTCAGTTCACCTGCTGCATAACCTTCAGCGTGTATGTAACTGATTTCCTTGAGTTTCAACGCACCTTCCATGGCAATTGGATACATGATGCCGCGACCCAAGAACAACACGTCCCGCGCTCCCGCTACTTCTTTCGCTACTTCGGCAATGTGCTTTTCATGTTTCAACACTTCAGCCATGTGGCGCGGCGCTTCTTGCAAGGCCTTCACCAGTTCTTGTTCTTTGGTGGGTGTCAATTCGCCGCGTTGTTTTGCGGCAACCAAAGCCAAAGCTGCAAGCGCCGAAAGCTGGCACGTAAACGCCTTCGTCGAGGCCACGCCGATTTCTGGTCCTGCATAAGTGCGCACAACCAATTCCGACTCGCGGGCAATCGTCGACTCAGGAACGTTGACGACAGCCAGCGTGTGTTGGCCCTGTGACTTCGAATAACGTAGCGCAGCAAGCGTGTCGGCGGTTTCGCCCGATTGCGAAACCACAATTGTCAAACCATTCTTCGACAGTGGTGCTTCACGGTAACGGAACTCAGACGCAATATCGACTTCGCATGGCAGCCGCGCGATACGCTCAAACCAATATTTCGATGTAAGACCAGCATAAGATGCAGTGCCGCAGGCGACGATATTAATGCGATCCAAATTTTTGAAATCAAACGGCATTTTCTCAGGAACACGAACAGTGCCGGTTGCAAAATCAATATATTCCGCCAGCGTATGTCCAACCACTTCCGGCTGTTCCGCAATTTCCTTGGCCATGTAATGTCGGTGATTCCCCTTATCGACCAGCATGGACGAAGCTTGGCTAAAATTCATCGCACGTTTTACGGGCTTGTTGGCAGCGTCATAAATTTTGATGGAAGTGCGGGTCAGCACAGCCCAATCGCCATCTTCCAAATAAGTCACTTTGTTAGTGAAGGGAGAAAGCGCAATTGCATCTGAGCCTAAGAAATTTTCACCTTCGCCATGACCAATAGCCAGCGGGCTACCTTGGCGCGCACCAATTAACAAGTCGGGCTCGTCCTTGAACAAAATTGCAAATGCAAAAGCACCGCGTAAACGTGGCAGCACCGCTTTCACTGATTCAATTGGACTTGTGCCTTTGGCGCGCTCCACGGCCAGCATATGCGCTACAACTTCTGTATCAGTTTGGGTCAGGAATTTCACATTTTGAGCGGCAAGTTCTTCCTTCAACTCGCGGAAATTTTCGATAATGCCGTTGTGAACAATTACGACATCACCAGCGGCGTGTGGATGCGCATTGTCTTCATTTGCAATGCCATGAGTGGCCCAGCGCGTGTGGCCGATACCGGAGACGCCCAGCATGGGTTGGCCCGCCAATTTATCTGAAAGATTTTTGAGTTTGCCGGGCGCCCGGCGGCGTTCAATCTTGCCACCTTCCAATGTGGCCACACCGGCCGAGTCATAACCGCGATACTCCAAGCGTCGCAGTGCCTCAACAATATTCAGTGCAACCGGCTCTTTACCTAAAATCCCAACAATCCCACACATTTCATCTGCTCCTTGAGCTCAATCAACCAAACTCATGACTTTCTAGCTTTTTTCGCCGCTTTCATGGCGCGATAACGCTTGGCCCAACCCTCTTTCAAAGTGGCAGGCGAACGTGTCATCGCTAAAGCATCTTTCGGCACATCACTCGTAATCACGCTACCAGCTGCAATATTTGCGCCAGACCCAATTTTGACCGGTGCCACAAGCGCTGTATTCGAACCCACAAACACGTTCTCACCAATATCAGTCAAGTGTTTCTCGTAACCATCATAATTGCAGGTGATCGTGCCAGCGCCAATGTTTGATCCGGCACCGATGATCGCATCACCAATGTAAGTGAGGTGGTTAACCTTCGCACCTTTGCCAAGCACGGCCTTTTTAATTTCAACATAATTGCCAACATGGGCGTTGACCCCAATCTCAGCGCCTGGTCGTAAACGCGCAAACGGGCCTATGCGTGCGCTGTCAGCAATCGTCGCACCTTCAATATGAGATGACGCCAAAATTTCCACATTATCGCCAACAGTAACACCCGGCCCAAAAAACACATTCGGCTCGATCACGACATCTTTGCCAATTTTCGTATCGGCAGAAAAATACACACTCTCCGGCTGAAGCAAAGTCGCCCCTTCCAGCATCGCTTTGTGACGCAAGCGCCGTTGGAATTCAGCTTCGATGGCGGCAAGTTGAACGCGATCATTCACGCCTGCTACATCTGCTTCATCGCATGTCGACAGCGCACAGGCTTTCCCGGCAGTGGCCATCAGCTCAACCACATCGGTCAAGTAAAGCTCACCCTGCGCATTGGCCGGAGAAAGCTTCCTCAGCATCGGCCACAAATCATCAGTAGAAATCCCGATGATCCCGGAATTACACAGTGTGATTTGAAGTTCAGTTTCCGAAGCGTCTTTCTGCTCCCGGATTGCGGATACAACTCCACCTTTCCAAATCAAACGGCCATAGCCAAAAGGATTGGTCGCCTCAAAGCCCAACACCGCCATCGGGTGCTTTGCATCAAGTTTTTCCAAAAGCGATTGCAAAGCAGCAGGCTGCACCAATGGCACATCACCATAAAGCACAAGCACCCTGCCCTTGAAGCCGCGCAGCGCATCATCAGCTGTCAGCACGGCATGGCCGGTGCCTTTACGTTCGGTTTGTTCGGCGAACAAACAATCGGCAATTATTTGAGATGATGCTTTTTTGACACCGTCATGTCCCGGTCCATGCACCACAACCACTTTTGTTGCGTTCAGTGCCTTCGCCGCATGCAACACATGCCCCAACAAAGAACGACCTGCGGCTTTGTGCAACACCTTGGGCAAAGTGGATTTCATGCGCGTGCCCATGCCCGCCGCCAACACAATAACTGCTAAATCAGTCATAATTCCCAGTCAAACCCCGATCATTCTACAATTCACACGACTCCCATAGTCGAAAAGCCGTGATTAGACCATTAATTGCGGCAATTTTGCTATGCAACAAAGCCTTGACCGCTGTGTACAGCACGACTAAGACGCGGCTTCCATCGAGCGGGACAAGCGTTCGAAGTGGGCCCATAGCTCAGCGGTAGAGCATCTGACTTTTAATCAGAGGGTCGTGGGTTCGAATCCCGCTGGGCTCACCAATCTTTTCAAGGACTTAAGCGAAAAACGACCACCGCAAAAAATCAAGTGGCAAATGGCCAACCTGACTGCAAGCGACGTACCCTCTGTTCTTTGTCTGATAGCCACGAAAAAAGGATTGGATCCGTGCCCCCGCAAGGGGCCGACGACAGTGTGTCTGGGTCGGGTGTCCATCGTCAATGATAAATCTGTGGCCCTTTTACCGATTGAAATCGAGATACACAGTGTGTATCTATGGTGTCGGGCACTGGTAAAAGGAAATTGTAACATGCCGGCGACATCCAAAGCCATTACTCGCGCAGTCAATTTGCGCGTTCGGGAAGATGTGAGGGGATTGATCGACCGTGCGGCAAAATCCAAAGGCAAAACCCGATCAGATTTTATGATTGATGCCTCACGACGTGCAGCGGAAGAAACCTTGCTTGACCAGACTACATTACGCGTTGATGCTAAAACCTATGCACATTTTGTTGAGTTGCTTGACAAGCCACCTTCAAGTGAAGGTTACAGCCGCTTGATGGGTGCGCCCAAACCTTGGACGTCCTGAACTTGCGGGCTCCCGTTGTCCTGCAATCTGAACATGAAGTTGGTGATTTTGACTCAGGCGTTATTGTTCTGGACGACTGGTTAAAGCGTCGCGCCCGGACAAATCAATTAACCGGGGCTTCGCGAACTTATGTCGTGGCCAATGCGTTGGGCGTGGTGATCGGCTATTATGCCATCTCAGCAGGAACGCTTTCGATTTCAGATGCGCCCGGAAAATTACGACGCAACATGCCTGACCCGATTCCTATGGCAGTTATCGGGCGACTTGCTGTCGATCACTCCGAACAAAGCAAGGGCTTGGGTGTTGCCCTGTTACAAGATGCAGTCTTGCGTATTCGCCAAGCCGCCTCAATCATGGGTATTCGCGGCATAATGGTTCACGCCATCTCCAATGATGCGAAGCAATTTTATGAGCGACATGGCTTTTCTGCGGACGCTAAACATCCAATGACTTTGTTGGTGTCGATTGCTGACTAGCTTCAAAACCAGATAGGGCTGGCTCTTTGCCGACAGGAAAATGCCAGTTATTACGCTGTTAAAACGCTGAAAATGGGGAAAGCCAGTTTTTCAGGCCAATAATGCCTTCGTCACAATCCGCGACAAGAACTCAGTGCCTTTTTGCAGCAAGCCATCATTAAAATCGTAACCGGAATCATGCAGGCTTTTGCTGGGGCCGTTGCCGATGCCGAAGTAGCAGCCTGGAACTTCTTGAAGCATAAAGGCAAAGTCCTCGGAGAACATGATCGGGCCTTTGAGGTCGATGTGCTCTGGTTTTTGACCGATTGAAAGTGCCACGTCGCGCACCAAATCCGCAGCTGCAACGTCGTTAATTCCGACAGGGTAAACGATGCAATCACCATAATCGATGCTGGCTTTGCAGCCGAATGACGCGGCTTGCCCGTGAATGATTTCGTTCAAGCGTTTGAGCAGCATCTCCCGAGAGGCCATTGAAGTTGTTCGTAAACCGCATTTCATGACAACTGTTTCCGGGATTGCAGTCGCCAGTTGCCCGCCATGAATCGAGCCGACCGTCAGAACCGCCGGATCCAGCACATCATTGTTGCGGGAAATCGCGGTTTGCAGCGCCATGACAGTGGCAGATGCGGCAACAATCGGATCGGCCGCAAGATGTGGCAGCGCACCGTGTCCGGCCACGCCCGTGATGGTGATGTCAAGGATATCGACCGCTGCTGTGATCGGCCCAGGCCGCACAAGCACCTGCCCAAGAGGCGTTCCCGGCATATTGTGGAGAGCGAAGATCTGATCGCATGGGAATTGCTTGAACAACCCTTCATCAATCATACGGCGGGCTCCGCTGATGTCTTCCTCTGCCGGTTGGAAAATCAAATGGACGGTGCCGTTGATGGCTTTGGTCTCAGCGAGATAGCGCGCCAAGCCCAGCAACATGGTGGTGTGGCCATCGTGGCCGCAGGCGTGCATTTGGCCCGCGCTGCGAGAGGCATAAGGCAGGCCGGTGGTCTCAGCAATTGGCAATGCATCCATATCTGCCCGAACACCAATGGCGCGATTGCCCTGCCCTGCTTTCAAAGTGCCGACAACACCGGTGCCTGCCAGACCTGTTGTAACCGCAAAACCCAATCGGTTCAGTTCATGCGCGACAATGGCACTGGTCCGGTGTTCCTGAAAACAAAGCTCCGGATTTTCGTGAAGATCATGCCGGATGGCGATCAAATAATCCTGAATGCCTGCGATATGCTGCGCAATCTCATCCATCAGCGCCGCACCGGAATCTGCCGTTCAATATGACCAAAAATACGGGTGATGATGAAGGTCAACACCATATAGACCACCATCACCATGATCAGCGGCGGATAGATGATATAGGTTTCTTGGCGCACCCGATCGGCGACGCTGAAGATATCTGTCACGGTCACCAACGCGGCAAGCGGTGTGGATTTAAGTGTGAGAATGGTTTCGCCAGCAAGTGTAGGCAAAGCGTTGCGGATGGCACGCGGCAACCACACAAGACGCAAAACCTGGAATGGCGACATGCCACATGCCCTTGCAGCTTCGAGTTCACCTTTGGGAACGGAAAGGAATGCACCCCGCATGATTTCTCCGGCATATCCTGCTTCGTTCAAAACAAAGGCCACAACTGCATAGTAATAGCCCTCTTTCAGAATGAACCAATACCATCCCTGTCGCAGTTCAGGATAGCCGCCTAACACGCTGCCAATTCCATAATAGAATAAATATAGCTGTATGAGCAGCGGCGTGCCCCGCATGAATGTGCAATATTCCCGCGCTGCAATTCCCAGCCATTTCGGGCCTGTAACTTGTGCGAGGCCCAATGGGATTGCCAGCAACACACCGAAAATCATTGTGAAAGCGACGAGTTGCAGCGTGACGAATATTGCGTAAGGCAACATCGGCAAATATTTGGGAAGCCATGTCCAATCCATGTTGACCTCAGGCCAATTTTGGTTGGCCGCGACGCACATAAGCTTCGAGGCGATAAATGAAGAGATTGGAAATGCGCGTGAGCAAATAGTAGATCGCCAGCGCCACAAAATAGAACATGAAATATCGCTTGGTTGTTCCCGCTGCAATTTTCGTGGTGCCGGCCAATTCTGCACTTGCGCCCGTGATCATAATCAAGGCGGTGTCTTTTATGACGGACAGCCAAAGATTGGCGAGGCCGGGAATAGCATTGGGCAACATGGCCGGAAAAATAATCCGGTTGAACGTCTGGAGCGGCGACATGCCAAAGGCTTTTGCCGCTTCAAGTTGGCCTGTTGGAATGGCTTGGATCGCGCCACGCAGCACTTCCGTCGAATAGGCACCTTGCACAAACCCTAAAACGAGTATTGCAGCCACAGTGCCATTCACATTCACGGGACCATAGCCCACCAGTTCACCCAAGGTGCTGATGCCACGTGTGCCTGCGAAGAACAGGAACAGGATTAACACAAGTTCCGGAATAGATCGAATAACAGTGGTATAGAAACCGGCGACGAGCCGCGCCACTGGGCCACCGTAAAGCTTGGCCATGGCACCCAACAGGCCGAGGAAAAGCCCAAGCATAAAGGCCAGCACTGCGATATAAACCGTCACCACAGTGCCACGCAAAAGCTCATCGGCAAAACCGCTGCGACCGAATGTTAAGACTTCTGGAATCATCCCATTACCCAAAATGAAAGCGGCCATCCTTTCAGATGACCGCCTTGTTTATATCAGCTCTTTGGCGCCGTCAGCATCAGGCCATCAAGTTTATACTTTTTGCTCAAGTCTTCAAAACCACCTTTATTCGCAAAAGCCTTGATTGCGGCATTGATCTTTTCGAGCAGTGCTGTGTCTTCCTTACGCAAGCCCACGCCTACACCATTGCCCAAAATAGCAACGTCCATCGGCACTGCGCCAAGCACTTCACAGCACGCGCCATCAGTGGATTCCAAAAACGGCTTTAGGGCAACCGCATCTGCAACAGTAAAATCAATGCGGCCAGCCAACAGATCAGCATTCACCTCATCTTGGCCTTTGTAGGCTTTCACGACGGCACCTGCCGGCACATAGTATTTTTCGACATAGTTGGCGTTGGAGGAACCGGCTTGAATGCCAATGGTCTTCCCCTTGTAGGTTTCTGGCGTAAAATTCTTCTCGCCACCTTTTGGACCGATAACAACGGTTGTTGAATCATAATACATGTTTGAGAAATTGATTTGCAATTTGCGCTTATCATTCATTGCCATCGAACCAAAAATGCCATCAAATTTCTTTTCGAGCAGCGCCGGTATAATGCCATCCCAAGAGATCGGGACCATCGTGCATTTTTCATTCATTTCTGCACACACACCCAGCATCGCTTCATATTCCCAACCTTCCCATTCGCCCGCCGCATTTTGCGACGTGAAAGGTGGATAAGGAGCTGCGTCAGTACCAAACACAAGGTCGGCCTTGGCGAAAGAGCTAACAGCAACCAAAGCGGCGGCGGCGAGCAACAATGTTTTAAACGTTTTCATGTCTTTCGTTTCCTTTGTTTACCAAACTTGTATGAACCCTTTCAGGCTCTACACAAGGACTTAAACAAAGTGGCGGCCACCCTATGAGGTGACCGCCTGATCATGATTATGGTTTTGGCGGCAGTGTCAGACCGTTCTGCAAACTGTACTTTGCAGTCAAAGTATCGAACGTTCCATTGGCAGACAAAGCCTTGATTGCAGCGTTGATCTTGTCTTTCAATGCTGTGTCTTCCTTGCGGAGACCCACACCCACGCCTGGTCCAAGCACCGGAATATCAATCGGCACAGCGCCGTAAACTTCGCAGCATGCGCCTTCTGCAGCTTTCAAAAAGGCATCCAATGTCACGCCATCAGCTTGAATGACGTCAACACGACCAGCGGCAAGGTCGGCATTGGCTTCATCTTGGCCTTTGTAAGCCTTAATCGTTGCACCTGCTGGCACGAAGTATTTTTCAGAATAATTCGCATGGGTTGTTGCAGCTTGCACACCAATGGTTTTGCCCTTGAAAGCTTCTGGTGCAATGTTCTTGTCGCCGCCCTTTGGTCCGATGATGACGGAAGCGGAATTGTAATACATATCAGAAAAATCGATTTGCTTCTTGCGCTCATCGCTGATCGACATTGATCCGAAAATACCGTCCATCTTCTTTTCGAGAAGCGCTGGAATAATGCCATCCCATGCGATTGGAATGAGCGTGCACTTTTCTTTCATTTCAGCACAAAGTGCCATCAGCAATTCATACTCCCAACCTTCCCATTCACCTGCCGCATTCAGCGATGTGAAGGGCGGATAAGGTGCAGCATCCGTTGCAAACGTCAAGTCAGCCTTGGCGGTTGAGCTGACAGCAGCGAAAGCCGCAGCTGCGAGTAAAAGTGTCTTGAATTTTTTCATGTGTATAAAG
>JAYUQS010000253.1:0-6511 GCA_043756645.1 Hyphomicrobiales bacterium | reverse complement strand
TTTTTGTCGATCATGGATTGATGCGTTTGGATGAAGCCAAGGAAGTGGTGTCGATGTTCCGTGAACACTACAACTTGCCTCTGGTGCATGTTGAAGCTGCTGACTTGTTCATTAACGCGCTCGAAGGCGAGAGCGACCCCGAAACAAAACGCAAGACCATTGGCCGACTTTTTATTGAAGTGTTCGAAGCAGAAGCGAAAAAATTGGGAGGTGCGGATTTTCTGGCGCAGGGCACCTTGTACCCCGACGTGATTGAAAGTGTTTCATTCACGGGCGGTCCATCCGTCACAATCAAGTCGCACCACAATGTGGGCGGACTTCCTGACCGGATGAAGATGCAGCTCGTGGAACCTTTGCGTGAACTGTTCAAGGATGAAGTGAGAAAGTTAGGACAAGAGCTTGGATTGCCAGAGAAATTTGTAGGCCGGCATCCGTTCCCAGGGCCTGGTTTGGCGATCCGTTTACCCGGTGGCGTAACGCGCGAAAAACTGGCGATTTTGCAAAAGGCTGATGCGATCTACATCGATGAAATTCGCAAGGCTGGGCTGTACGATAAAATCTGGCAAGCGTTTTCAATATTGCTGCCTGTGCAAACCGTAGGCGTGATGGGCGATGGCCGTACCTATGATCGCGTGTTGGCTTTGCGTGCAGTGACAAGCGTTGATGGCATGACGGCGGATTTCTATCCCTAC
This sequence comes from Hyphomicrobiales bacterium, assembly GCA_043756645.1. GTDB lineage: Bacteria > Pseudomonadota > Alphaproteobacteria > Rhizobiales > Aestuariivirgaceae > Aestuariivirga. The sequence continues at coordinate 5,819 of JAYUQS010000253.1, read as the reverse complement.
GACATGAACTTTCTAGGCCGCACAGCAACACGCATCATCAACGAAGTCAAAGGCATCAACCGCGTGGTCTACGACATAACATCAAAGCCGCCGGGCACGATCGAGTGGGAATGACCGGTAATTATTGTCGGATTTTGGTGATAGCGTGGCGAAAACGGAAGCATTTTGTTTTGTCCATTCTTGCAGAGTGGAAACCAGAAGCAAAAGGATAGAGACAGTTGCGATATTCTGGTGTGAGGGTAATTGTCGAAGCATTGACTGGCCACAAAGGCTGGAAGCCGATGTGGCGGGATCCTGTTCCTGAATCCGCCTATGACTACATCATCGTCGGCGGCGGTGGGCATGGTTTGGCCACGGCTTATTACCTCGCCAAGGAATTCGGCCAGGCGCGTATCGCGGTTTTGGAAAAGGGTTATTTGGGCGGTGGCAATGTGGGGCGCAACACCACCATCATCCGCTCGAATTATTTGTTAGATGGAAATGAGCCGTTTTATGAATTTTCGCTCAAACTCTGGGAAGGTTTGGAGCAAGACTTCAATTACAACGCCATGGTCAGCCAGCGCGGTATTATGAATTTGATTCACACCGATGCACAGCGCGATGCTTTTACCCGGCGCGGCAATGGCATGATTTTGCATGGCGCGGATGCTGAGCTGCTTTCACGCGAGCAAGTGAAAGCGATGTATCCCTTCCTGAATTTCGACAATGCACGCTTCCCGATCAAAGGTGCGCTCACGCAAAAACGTGGTGGCACAGTCCGCCATGACGCGGTGGCCTGGGGCTATGCGCGGGGTGCTGATACACGTGGCGTTGACCTCATTCAGAATTGCGAAGTGACCGGGTTGAAAGTTGAGAACGGCCGCATCCTCGGCGTTGAAACAACACGCGGGTTCATAGGTGCGAAAAAAGTAGGTGTGGCTGTTGCGGGGTCTTCATCCAAAGTCATGGCCTATGCTGGTATGCGCTTGCCGATTGAAAGTCATGTGTTGCAAGCCTTCGTATCGGAAGGCTTGAAGCCATTGATCGATGGCGTGATGACCTTTGGGGCAGGGCACTTTTATGTCAGTCAATCCGACAAAGGCGGGCTTGTGTTTGGCGGCGATATTGATGGTTACAATTCATACGCCCAACGTGGCAACCTGCCGGTGATTGAAGATGTGGCTGAAGGCGGTATGGCCTTGATGCCAATGATTGGCCGCGCACGTTTGCTGCGCACCTGGGGCGGCATTATGGATATGTCGATGGACGGCTCGCCCATCATCGACAAGACGAACATTGACGGGCTCTATTTCAACGGAGGCTGGTGTTACGGCGGCTTTAAAGCCACGCCGGCAAGTGGGTGGTGCTTTGCCCATCTGCTCGCCAAGGACGAACCCCATAAAACCGCCACGGCCTATCGTTTTGATCGCTTCCTCAAGGGATTGATGATTGACGAAAAAGGCCAAGGTGCCCAACCGAATTTGCATTGAGAACAGCATGATTATTAACCACCCCGTTTTAGGGCCCCGTGACACGCAAGAGTTCATCTATCTCGGTGCTGAGAGTTTGATGGCGCGGCCTGATGGATTGTCACCTGATGCCATTCATCAATTCCATGATTATCTTTATCAGCGCGACAACCCCGCAGGTGAGCACCGCGAACTTTGGTATCATGAACAGGGCGACCGCAGTTGGTTGGTGGTGACACGCAACACTGTGACCCACGCCATTACCAAAGTTGAAATGGCGAGAGATGTGGCGCGTACGTTAGGGCGCTCCAAATGAACCAGAAAAATCGTATCGCAGGTGGTCAAATAGATCGTAACAAAACGCTGAATTTTACGTTTGATGGCAAGCCCTTTGCTGGGCATCAAGGCGATACATTGGCTTCAGCGTTACTGGCCAATGGTGTGCAACTGATGGGCCGCAGTTTCAAATATCATCGTCCGCGCGGGCCATTATCTGCTGGCTCGGAAGAACCCAATGCGCTGGTCGAATTGCGCAGTGGTGCTCGGCAGGAACCAAACACGCGCGCCACCGTAGCTGAATTGTTTGATGGCTTGGAAGCAAAAAGCCAAAACCGTTGGCCGTCATTGGCTTTTGATGTGATGGCAGTGAACGATCGCTTGTCGAATTTCTTTGCGGCAGGTTTCTACTACAAAACCTTCATGTGGCCTGCGGGATTTTGGGAAAAGATTTATGAACCCATCATCCGCCGCGCCGCCGGTTTGGGTTCAATGTCAGTCCTCGAAGATCCTGACACTTACGACAAAGGTTTTCTGCATTGTGATGTGCTGATCATTGGCGCTGGCCCCTCGGGATTGATGGCGGCGCTGACGGCTGGTCGTGCCGGCGCGCGGGTTATACTTGCCGATGAAGATTTCCGTTTTGGCGGGCGCTTGAATGCTGAGACATTTGAAGTCGGCGGAACTGCTGGTGCGGATTGGGCAGCCGCGACAATTGCAGAACTTTCGAGCTTGCCAAACGTGCGGCTGATGTTGCGCACAACTGTTGTCGGTGCGTTTGATCATGGCATTTACAGTGCTGTTGAACGCGTGAGCGATCACCTCGCGCAACCATTGCCGGGCAAGCCACGTCAAACCCTTTGGCGTATCTATTCCAAGCACGCCATTCTTGCGGCCGGTGCCACCGAGCGCCCCATCGCATTCGAAAACAATGACCGCCCCGGCATCATGTTGGCAGGCAGTTTACGCGCTTATGCCAATCGATGGGGTGTAGCGGTAGGCGACAAGGTGGCGGTTTTCACCAATAATTCTGACGGGCTTCGCACAGCGCAGGATCTAAAAGCCAAAGGTGTTGAAGTCGTCGCTGTGATTGACGCACGAGTAGGTGCCGCAGTCATCAATACCACAGGCCGACATGGCCTGAAATCCATCACCGTTCGCAACAGCAGTGGCAAAATTGAAACAATTGCCGCCACGGCGCTCGCCGTATCAGGGGGATGGAATCCGAACCTTAATATTTCATCGCACCATCGTTCAAAGCCCCATTGGCGTGAAGCCATTGCAGCCTTTGTTCCAGACGCAGGCGGTCCATTAAACCTTACTGCGGTCGGTGCTGCCAGCGGCGCATTCTCTACCCACGCCGCACTCTCAACCGGACAAATGCGAGGGTTAGAGGTTTTGGGAAAACTTGGCATCAAAGCCAAAGCAAAAGTCTTGCCGCAAGCTGAAGATGCACCAATCTCCATCAAGCCGCTGTGGTATGTTCAGTCCGAAAAGGGTCGTGCGTGGATTGATCAACAAAATGACGTGACTGTGAAAGATGTGAAACTGGCGCATCAAGAAAACTTCATTTCGGTTGAGCATCTCAAACGTTACACCACATTGGGCATGGCCACCGACCAAGGCAAGACCGGCAACGTGTTGGGTCTCGCAGTGATGGCAGAGTTAACCGGGCGTTCGATACCTGAAACCGGCACCACGGTTTATCGCCCGCCTTACACACCTGTTGCGATGGGTACACTGGCCGGGCGTTCGCGCGGCAAGGAATTCAAACCCTTCCGCCACACGCCATCGCATAAATGGGCGACGGAGCAGGGCGCTATATTCGTCGAAGTCGGCATGTGGTTGCGTTCACAGTGGTTGCCGCGTAGTGGCGAAACCCATTGGAGGCAGTCGGTGGATCGTGAAGTTTTGGCCACACGCAAATCCGTCGGTATTTGCGATGTCACAACGCTTGGTAAAATCGATATTCAAGGCACTGATGCAGGTGCTTTCCTCGACAAGGTTTACGCCAACACGTTTTCCACCCTCGCCATCGGCAAGTGTCGTTACGGTTTAATGCTGCGCGAAGATGGCATTGTGTTTGACGATGGCACCACCGCGCGCTTAGGCGAACATGAATATGTGATGACCACCACGACAGCCAATGCCGTGACGGTGTTCCGCCATCTCGAATTTGTGAGGCAGTGTTTGTATCCCGACATGGACGTGCAGCTGATTTCAACAACTGAGGCTTGGGCGCAATATTCAGTGGCGGGGCCAAATGCCCGCAAGCTACTGGAGAAAATTGTTGAACAAGACATTTCCGACTTGGCATTCCCCTACATGGGGGCTGGAAATATTACGGTGTGCGGGGGCTTGCGCGCGCGGCTGTTCCGCATCAGCTTCTCAGGCGAGTTGGCTTATGAGATTGCGGTGCCAACGCGCTATGGCGATGCGTTGATCCGCAAGTTGGTTGACGTTGGAAAAGAGTTTGATGCCGTTGTGTACGGCACGGAAACTTTGGGTGTTATGCGCATTGAAAAAGGCCATGTGGCAGGCAATGAGCTGAACGGCCAGTCCACCGCCTTGAACATGGGGCTTGGCAGAATGGTGTCGAAGAAAAAAGACTCGATTGGCATGGCGCTTTCGCAGCGTGAGGGGTTGAATGATCCAAACGGCTATCGCCTTGTGGGCGTGAAACCGGTTGATGCAACGCAAGCTTTGAATGCCGGCAGTCATTTTCTCGAAATTGGTGCGGCACCTGTTGCTGCGAATGACGGGGGCTGGCTCACGTCTATGGTTTATTCTCCACACATCGGTTCACACATCGCTTTGGGATATCTGAAGGCGGGCGACCAGAAAATTGGCAAGCGTATGCGCGCTGTAAACTTCTTGAACAAGACTGATGTGGAAATCGAAATCGTCAGCCCGCATTTCTTTGATGCAGAAGGAGTACGGCTCCGTGGCTAAAGCTATGCTCATACCGTTGACCGCCTTGGGCAACGACACGCCAAACACAATTGAGATCGGTGGCTACCTTATCGTCGAGCGTTTTGATGTGGCCCTTGCGTCCCTGGCGACACGCCGTGGCCGGGATAAGGATGTGACCAAAGCTGCAAAAGCCGCCAAGTTGGCTTTGCCCGAACCCTCTCAATCAATTACGTCATCTGTATACGGATCATTCTGGTTATCAGAACAGCAATGGATGGTTGAAGCAGCTTACGCCATGCATGATGATATTGCAGCGTATCTCAAAAATATCTTCGGGGATGCCGCCTCAATCACCGAGCAAACCGATGCATGGGTACGGTTTGATGTTTCCGCCTCCAACGTGTATCCACTCTTTGAACGTTTGTGCAATGTCGATTTGCCAAAAGCGGATATCGGTTTTGCAACCCGCACGGTGATCGAACATATGGGGTGCTACCTGATCAAGCGCAGCACCAATGAGGTCACACTCTACGGTCCCCGTTCCATGGCCCATAGCTTGTTACACGCCGTCGAAGTGACAGCGCATTCGTTTGTCTAAGTTGCACCCCATTGCGGGTTCTCGTGTTTCCCTGTAGTGAAATTGAGTTCCTTTTCACCGGTGAGACACATGGACAAGGCAAAAAAGCTCGAAGACATTCCGCGCGGTAAGCCTGCGTTTGATCAAGACCCTCACCGTGTCAAAGAAATATCTGAACGCAATCTTGAAGCTGCCATTGGCCGCGAGGTCCGTAACTTTCGCCGTCAGCAGGGCATGACAGTTGCCGATGTTTCGAACGTTACCGGGCTTTCGATTGGCATGTTGTCCAAAATTGAAAACGGCAACACCTCGCCCTCACTCACAACCCTACAAGTTCTCAGCCATGCTTTCTCAGTTCCTGTCACAGCCTTTTTCAAAAGCTATGAAGAGCGCCGCGAGGCCGTGCATGTGAAAGCCGGTGATCATATTGAGATTGAGCGGCGCGGCACCCGCGCTGGTCACCAGTATAATCTTCTCGGCCATATCGGTTCGAATTCATCTGGTGTTGTGGTCGAACCCTACATCATCACACTGACCAAAGAGAGCGACACCTTCCCGGCTTTCCAGCACGAGGGTTTGGAATTGCTCTATATGCTCGAAGGCCA
>JAYUQS010000252.1:0-6572 GCA_043756645.1 Hyphomicrobiales bacterium | reverse complement strand
CCCAAGGTACCCAAAGACTTTGGCAGACGATTGGAAGCGTGTTCGCAGATCAACACAATCGGAGAAGCGCCGTTTTCATTTATAACTAAAGCGGGGTGATCTTCATCAACGCCCAAAAGACTATTCATTCGACCCTGCATATTTTTCGCCATTTAATCAGGTTTCTACAGGTCTTGTCAAAACCAGCTATTATGTGTCCACAAGACCATGCCGCTAGCAGATCATGGTATGACGTTGTCGCTGCGGAAGCGCGACACATGCTATGCTTTAAGCGACGCAATCATGACGGAAGACTTTGATCATATAATTATAGGCTCCGGCTCCGCAGGCTCGGTGATGGCACATCGGCTGTCGGAAGCGGGCCGTTCCGTTTTGATATTGGAATATGGCGGCACTGATTTGGGGCCGCTCATCCAAATGCCTTCGGCACTGTCTATCCCCATGAACATGAAGCGTTACAATTGGGGCTTTGAAACCGAACCCGAACCGCATCTCGGCGGGCGCAAATTGGCAACACCCCGCGGCAAGGTTGTTGGTGGATCATCCTCCATCAACGGCATGGTTTATGTGCGGGGACACGCAAGGGATTTCGACACTTGGGAAGACATGGGTGCCAAGGGCTGGGCCTATAAACATGTGCTGCCCTATTTCAAGCGCTTGGAAAACTCCCATGGCGGCGAAGAGGGTTGGCGTGGGGTAGACGGCCCCATGCATGTGAAGCGTGGTGAAAAATTAAATCCACTATATCAAGCTTTCATCGAAGCAGGCCGTGAAGCTGGTTACCCCGTCACCAAAGATTACAACGGCCAGCAGCAGGAAGGCTTCGGCTCCATGGAAATGACCGTGCACAACGGCTTTCGCTGGTCGGCTGCCAATGCGTTTTTACGGCCCGCACTAAAGCGTAAAAACGTCAAGCTCGTCACTCACGCCTATGCGCGGCGAATTATTTTAGAAGGCAGCAAAGCCGTGGGCGTTGAATATTCGCGCGGCGAGAAAGTCTTCACAGCCCGCGCCCGCCGCGATGTGATCATTGCAGCTTCGCCGATTAATTCGCCGAAACTGTTGCAACTCTCCGGGATTGGTCCGGCGCAGGTTTTGAAGGACGCTGGTATTGAGGTGAAGCATCATCTCGCAGGCGTGGGTGAAAATCTGCATGACCATTTGGAAGTCTATTTCCAAGTGAAGTGTAAGCAACCCATCACACTCAATGGTAAACTGAACCTCATTTCAAAAGGCATGATTGGCGCGGAATGGATGCTGTTGAAATCAGGCCTTGGCTCCACCAATCATTTTGAAAGTTGTGGCTTTATCCGGTCCGCTGCGGGCATTGACTACCCTGACATTCAATACCACTTCATCCCCGCCGCCGTGCGCTATGATGGTAAAGTTGCTTTTCCCGGCCATGGCTTTCAAGTTCACGTCGGGCCCATGCGCACAAAGTCACGCGGATTCGTCCGTGTACAGAGCAATGAGGCAAAAGCCAGCCCCAAAATTCTGTTCAACTATATGTCCCACCCCGATGACTGGAAAGAGTTCCGCGCCTGCATCCGCTTAACTCGCGAAATTATAGCGCAAAAAGCTTTGGAACCTTTCCGCGCCGAAGAAATTCAGCCGGGTAACGCCGTGCAGTCCGATGCAGAAATCGACGACTTCATCCGCCAACACTGCGAAAGCGCCTACCATCCCACCGGCACCTGCAAAATGGGCGCGGCAAACGATCCAACTGCCGTGGTTGACCCCGAATGCCGCGTCATCGGCATTGACAACTTACGCGTCGCCGATAGCTCCATCATGCCGCAAGTCACCAACGGCAACCTCAACGGCCCCACCCTGATGATCGGCGAAAAAGCCTCAGACCACATTCTGGGGCGTGACCCCCTGCCCGCATCAAATCTGGAGCCGTGGATCAATCCGAAGTGGAAGACGAGCCAGCGGTGAGGGAACTCACGCCCTCACAAACGCCCCGCGCCTCATATCCACACTCCTAACAATCCCACGATAAACCTCCGCCACCCGCCGCGTATCATGCGTATCAGGATGCGACATCAGCCAATAGGTTCTTGCAAACTGTATTTCCGGCAAGACGCGCACCAAGTCTGGATAACTCGCCGCAGCATAGTCATGCAAAATTCCCACACCTTCGCCCGCCCGCACAGCCTCCATTTGCGCAATCACAGAGCCACATTCGTAATGACGGGGCATGAGCTTCGACAACTCTGCTGTATAATCCAGCGCACGCGAATAAGCGATGTCCTCAACATAAGTTATAAAAAGCCGATCCTCCAAATCACTCCGTTCACGGATCAATCCTGTCTTGTCCAAATACGTCTTCGACGCATAAACACTGAGCGAATAATCGGTCAATTTTTTGATGATCGCCCGCCCCAATTTCGGCCGTTCAATCGTCACGATGATATCCGCCTCGCGCCGTGACAGCGAGAAGCTGCGCGGCAGCGGCACCAATTGTATCGTGAGCTGCGGATGCGCATTGGCCAGTCTTGCCAAATGCGGGGCCAAATGAAACGTGCCAAAGCCATCCGGTGCGCCCACCCGCACAACGCCATCCACCACATTGGAGGCGGTGTCAGCCTGCAACACCTCAGACTCCATGCGCTCCACCCGCACCAGTAATTTTTCACCCGCTGCAGTCAGCACCGCGCCGGTGGTGCGGCGTTCGAACAATTTCGCACCCAAACTCTCCTCAAGCGCATCCAACCGCCGCGCCACCGTCGCATGGTTCAACTGCAAAACCTTAGCCGCTGCGAGGATTTGCCCCGCCCGCGCGATGGCTAAAAAGATGCGGAGATTGTCCCAGTCCATTGCCGGACTATAGAAAACGCACAACCAAAGCGCAATCCTTGATCTTGCTGTGCATTTCACAAAAGCGCATACCCCGCCCATCACAACGTAGGAAACACCATGAAAACCATTCATCACTGGATCAACGGCTCAGCTGTTGCTGGCAAAGGCACGCGCAAATCCGCCGTCTTCAACCCAGCCACAGGTGAACAAACCGGCGAATTGGTTTTGGCCACCACGGCTGAAATGGACGTGGCGGTGCAACACGCCCGCGCCGCATTCCCCGCCTGGGCCAACACAACGGCCCTGCGTCGATCGCGCATTCTCAACAAATTCCTTGGCATTATCGACTCCCGCGCCAAGGAACTCGCAGCCTGCATCACCGCCGAACACGGCAAAGTTCTCTCTGACGCGCTGGGGGAAGTTCAACGTGGCGCTGAAGTGGTGGAATTCGCCACCGCCGCCCCTACACTTCTCAAAGGCGAATACACCGAAAACGTCGGCACCAAGGTTGACTCATGGTCGACACGCCAACCGCTTGGCGTAGTCGCTGGCATTACCCCCTTCAACTTCCCCGCCATGGTGCCAATGTGGATGTTCCCCACAGCACTCGCCGCCGGCAATTGCTTCATCCTGAAACCATCAGAGCGTGATCCTTCCGCTTCAATGCTCATCGCCGAATGGCTGAAGGAAGCTGGCGTTCCTGATGGCGTGTTCCAAGTGGTACATGGCGACAAAGAAGCCGTGGATGCCATTCTGCATCACCCCGGCATTTCTGCCGTCAGCTTTGTGGGCTCAACCCCCATCGCCCGCTACATCTATTCAACCGCCACGTCGAACGGCAAGCGTTGCCAAGCTTTGGGCGGTGCCAAGAACCACATGATCATCATGCCGGATGCCGACATTGACCAAACCGTCGATGCGTTGATGGGCGCTGGCTTTGGCTCTGCTGGTGAACGCTGCATGGCGATTTCAGTTGCCGTTACTGTTGGTGAAGGGACGGCAGAAAAAGTTTTGGCCAAGCTCGAACCAAAAGTCCGTGCACTGAAGATCGGACCCGGCACCGATGCCGATGCTGAAATGGGACCTCTCGTCACCAAGCAACATTATGACAAGGTCAAAGGCTACATCGACACTGGCGTTAAAGAAGGTGCGAAACTTCTCGTCGACGGCCGCGGCTTTAAAATGCAAGGCTATGAGGGTGGCTATTTCCTCGGCGGCTCCATCTTCGACAACGTCACCACCGACATGACCATCTACAAGGAAGAAATCTTCGGACCTGTTTTGTCCTTCGTGCGCGCCAAGACCTATGACGAAGCTGCCAAAATGGTCAACGACCATGAATACGGCAACGGCACCGCCATCTTCACAAGAGATGGTGATGCAGCCCGCGAATTCGCCCAGAGCATTCAAGTCGGCATGGTCGGCATCAACGTGCCAATTCCTGTGCCAATGGCGTTCCATTCTTTCGGCGGCTGGAAAGCCTCGCTGTTCGGCGACCACCACATGCATGGCCCTGAAGGTATTCGCTTTTACACCAAGCTGAAAACCGTGACATCACGTTGGCCAACCGGTATTCGTGCCGGTGCCGAATTCGTGATGCCAACGATGAAGTAATTTTCCTTTTCCCAGGATGACAAATCACGCGCCCGGTGGCACAACGCTTCCGGGCGAATTCTTTTGGAGGCACATGATGCGCGGATTATTTTTCGGACTTGCACTTTCCCTTTTGGCAACACCTGCACTCTCTGCTCAATGCGGCAACACCAGTGCTGGCTTTGAAGATTGGAAATCAGAATTCGCCGCTGAGGCCAAATCCAATGGTGTGAATGCCAAAGCCATCTCGGCGCTGATGGGCACGACCTATGCAAATGCCACCATCAAAGCGGATCGCAACCAGAAGAGTTTCAAATATACCCTCGCCAAGTTCTGGGCTGTGCGCGGCGCTGATACGATTATTTCACAAGGCAAACGCCAAAAAGCTGCAAACGCAGCTTTATTTGCAAGCATCGAAAAGAAAACCGGCGTTCCTCCTGGTCCTATTATTGCAATTTGGGGGATGGAAACAGCGTTTGGTCGCTTCACCGGCGGACAAAATGTTCTCTCCGCCACAGCAACCTTAACTTATGACTGCCGCCGTACCGAATTCTTCGAAGAACAACTTTACGCCATGTTGAAATTGGTGGGTTCCGGCAAAGTCGCAGCTTCTGCCAAAGGCGCCATGCATGGGGAATTGGGCCAAACACAATTCATGCCCAAGAACGTGATCCTCTATGGTGGTGGTGGCAATCTCAACAACAAAGAAGCAGCCTTGATGGCCACCGCGCGTTTCTTGCGTGGTCATGGTTGGGAAGCAGGCGAAGGCTATCAACCGGGTCAGCCAAACTATGGTGCAATACAAGGCTGGAACGCCGCCAAAGTCTATCAGCAAGCCATCGCCAAAATGGGTGCCAAAATCGACGGCATTTGATTTTGGAAAGTGAGGCGTAAGGGTATGAGGGACCTCACCCTCCCATCGCTACGCGACGGGTCCCTCCCTCTCCAACTTTGTTGGAGAGGGGACTTAAAACGTCCCTTCTCCATCGCAGATGGAGAAGGTGGATTGCGCAAAGCGCAAGACGGATGAGGTCCCTGTCCTCACCCCAGCACAAACCCATTCCGTTGCGGCCCGACCCACCCGACCGGCATCGCAATGGGCGCATAAACCTCCACCAACAACGGCGCACATTTCGCCACATCGCTGGAATGGACTTCACCGCAGTCACCTCCCGGGCAGGCTGAGAGCGCACCCAGCAGATCAATCTCAGCAAAGAACTCTATAAAATCACCCGGCCTCACAGGTGTTGCCTTCATAAAATACTGTCCGGTGTCGCGCGTGAAGCCCGTGCACATGAACACGTTCAATACGTCGTGGATGAACGGCTCGGCATCTTTCATGCTCAGACCAACGTGTTCAGCAAAAGTCCGTGTCAAATTCGAATGGCAGCAATGATGATAATCTCCGCCTGATAACAACCGATGCGTATAGGGGTCACAACGCGTTCCAATCACATCGTGCACCGAGCCGCCAAACTCATCAAAGCCATACCAATCCAATGTGTCTTCTGTGATCGTTGCCATGGGCCGCAGATAAGGCAAGTTCGACCACATCCTATCTCCCATTGACAAATGCGTGCCATGCAGAGCCCGCGTCTTCCCCGAAAAAAACCGTTCTGCATGGTCTCCAGCATTCCATAAATTCAAGTCCCCAACTTGCGGGTCTTCAACGCAGACAATGCGGAAAAACTGCCCGGCAGGAACTTCAAAACAACGCGCTTCACGCGGTGGCACCAGAACCGATTGCGTCTTCCGCCACCCTGCCCGCGCTGCTTGATAAGCCGCAAGATCAGGCTGCTTGAGGCTTTCGACCGGATAACAAATCACCGGCTGGACTGATTTGAGTGCAGAAGCATCAGACGGGGCAACATGGTGCGGATGGGCAAGTTTCATTCCGCCAGCTTAAAGCATCCAAACCAAAAACCAAAAATAATTTCCTACCCCTCTTGACATAGTTCTTGTTATGTTCCTCATCGGTTTTCGATGGTTTTGGAAAAGAGGGGTCAGAATTGCTAACTTATCAAATCTGCCAGAACCATGTGCAGCGCCTGCGGGTATTCGTTGAAGTAGCGAATGCTTCCGGGAGCCGAGGGTGTGTCCCAGGTGAACTATGTCATCTGCTGTCTTTGTACTGTAGCAACCCGCGCCGCGTCAGCATCAGTCCAGACCCCGGTCTG
>JAYUQS010000251.1:0-2518 GCA_043756645.1 Hyphomicrobiales bacterium | reverse complement strand
GGCGGCATCAAGGATATGGGCGGCGTTCCAGACATTTTGTTCGTGATCGACACCAACAAGGAACAGATCGCTATTCAGGAAGCCAACCGTCTGGGCATCCCGGTTGTAGCCATCATCGATACGAACTCGGATCCAGCCGGCATCACCTTTCCAATCCCAGGCAATGATGACGCTGCCCGTGCAGTAGCACTTTATTGCGACCTGATTGGTAAAGCCATCATCGAAGGCATTTCCAAGTCTGCAACGTCTTCGGGCGTGGACATGGGTGCGATGGAAGAACTGCCACCAGAAGCAATTCCGGCTGTTTAATTTAAACGCCCTCATCCGCCCTTCGGGCACCTTCTCCCGTTAAAAGAAACGGGAGAAGGCAGATTTAATCGCCTTCTCCCGCTTTTTGTGCGGGAGAAGGTGGCCAAAGGCCGGATGAGGGCCTTTTTTCATTAGGAGAATTCAAATGGCTGAAATTACGGCTGCAATGGTGCGCGATTTGCGCGAAAAAACCGGCGTTGGCATGATGGACTGCAAGGCAGCTCTTGCCGCCAATAATGGTGATATGGAAGCTTCGGTAGACTGGCTGCGTGCCAAGGGTCTGGCCAAGGCTGCCAAGAAATCCACCCGCGTGGCCGCTGAAGGTCTGGTCGGTGTAACTTCTATCGGCACCAAGGGCGCTGCTGTGGAAGTGAACTCTGAAACGGACTTTGTTGCCCGCAACGAAAAGTTCCAAGCCATGGTGGCAGAAATCACCAAGCTGGCCTTGAATGCAAACGGTTCAACCGAAACGTTGAAAACCATGCAATTTCCGGGATCCGAACATGAGGTTGCCGCTTACGTTGCCGAAATGGTCGCGACCATTGGCGAAAACATGACTGTGCGCCGCACTTCAACTTTGTCAGTCACTGACGGCGTTGTGGCGACTTACATTCACAACCAAATCGCACCGGGCATGGGCAAGATTGGCGTTATGGTCGCGCTTGAAGGTAGCGGCAATAAAGACGAGATCGCAGGCTTTGGCCGACTTCTCGCTATGCATGTTGCAGCGACCAATCCAGTAGCGCTCGATATCGCGTCAGTGCCAAAGGATGTTCTGGCCCGCGAGGCTGCTATTCTCGAAGAAAAGAATGCCGGTAAGCCTGCAAACGTCATGGAAAAGATTGTGGCCTCGGGTCTCAAGTCTTTCGCCAAGGACAACTGCCTGCTTGAACAACCATATGTGCATGATGGTTCAAAGACGGTAGCACAAGCTGTTGAAGATGCAGGTAAAAAATCTGGTTCAGCGCTCGTGTTGAAGGCCTTTGTGCGCATGCAACTGGGCGAAGGTATTGAAAAAGCTGACAACGACTTTGCCGCTGAAGTGGCGAAAATGTCCGGGACATAATCGATCAATGTTTGAAAAATCAGGGCCCGGAGCAATCCGGGCTTTTTTGTTGGCGATTGAAGACTGCTACACGGCTGTTTTCCAGCGACCTCAAATGGGAGAGGGAGCAGCCCCAATTTTGAGTTAAGGGATTGGCATTAATGCGTTGCAACTGTCATAAGATGCCAACTTCGGGGCTATGAGAATCATGACGCTGCAGCACAAACGTATATTGCTAAAAATCTCTGGCGAAGTATTGATGGGATCGCAACCCTTCGGCATTGATCTTGCCACGGTTGGCCGGGTGGCGGATGAGGTTTTGGAATGCCAGAGGGCGGGGGCTGAAATCGCACTTGTCATTGGTGGCGGTAATATTTTCCGTGGCATGGCAGGGGCGGCCAAGGGCATGGACCGGGTTTCAGCCGATCACATGGGCATTATGGCAACGGTGATGAATGCACTGGCTATGCAGGGTGTGTTGAAAGGCAAAGGTTGTGACGCGCGCGTCCTGTCAGCAATTGCTATGCCTTCGGTTTGTGAAACCTATGCAGCGTCCAAAGGTATTCACCACATGGAAAAGGGCAGGGTCGTAATTTGTGCCGGTGGAACTGGCTTGCCGTTCTTCACCACTGACACAGGTGCTGCTTTGCGTGCAGCCGAATTGCGGTGCGACGCACTTTACAAGGGTACCAGCGTGGATGGGGTTTATTCTGCTGATCCCAAAACAGACCCAACTGCCAAGCGTTATGACCAGATAACATTCGACGACGTTCTGGCTAAAAATCTCAAAATCATGGATGCGGCTGCCATTGCACTGGCGCGTGACAATGATGTGCCTGTCGTTGTATTTTCTATCCGAGAAGCGGGGAATGTCGCTAAAGTCCTTAGTGGACAGGGTCATTTCACACGCGTGACGAAGAACTAAGAAGGAACTCAAATTATGGCTGATCCAACACCGTTTAATACCACCGAAATCAAGCGCCGTATGACTGGTGCGGTTGATGCGCTGAAACATGACTTCGGCGGATTGCGCACGGGGCGTGCATCGGCTGCCTTGCTCGACCCTATTGTTGTTGATGCTTATGGGGCCAACATGTCGCTGAACCAGGTTGCTTCAGTTTCAATTCCGGAATCCCGAATGTTGCAAATCAGCGTTTGGGATCG
>JAYUQS010000250.1:0-2540 GCA_043756645.1 Hyphomicrobiales bacterium | reverse complement strand
AACCATAACGTTTCACCATCAAAGCCTCCTTCAATAAGGCTCCCTATGAATCACGTTTCAAATGATTTGCGAATCCCCTAATTGACGACACGCCCTAGTCTGCGGGGCGGTTTTGCTTTCAATTCCCACCCATCACCCTTATATGTTGGGACGGCGATGCTGCGGCTCTTCGTGTGGAACACCAATTTCCCAGGGCCTATAAACGATTATCTTGGGAGCTGTCCCTGTTCTGGATCCTGGTCCGGAGCACACGGCCCCCACCTACGCAAGTAGGGACCAGGGATCGTTTGTTCCCACGGCTCTCGCGGGTCGCCACTTAATTTTCTGCCGCGGGTGACATGAGCGAATTGATGTTAGAAAAAGCTGAAGTGCGCAAGGCTGCGGCGAAAATCCGTAAGACTGCCCATGATGCGATGCAGGCGGAAGCGCCTTTGCTATTGGCAGCGCATCGCTTTCCACTGTTTCCCACACAAACCTGCAAAGTGGTGTCGGCGTTTTTTCCTTACAAAAGTGAAATCGATACGCGGCCTTTATTGGGAAAGCTGGCGGGCGAGGGCTGGACGACGTGTTTGCCGATTGTCATCGCATTGGGCGAGCCATTGATATTTAGGCGCTGGATGCCTGGGCAACCTACTGTGCCGGGCACTTGGGATATTCCTCAGCCTACGGATGATGCTGAACTGGTGGAACCTGATGTGTTGCTGGTGCCGATGATGGCGTTTGATCGTGCAGGCTATCGCTTGGGCTATGGCGGCGGGTTTTATGATCGCACCTTGGACGAGCTACGGGCGAAGAAAACCATCGTGGCCATCGGCGTTGCTTACGCTGCACAGGAAGTTGACTCTGTCGCCCATGACAGTCATGACGAAATCCTGGATTATGTTTTGACTGAAAAAGGTTTTCATAAGTGCGGTTGATGTTTTTGGGCGATGTGGTGGGCAAATCCGGTCGCGAGGCTGTTGTTCATCATCTGCCGATTTTGAAAGATCGTCTCAGGCCCGACCTTGTGGTTGTGAATGGCGAAAATGCCGCCCACGGTTTTGGAATTACCGAAGAGATATTTTTGAAATTGCGCGAAGCGGGTGCTGATGTTGTCACTCTCGGCAATCATTCTTTTGATCAGCGCGAAGCCTTGGTTTTTATTGCGCGCGAAGACCGGATGATCCGCCCGATTAATTGGCCCGCAGGTTGCCCGGGTGCGGGGTCTACATTGGTTGAAACCGAAAAAGGGCGGCGCGTCTTGGTGATCAACGCCATGGGCCGCGTGATGATTGAACCCGTGTTGGATGATCCGTTTCCAGCTGTGGATCGCGCACTCGAGTCTTGTAAACTGGGTCGTGATTGTGATGCGATTATTTTGGATTTTCACGCCGAAGCGTCATCGGAAAAAATGGCGATGGGGCATTATTGTGATGGACGTGCCAGTCTGGTCGTCGGCACGCATACGCACACGCCAACGGCCGATTTTCACATTCTTAAAAATGGCACGGCTTATCAGACCGATGCCGGCATGTGTGGCGATTATGACTCGGTGATTGGCATGGACAAGGCCGAACCGCTGCAACGCTTTCTGCACAAGCTGCCGATTGAACGCATGAAGCCAGCTGAAGGCGAAGCCACTGTCAGTGGTTTGATTGTTGAGACAGATGATATTTCCGGCTTGGCCAAACGCGTTGCTCCTATTCGTGTGGGTGGGGTGTTGGGGCAGACGGAGTTTGAGGGATGGTGATTTACATTTATGTCCCCTCATCCGGCCTGTCGGCCACCTTCTCCCGCCAGAAGAGGCGGGAGAAGGCAAACTAAATAAGCCTTCTCCCGTTTCTTTTAACGGGAGAAGGTCCCGAAGGGGGATGAGGGACTACAACAAGAAAGACAAAAACATGAAGCTTGGAATTTCGCAAATCGCCCATTGGGCTTTGAAAGTGCCGGACTTGGAGAGGTCTCTTGCGTTTTATCGCGATACTTTGGGTTTCGAAGAGATGATGCGTATCGACCATTGGGAAGGACCGCTGAAAGGGCAACTCTTGCTGGTTTATTTGCGCGTCACAGATAAGCAATTTGTGGAGTTGTTTCCCGACGGCAACGGCGATCAAGCACCTGGCGAAGAGACCACGTCGATGCATCATGTTTGCTTGCAAGTGAACAGTATCGCAGACACTGCTGCCGCCTTAAAAGCAGGCGGCGTTGAGATTTTCCGTGGCCCCAGCTTTGGCAAGGACGGCAACAATCAATGCTGGATCAAAGACCCCGATGGCAACCGCATTGAATTCATGCAAATGCTGCCCGGCAACATGCAGGACATCGCAATTGCGCGGTTGAAGGGCAATTAGCGTCGACGCATAAATTCCGGCAGTGGCACAGCTACTTCTGCACCCAAGGCTTCTTTCAAACGGTGGACCATGCGGGTGCCACGGGCGAGGCGGGCCTCGGCTTCTTCGGTTTCATGGCGCAAGGTGGCGAGGCTGGCTGCTTCATATTCCGCAGCGGCTTTGCCTGAATTATCGGCTAAAGTGGAGATTGCCGCGAAAAGGCGGCCTTGT
>JAYUQS010000249.1:0-6692 GCA_043756645.1 Hyphomicrobiales bacterium | reverse complement strand
CATGGCGCAAGGTGGCGAGGCTGGCTGCTTCATATTCCGCAGCGGCTTTGCCTGAATTATCGGCTAAAGTGGAGATTGCCGCGAAAAGGCGGCCTTGTGGTGCGGCGTCTGCCAATGACTTGACCTTTCTTAAGGCTGCAGCCCCCGCTGCGCCGACGGATTCACCGTCGAATGAGAAATGTTCTACTATCGGTTTCAACGCCGCTGACATGATACGCATACTCCACACACAAACTCACAAACTGAGGTTTATGGTGAACGAATAGGATTAATAACAGGTTAAGCTGACAGTTGCGTGACAGCCAATGGCTTGGCTATATGCCGCCAACCGATTTTCAAGGAAATGCAATGGCTGGCCATTCACAATATAAAAACATCATGTTCCGTAAAGGAAAGCAGGACAAGATGCGCTCCAAAATATTTTCGAAACTGGCGCGTGAAATTACCGTGGCAGCCAAGGCCGGTGTGCCTGATCCTGATGCTAATGCGCGGTTGCGACTGGCCATTCAAAATGCGCGGGCGGAAAACGTGCCCAAAGACAACATTGAACGCGCCATCAAAAAAGCTGCTGGCAGCGATGCTGATACTTATGATGCTGTTCGTTATGAAGGTTATGGACCCGGCGGCACGGCGGTGATTGTGGAAGCCTTGACCGACAACCGAAATCGCACAGCCCCTGTGGTGCGCGCGGCTTTCGCTAAATATGGTGGCAACATGGGTGAAACCGGTTCGGTGGCTTTCATGTTCGCGCGGGTGGGTGAAATTGTCTATCCGCTCGGCAAGATCAGCGCAGATCAAATGATGGAAGCGGCGATTGATGCTGGCGCTGATGATGTGACAAGCGACGACGTGCATGTGGTGACTTGCGCTTTTGAAAGCATTGGCGAAGTGTCATCGGCTTTGGCTTCTAAATTTGGTGAAGCTGCTACAGTGAAAATCATATGGAAGGCCAATGTGATGTCGCCACTGGATTTCGAAAAGGCCGAGGCCTTGATGAAACTGATTGATGCGCTGGATGAAGATGATGACGTGCAGAACGTTTTCACCAACGCCGATATTTCAGATGATGTGATGGAAAAGCTGGCTGGATAATGGTGCGCATTATCGGCCTTGACCCCGGCCTTCGCAACACGGGCTGGGGCGTGATCGAGGTTGAGGGTTCGCGGCTGATTTATGTGGCTGATGGTGCTGTGCATTCTGACGCTGATGCGCCACTGGCGGAACGCCTGCTGCAAATTCACGAGAAAGTGCTCCGTGTACTGAGAGAATTCACGCCGGACGAAGCGGCGATTGAAGAGACTTTTGTGAACACCGATGCGCGGGCGACGTTGAAGCTGGGGCAGGCGCGGGGTGCGGTGATGTTGGCCCCTGCGATCTGTAAAATGCCAGTGTCGGAATATGCGCCAAACACCGTCAAAAAATCTGTGGTTGGGGCAGGGCACGCGGATAAGGTGCAGGTCAAACATATGGTCAAAATGCTGCTGCCAAAGGCTCTCATGAAAACGGCTGACTCGACTGACGCACTGGCAATTGCCATCTGTCATGCACACCATCGGGGGCCGCAACGGTTGAAAGATGTGCTGGCGCGTTCTTGACTTGTTCCTTAAAGTGTGGTATTACTTTTCCAGAGGTGAGTAATACCATGCGCATGACATCCAAAGGCCAGGTAACCATTCCAAAGCACATTCGGGAAAAGCTGGGTGTTCAACCAGGTGATGACATTGGCTTTCGCGAAGAAGGGCAAGCCGTCATTCTGGAGAATGGAAACCAAAAAACTGCAAAATCTGATTTTGCAGAGAAAATCAGAAAAGTTCAATCTTTGGTCGCTCAGATGGAGCGCGATGGCAGGAAAGCGCCATTGGGGGTGAGCACTGACAAATATATCCATATGATTCGAGGCTATGGTGACGATGCAAACGATCCTGGATTCCAACATCGTTCTTGATCTGGTTTCAAGTGACTCGCCTTTCAAGGAATGGTCGCACCGCCAGTTGGAAGCGTGCGCTAATGCTGGTCAGCTTGTCACAAATGCGATTGTATTTGCCGAATCTTCGGCAAGTTTTTCCGCTTGGCAAGATGCCGCACTGATATTCGACGAATTGGAAATCGTCTTTGAGGACATTACCAAAAATGTTGCACATCTTGCTGGGCAAGTTCACGCTGACTACCGTAAACGGGGTGGACAGCGAGAACGAACATTGCCAGACTTTTTCATTGGTGCGCATGCCTCGCTCCATAAATACAGAATACTGACACGCGACGCTTCTCGATACCGTACCTATTTTCCCGGCGTCGAAGTCATCGCGCCGGACACACACCCATGAGAAGTTTATCATGATCGGAAAACTCAAAGGACGCATCGACTCGACTGGACCCGATTGGGTGATGGTGGATGTGGGCGGGGTTTGTTACTTCGTGTCGTGCTCGTCTAAAACGCTTGGCGTTTTGCCGGGGCTGGGTGAGGCGGCTGAGGTTTATACCGACATGCTGGTGTCACAAGACAACATCCGGCTTGTGGGCTTTGCGACGATTTTGGAAAAAGAATGGTTCAAGCTGCTGCAGTCTGTGCAGGGTGTGGGTGCGCGGGTGGCGTTGGCGATTTTGTCAGTACTAGGGCCGGGCGATTTAGCTTCGGCCATTGCCCTGCAAGACAAGGCGATGATTGGCCGCGCCAATGGTGTGGGCAAGAAATTGGCTGAACGCATTGTGCTGGAATTGAAAGACAAGGCTCCGGCTTATACGGCTGCTGTTATTGGATTGAGCACGATTGCGGCGGAACTGGCTGCTCCGAAGACGACCGCTGTGACGGATGCGGTGTCAGCGCTGGTGAATTTGGGTTATGGACAGTCACAGGCCGCACTGGCGGTTTCAGCCGCGATGCGCAAAGGCGGAGATGATCAGCCTACGGAGAAATTGATTAGGGCGGCGTTGAAAGAGTTGGCGCTGGGATGAGTTCTTTCAAACAGTTCACCCCTCGCCCCTGCCCCTCCCCGCGAAGCGGGTAGGGGTGAAAGAAAAGCATGACCCGCACCATCCTTGACCAAGCCCTTAAACCTGAAGACGCGCTGGACACGCATCTGCGGCCGCAGCGATTGGATGAGTTTGTCGGGCAGACCAAGCAGAAGGCCAATCTCAAGGTTTTTATTGAGGCGGCGAAATCGCGGGCGGAGCCGCTTGATCACGTGCTTTTTGCAGGTCCACCGGGCTTGGGAAAAACCACATTGGCGCAAATTATGGCGCGGGAGATGGGGGTGAATTTTCGGTCCACATCTGGCCCTGTGATTGCCAAGGCGGGTGATTTGGCGGCATTACTGACCAACCTCGAAGATCGCGATGTGTTGTTTATCGACGAAATTCACCGCCTCAACCCAGCTGTTGAAGAAATTCTCTATCCTGCGATGGAGGATTTTCAGTTGGATCTGATTATTGGAGAGGGGCCAGCGGCGCGGAGTGTGAAGATTGATCTGGCGAAGTTCACGCTGGTGGGTGCCACCACACGCACGGGGCTTTTGACAACGCCCTTGCGCGACCGTTTCGGCATTCCCATCCGGCTTGATTTTTATACGCATGATGAGTTGCTTGATATCGTCAAACGTGGTGCGCGGATTATGAGTTTGTCTGTGACCGAAGATGGTGCCCGCGAAATTGCCAAACGCTCACGCGGCACGCCCCGTATCGCTGGACGGCTTTTGCGCCGTGTTCGGGATTTTGCTTCGGTTGATGGTTCGGATCGTGTTGATGCGAAGTCGGCTGATAAAGCGCTCCGCATGTTGGATGTGGATGAGGCGGGGCTTGATGCGCTGGACCATCGTTACCTCAAAACCATCGCGCTGAATTTTGGTGGTGGACCCGTTGGTATTGATACCATTGCGGCCTCACTCTCTGAAGGACGCGATGCGATTGAGGATGTGGTTGAACCCTATTTGCTGCAGCTCGGATTTTTAAACCGCACACCGCGCGGGCGGATATTGACGCACCATGCGTTCAAGCATCTTGGGTTGGCTGTGCCGAACCGCGCCGAGATTACGCAGGGTGTTTTGCCGTTGGTGGAGGAATGAGAGTGATAGAGCGGAAGCCCCCTCAGTCCTTCGGACAGCTCCCCCAACAAGTTGGGGGAGCGTGTAAATCATCGCCCTCCCTCAGCTTTGCTGGGGGAGGTCCCGAAGGGGGAGGGGGCCTTTTGGTGCAACAATGCTAACCGGCATCATCACCTCCGGTATTCACCGCCTCTCGGTCCGCGTTTATTATGAAGACACGGATTTTTCCGGCTACGTTTACCATTCCAACTATCTCAAATTCTGCGAACGGGCGCGGTCGGATTTTCTGCGCGTGTTGGGTGTTAATCAGAACTCCATGTTTATCGAAGGCGGGGCTTTCGTTGTGCGTCGCATGAATTGTGAGTTCCTGCGGCCTGCGAAATTCGATGACGTGTTGACGGTTGAATCCACGCCAGGCGAAGCCACGGGTGCGCGTTTCGATATCAAACAGCGGGTGCTGCGGGGTGACGACGTGTTGTTCACCGCCGACGTAACCGCTGTTCTCATCGACGGACGCGGCCGCCCCAAGCGCCTCACTTCCGACTTGCTTGCGGCACTCTTAAAGACTTCATCCTAACCACTTGTTAACCATAAGTGATTCAACTGTGGAACGCTGGCTGGCGGGTCCCCGTCCAGCCCTGTGGTGATTCATGAGATAGCCTGAATTGCCGCAGAATCGGCGCAATTTCAGTGTTTGAGGCCGCTATCTGAAGGCAACACCTCAGACAGACGCGCAAAGCAGGGGGACAGTTTTGCCGCATTCGGGGACGATAACGAGACGATGGAACAAATTATAGAAACGCCGGGTGTCGCGACACAGGCAACGAATTTGTCGTTGTGGCATTTGGTGATGCAGGCTTCCTGGCCGGTGTTTTTGGTCATGATCGGCTTGGCCATCGCTTCAGTCTGGTGCTGGGCGATTATTTTTGAAAAATGGTTTGCCTTCCGCAAAGAAAACGCCGCCAATGACCGCTTCGAAGGCATGTTCTGGTCCGGTCAATCGCTTGACGATCTTTATAACGGTGCGCGCCAGCGTGACCCTGTCGGCATGGCCTCGGTGTTTGTGGCGGCCATGGAAGAATGGAAGCGCAGCCAAGGGTCGGCGATGCGCGCGGGCTTCACCGGTGTGTTAAAGCGCATCGAAAAAGTTATGGACGTACAAATTCAAAAAGAGATGGGTGATCTTGAGGCGCGGTTGTTATTCCTCGCAACTATTGGCTCTGCCGCACCCTTCATCGGATTGTTCGGCACGGTTTACGGCATCATGGTATCGTTCCAAGGCATTGCCAGTTCCGGTAACACCAGTTTGGCGGTGGTGGCGCCTGGTATTGCAGAAGCCTTGTTCGCCACGGCCATTGGTTTGGTGGCGGCAATCCCTGCGACGATCTTTTACAACATCTATGCCAATGACGCTTCGAAAGTGGCGATGCGGCTTGAAAATTTCGCGGATGAATTCTCGGCAATTATTTCCCGTCAGCTTGACGAGAGGGTCTGATCACGATGGGCGCTTCAATGGGTGCGAGTGGTGGTGGTGGCAGCAGGCGCGGGCGGCGCAGCAACCGCAAGGGCCTGAACGCTGAGATCAACGTCACGCCCTTGGTGGACGTGATGCTGGTGTTGCTCATCGTGTTCATGGTGGCTGCACCTTTGATGACGGTTTCCGTGCCTGTGGATTTGCCCAAAGCCAGTGCGCAGCCCACTCCTTCGCCGGTGGAGCCCACGTATATTACGGTGCAGGCCGACAGATCCGTGTTTCTGGGTGAAGAGAAAATGCCGATTGAGCAGCTTCTGGCCCAGCTGGAAGCCACTTCGAAAGCGGGCAAGGAAGAGCGGCTCATGGTGCGGGCCGATACGGCACTGACTTATGGCAATGTGATGGAGGTTTTGGGCCTGCTCAATGGTGCCGGATACACCAAGGTTGGGCTTGCCACATTGCCGCTTGATAAGCCTGTTAATTAAGCCCGGATGAAAAAGAGCTTCCTCGGTTCGGTTTCTTTTCACGCTGCCATCGTATTGGCGGCGTTGTTTGGTATGCCTGCCACGAAGCCATTTGAAATTCAGCCGGTTGAAGCGATACAGGTTGATATTTCCAAAATCTCCGACACCACCAAGGTGAAGGCACAAACCAAGTCTGACGAGAAGCCTGCGGAAAAGCCAAAGCCGAAAGCGGCCAAGGTTCCGGACAAGGTGAAGCCGCAAGAGAAAGTTGCGGACGAAAAAAAGTTTGCCGCGAAGGAGCCTGAAAAACAGGAGCCAACACCGCCGAAACCTGAGAAAAAAATTGAAAAGCCAGTCGAGAAACCTGTTGAGAAAAAAGTTGAAGATAAGCCGGTTGATGCTGATCCGTTGAAGCAGATGCTTGAGGCCGAAGAGGCTGAGCTGAAGCTGGCCGAAGAGCAAAAGAAAAAAGACGAAGCGAAAAAGAAAAAAGAAGAAGCCAAGAAAAAGAAGGCCGAAGAAGAAAAGCTGAAAAAGGAAGAAGAGGCCGCAGAAAGAGCCGAGGCTGATGCCAAGGCAAAAGCTGATGCCAAGAAAAAACTTGATGCCGAAAAGAAGGCCAAGAAGTTTGATGTGGCAGAGCTTGAGGAACTGCTGAACAAGGAAAACACCGAGTCAGCTTCGACTTTGGAAAAGAAGGAAGAAGCGGGCACGCCG
>JAYUQS010000248.1:0-19441 GCA_043756645.1 Hyphomicrobiales bacterium | reverse complement strand
CGTAAATCTCATCCGCATTTTTAAGGAATCTGGTGCGACGGGTGCAGAGATTCACCCGGATGCCCTGCAGCATATGCGGTTAAATTTGCGTAAGATTGACGATCGTTTGCGCAATACCCCAGAAGCCAATGCGCTGTTTCTGGATTGCTTAACGGAGTCAGGTGATCCTGAAACCGTATTGCGCGCCATGAATGAAGCGGGCGTGCTTGGTCGCTTCCTGCCGGAGTTCGGTAAGATCGTGGCGATGATGCAATTCAATATGTATCACCACTTTACGGTGGATGAGCATTTGTTGCGCACGGTAGGTGTTTTGCGCGCTATCGAGGCCGGTACGTTGTCGGAAGATCATCCCCTCGCGGCACAGCTTTTCCCCACTCTTACCTCACGCCGTGCCTTGTTTGTGGCGGGATTGTTGCATGACATCGCCAAAGGCCGTGATGAAGATCATTCGATTGCGGGCGAACGCGTGGTCAGAGAAATGTGTCCGCGACTGGGGTTATCGGCCGCTGACACGGAAACCGTGGCGTGGTTGGTGCGCCATCATTTGTTGATGAGTGAAACCGCGCAGATGCGCGACCTCAATGACTTCAAAACCATTCTGGATTTTGTTGGCGTGGTGCAAAGTCCGGAGCGTTTAAAGCTGCTGCTGATTTTGACTGTGGCTGACATTCGCGCCGTTGGCCCCGGTGTGTGGAACGGTTGGAAGGGCCAATTGTTGCGAACACTTTATGCTGAAGCCGAACCCGTGCTAACGGGTGGACATACGGCAGTCGGTCGCAAAGAACGTGTTGCTGCCGCACAAGAACTATTAGTGAGCAAACACAAGCCTCTGTCATATGAAGAAAAGACCAAAACACTGCATCGCCATTACGATGCCTATTGGCTCAACGTGCCACTAGAACAACAATTGCGCCATGAGGCTTTGATTGCGCGGGCAGCAGCGCGGGATGTCACAACTGACGTGAAGTCAGATGCTTTTGCCGCTGTGACGGAGGTCACGATTTACGCGCCTGATCACCCCCGCTTGTTGGCAACGATTACAGGAGCCTGCGCTGCAGCCAACGCCAATATTATTGGCGCACAGATATTTACGACCACCGATGGTATGGCCCTGGATACGATTTTGCTGCAGCGGGAATTTGCCGAGGAAGCTGATGAGAAGCGGCGGGCCCTTCGTGTGGCCGATATCATCACTAAAGCTTTGCGTGGGCAGTTGCGTTTGAAAGACGCGATGGCGCAAGCCAAAAAACCGGAATATCGCGCACAAGCTTTCCAAGTGGAACCCCGCGTGATCATCGACAATAACTCCTCCAACAAACACACAGTGATTGAGATCAACGGGTTGGATCGTGTAGGTCTGTTGCATCACCTGACTGATGCACTGTTTCAACTCAATCTCAACATCGCGTCGGCCCACATCACCACTTTTGGCGAAAAAATCATCGACGTGTTTTATGTGACGGACCTCACAGGTGCCAAAATCACCAACGAAACCCGCCACGCCAAAATCACTTCAGCCTTGATGCAGGTCTTGGCACCTGCAGCTCAAGCGGCGTAGAAGGCAACTCATGTCACTTCTCAAATCAGCCGCCAAGGTGGGCGGGTTCACATTGATCAGCCGTTTGCTGGGCTTTGTGCGCGACCAATTGATTGCCTTCACGCTTGGCACCGGCCTTGTTGCTGAGGCTTTTTTCGTGGCGCAGCGCTTGCCGAATTTGTTTCGCGCCTTGTTTGCTGAAGGTGCTTTCAACAATGCCTTCGTGCCGCAATTTACCAAGAAAGTTGAGGGCGAAGGACAGGCGGCAGCTTTTGTCTTTGGTCGCGATATGCTGTCGGTGCTGTTTACGTGGATGATTTTGTTCTGCGCCGCAGCGATGATTTTTATGCCGTGGTTGATGCCGGTTCTGGCTCCGGGTTTCAAAGGGTCCGCCGAAAAGCTTGATCTCGCCACCGAATTGACGCGCATCTGCTTTCCCTATCTCGGCATGATGTCACTCACAGCTTTGTTTGGCGGCATTTTAAACAGCCTTAACCGCTTCTCTGCAGCAGCAGCAGCTCCAATTTTACTCAACATCGTCGTAATCTGCTTTACGCTTGCGGCATGGTGGTTAGGTTTGGGAAACACTGCAGACACGGGCCGCTTCCTTGCGTGGGCAGTGACGTTGTCGGGTGTCGCGCAATTGATCTTACTGCTGACAGCTGCCCGTCGTGCCGGTGCAAAAGTTGTGCCGGGTAAACCCACACTGACGGCAGATGTGAAGCGCGTCTTGAAACTCTCCGTGCCCGGATTGATTTCAGGCGGCATCACCCAAATCAACTTATTGATTGCCACCATGTTGGCCACCGGTTTTTCGGGCGGCGTTGCATTTTTATATTATGCTGATCGCTTGTTTCAATTGCCACTCGGCTTGATCGGAGTTGCAATTGGTGTGGTGTTGCTGCCGACACTCTCACGTAAACTGCGTGCAGGCGATATGAAGGGTGCTCTTGATAGCCAGAACCGTGCCCTTGAGTTTTCACTTTTTCTTACATTGCCAGCCGCTGCGGCTTTGATCTTGATTGGTGAGCCGATTTTGCACACGGTGTTTGAGCATGGCGCATTCACTCGTGCTGATACGTTTGCGGTGGCGCCGGTGTTGGCCGCTTTTGCTACGGGGCTTCCGGCGTTTACTTTGACCAAGATTTTCCAACCTGGATTTTTTGCGCGGGAAGACACCAAGACGCCGATGTATTTTGCCATCACGGCTGTGGTGGTGAACATCGCAGCGAGTTTTGTTCTTTCTGGCCCTTACGACTATGTGGGCATCGCCATGGCCACAAGCATTGCCGCGTGGTTCAATGCCAGTCTTTTGATCATCACCGCGATCTGGCGTGGGCATTATAAATGGGACAAACGCTTCCAATCCCGCTTGCCACGCATGGTCATGGCTGTGCTGGTGATGGCAGCTACGCTCTACGGATTGAACCATGTGCTGCAAACCAACTACGCCGAGGCTGCCGGCTTTGCCAAAGCAGTCTGGGGCTTGCTTGCCTTGTTGGCCGCAGGGGCCATCAGCTATTTTTTCGCGGCGCAAATCACCGGCGCATTTAAGTTCAGCGATCTCAAGTCGGCTATGCGTCGATAGTACTTTTCATTCAGACAAAACATAGGCATAAGGCGGCCCGTCACCGAGGGGCAATCCAAAGCTCTTCACCATTCACATCCATCAAGGGTCCACACCATGAGCCAGTTCAACCCCCGCGTATTCTCCGGCATGCAACCAACCGGCAATCTACACCTCGGCAACTATCTCGGTGCCATGTTGAACTGGATCAAAATGCAAGCCACCCACGAGGCAATTTATTGCGTGGTGGATTTGCATGCGATTACCGTGTGGCAAGACCCGGCTGCGCTGCGCGTCGCCATCCGCGATGTGACAGCGGCCTATCTCGCCTGCGGTCTCGACCCCCAAAAGTCGATCATCTTCAATCAATCACAAGTGGCTGAACATGCCGAGCTGGCTTGGGTGTTCAACTGCGTGGCGCGTTTGGGTTGGTTGAACCGCATGACCCAGTTCAAAGAAAAAGCCGGTAAGGACAAAGAAAAGGCATCGGTTGGTTTGTACATTTATCCCAACCTGATGGCGGCTGATATTTTGGCCTACAAAGCCACACATGTGCCAGTGGGCGAAGACCAAAAACAGCATCTCGAATTGACGAGAGACATTGCCCAGAAATTCAATATTGATTTTGCTGATGCCATTGCCGCTGCGGGTTTTGGCGATCAGTTTTTCCCGCTCACAGAACCTGTCATTCAAGGCCCTGCCACCCGCGTGATGAGCCTGCGTGATGGCACAAAGAAGATGTCGAAGTCTGATCCTTCAGATTTGTCGCGTATCAATTTGACCGATGCGGCTGATGATATCGCCAAGAAAATCCGCAAAGCTAAAACCGATGCTGATGGTTTGCCGTCCGATGCAAAAGGTTTGGATGGCCGTCCGGAAGCGCAAAACCTTGTGGGTATTTATGCGGCTCTGACTGGAGCGCAGCCGGAAGCCGTTTTGGCGCAATATGGCGGCGGGCAATTCTCGACCTTCAAGAACGCTTTAGCAGACTTGGCGGTCGCCAAATTGTCACCCATTGCCGATGATATGCGGCGCTTTCAAGCAGACCCCGGACACGTGGAAGCTGTATTGGCTGATGGTTCTGCCCGCGCCCGTGCCATTGCCGCCCCCATTATCCGTGATACTAAAAAGCTGATCGGTTTCATCCAAGCTTGATCTGTCAGCGTGACACTTTAAAACCATTCTAAACTAGACTATATAGGACCAAAGAGGTTCCCCCATGTTCATTCAAACCGAAGCCACGCCAAATCCAGCCACCTTGAAGTTCCTGCCGGGTAAACCGGTGTTGCCGGGCTCCACGCGGGATTTCCGCACCGCTGATGAAGCCATGGAGTCACCGCTGGCGCAGCGCCTGTTTGGTATCACCAACGTTTCGGGCGTGTTTTTGGGCCATGATTTTGTCACTGTCACCCGTTCCGGCGGCGAATGGCAGCAATTGAAGCCAGCCATTCTGGGCGTCATCATGGATCATTATTTGTCTGGCGTTCCCGTACTAGCGGATTCTGCCTCACCTGATGAAGCGCAAGATGAAGGCGAATTTTTCGACGAAGGCCATGCGCCCCTTGTGAAGACGATCAAAGACTTGCTCGATTCCCGCGTTCGCCCAGCTGTTGCACAAGATGGCGGCGACATTACTTTCAAAGGCTTCAAAGACGGCGTCGTCTATTTGAACATGAAGGGCTCATGCGCTGGGTGTCCATCGTCGACGGCTACACTCAAGCATGGCGTTGAAAACTTGCTGCGCCACTTTGTGCCTGAGGTGACTGAGGTTCGCCCAGTTTAACGTTTCGCAGCCCCAGACACATCAGACATTTCTGTCTGATCCTCCGCTGCCAACACATGGCCAGCAAGGTAAAGCGAACCACAGATGAGAATCCGTGCGGCAGGTTTCAGCAGTGAAGCCTGCCGTATTGCATTTTCAACACCCGTTGAAGCGGTTGCAGTGGTGCCAAGCTTACGCACCGTTGCGGCCAAGTCCTCAGCCGAAATCGCATTGGCTTCACCTGGAATGGCAAGTGTCACCACATGTTCAGCCAACGCAGCGAGAGGCTTGAAAAACTGTGTGGCGTCTTTGGTGTTAAGCATGCCCCAGATAACGACCAGCGGTTTTTGAGGCATGGCGTTCAACG
The DNA here is from genome assembly GCA_043756645.1 of Hyphomicrobiales bacterium. GTDB lineage: Bacteria > Pseudomonadota > Alphaproteobacteria > Rhizobiales > Aestuariivirgaceae > Aestuariivirga. The sequence continues at coordinate 14,208 of JAYUQS010000248.1, read as the reverse complement.
CATCAGCCAACACGACACCGGCATCGGCATTGTGACCCCCGTCAAGCCAAAGCTCTGATTGCTCATCCAGCAGTGACGACAACGCACCACCCCTTAATCGTTGCAAACGTGCAGGCCATGTCACCGCTTTCAGGCCATCAGCGATATGCGCATCAGTGATGCGCTCGTCTTTCAACGCTCTGACAACAGCAATCGCATTTCCGGCATTGCCGATTTGATGCGGTCCGGGAAGTGCCGACAGTGGCAGATCCAACAAGCCATCCAGATATTGAAACACCATACGACCGTGCTGGGGGTAACAGTCCCATTCTTGCCCGGCAATCGTTAGTGGCGCATGCACGCGCTCTGCCACAGCCTCAATCGATGATCGCGCAGCCTCCGGCATGGAACCGACAACACACGGCACACCGCGCTTGATGATCCCGGCCTTTTCGCCAGCAATCAGTTCAATCGTCTCACCCAGATATTGCTGATGATCCAAACCAATTGAGGTGATGCAACAGGCCCTCGGTTTTGCAATCACATTGGTCGCATCAAGCCTGCCACCCAAGCCCACTTCGAGCAGCAAATAATCCGCAGGTGTGCGAGCAAAAGCCAGAAACGCTGCTGCCGTGGTGATCTCAAAAAATGTAATGGGCTCACCACCGTTTGCCACTTCACACTCTTCGAGTAATGCCGACAAATCGGCTTCCGCAATCAACGTCCCCGCAACCCGAATGCGTTCATGAAACTTGACCAGATGCGGCGAGGTGTAAGCATGAACCTTCAAGCCCGCCGCTTTCATCATCGCGCACAACATGGCTTGCGTGGAGCCCTTGCCATTGGTGCCGCCGATGTGAATGACAGGTGGCACATGGCGTTCGGGGTTGCCAAGCTTCGCCAATATTCTGTGCATACGGTCAAGTGACAGATCAATGATCTTGGGATGCAACTCCAACAGCCGCATCAGGATCGCGTCACTTACAGCCATTTTCGTCTCCCTCCCCACAAGGGCCAGGCAATATTAAGTCACTAAGCTGGAACCAGCGCTGTCGATGGCGCAGCTGAGGTTTTCTGCTTCATCAGAATGCGTGCGATACGTGATACTGTTGCCTTCATCTCGTGGCGCGTCACCACCATATCGACCATGCCGTGATCTTTCAAATATTCAGCACGTTGAAACCCTTCAGGCAATTTTTCGCGAATGGTTTGTTCAATCACGCGCTGGCCGGCAAAACCGATGAGTGCGTTGGGCTCCGCCAAATGCACATCGCCTAACATGGCGTAGGAAGCAGTGACTCCACCCGTCGTCGGATTGGTCAAAATAACAATGTAAGGAAGTCCTGCTTCGCGTAATTCCTGCACAGCAATCGTTGTGCGTGGCAATTGCATGAGTGACAAAATCCCTTCCTGCATTCGCGCCCCACCTGAGGCTACGAAAATCACGCAAGGGCATTTTGCGGCGAGAGCTTTGCGCATCGCCGTGATAATGGCTTCACCTGCCGCCATGCCAAGTGAGCCGCCGATGAAGGACATGTCCTGCACCATGACAACCATTTCCTGGCCTTCAACCAAACCAAGACCAGCGAGAATGCTGTCATCAGGATGGCCCTTGGATTTCGCGTCTTTCAAGCGATCAGAATATTTCTTCTCGTCTCGGAATTTGAGGGGATCAACTGCAACAGTTGGAAGCGCGATTTTCTCGAACGTGCCGCCATCGAAGAAACTTTTGATCCGCGCTTCAGCGGGCATGCGGTGATGATGACCTGAACCTGGAAACACAAACATATTGGCTTCAAGATCACGGTAAAACACCATCTGACCGGAGTCAGGATCTTTGATCCACATATTCTCCGGCGTGTCACGCTTTTGTCCGAGCAGCGAGCGGATTTTTGGGCGAACGTAATTTTTGATCCAGTTCATCTTAAGCCCTCACGCCCTTTGCAATTTCGGCGACAATCTTATGTACGGCGGATGGCGTCTTCGCAGTGGCCTTGCCTTGTTTATTCAATGACGCTTCTACCGCACTCACCAACGCAGAACCCACAACAACACCATCAGCAGTTTTGGCAATGGTGGCCGCCTGTTCCGCCGTCTTCACGCCGAAGCCCACGCAAATCGGCAGGTCGGTAAGTTTTTTCAAGCGCGTCACGTTTTGTTTCACACTCTTCAAGTCCGGTGCCTTGGTGCCGGTGATGCCGAGTACAGAGACGTAGTAGACAAAGCCCGAGGTATGCTTGAACACGGCGGGAGCGCGTTGGTCGTCAGTCGTTGGCGTGGTCAAGCGAATGAAGTTGATGCCAGCAGCCATAGCAGGAATGCAAAGCTCTTCATCTTCTTCCGGCGGCAAGTCGACGATAATCAAACCATCAACGCCCGCCTTCTTGATATCGACGAGGAATTTATCAACGCCATAAACATAAATCGGATTGTAATAACCCATCAAAACAATTGGCGTGGTCTTGTCGACTTTACGGAAATCAGTGACGAGACGCAGCGTCTTCTTCATGGTCTGGCCACCAGCCAAGGCTCGAAGCCCGCCCGCCTGAATAGCCGGGCCATCGGCCATCGGATCCGTAAACGGCATGCCCAACTCAATCACATCAGCGCCCGCCTTTGGCAGACCTTTGATGATTTTGAGCGACGTATCATAATCAGGGTCACCCGCCGTGATAAAGGTCACAAGGGCAGCGCGGCCTTCTTGCTTCAGGGCGGCAAATTTATTGTCAATGCGGGTCGTCATCTAATTGCGTGGCCTGTTTCTACGAAGATCAAGAACTCGAATGACTTCGATTGTGTTTAATTTTTTGCGGTAAAAGAAACTGAATGGAATTCCGGGAACAACATATTCTCGCTGGTTCTTGGTCCTGACAGGGCGTCCAATATCCGGCAACTCCTTGAGAATTTCCTTGGTTTTGAAAAACTGCCGCTCTGCCCGTTTTGAGCCGTCGGCAAATATTTCTGTATAATATTTTTCAAACCACTCCAAATCATCAAGAGCACGCGCCTTAAAAACGACTTTCATTTGCGGGGGGCATCGGGAAAAATATCAGGCACGGGTTTTGTCAAACGCTTATCACTTGCCCAAGACCTGACCCATGAATCAACAGTAGCCTCTGATACGAAAACACCGTCATCTTCGCCCTCAAAAGCCTCGATGACTGTCTTTTGACGATCCTCGAGCTCACCAACCATTTGTTCAACGGCTTTGGTGACCAGATAGCTCGCGGGCCGTTCTGCGCCCTTTGCCAAACGGTCAAGCCGTTTTTTGAGCTTCTCATCGATGCGCATCGAAAATGAAACAGTGGACATTATCTCTCTCCTCTGTCCTGCTGTGTAATACAGTGCAGTTCAGTCGTCAAATCTCAGTCCCCAATATGCTCGCCACGGTGAAAATGTCCTTATCCCCACGTCCACACATATTCATCACCATCAAATGATCTTTCGGCAATTTGGGTGCAATCTTCATCACGTGAGCGAGGGCATGGGATGGTTCAAGTGCTGGAATAATGCCTTCCAATTTGCAGCACAGCTGGAATGCAGCCAGCGCTTCCTTGTCGGTCGCCGAGACATATTGCACACGCTTCATGTCATGCAGCCAAGCATGTTCAGGCCCGATGCCGGGATAATCCAAGCCAGCAGAAATCGAATGGCCCTCTATGATCTGGCCATCATCATCCATCAGCAGATAAGTGCGGTTGCCATGCAGCACACCAGGTCTACCGCCGGTGATCGACGCCGCATGGCCGGTCTTGGTTTTGAGGCCATGGCCTGCCGCTTCCACGCCGATAATTTCAACATCCGCATCATCGAGAAACGGATGGAACAGACCCATGGCATTGGAACCACCACCGATGGCGGCTATGAGCGAGTCCGGCAAACGTCCTTCGGCCTTCATCATTTGCACACGGGTTTCGCGACCGATGATGGATTGGAAATCCCGCACCATTTCCGGATAAGGATGCGGGCCTGCCACCGTGCCGATGCAATAGAACGTATCTTCGACATTGGCGACCCAATCGCGCAAAGCCTCGTTCAAAGCATCTTTCAACGTGCGTGAGCCGGACTTGGCGGGCACCACCTTTGCACCCAACAACTTCATGCGGAACACGTTTGGCTTCTGTCGTTCGATATCAACCTCGCCCATATAGACGATGCATTCGAGTCCGAAACGCGCGCAAGCTGTTGCCGTCGCCACACCATGTTGGCCAGCCCCCGTCTCAGCGATGATGCGCTTCTTGCCCATACGGCGCGCCAGCAAAATCTGCCCCATCACATTGTTGATTTTATGCGCACCCGTATGATTAAGCTCGTCGCGCTTCATATAAATTTTAGCGCCCTTCAAGTGCTCGGTTAGCCGCTCGGCATAATATAAAGGCGAAGGACGACCGACGTAATGCTCGAGGAAATAATCAAGCTCGGCCTGGAATGTAGGGTCCGCCTTGGCGTCTTTATAGGCTTGCTCAAGTTGCAGAATCAGCGGCATCAAGGTTTCGGCCACGAAACGACCGCCGTAAATACCAAAGAGCCCCTTTTCATCAGGGCCGGTGCGGAAGGAATTGGGGGGCAAGGCTGTGTTCATAAAATACCTCTAGCTTGCCGCCTTCGCGGCCTCAATGAATTTTGCGATCAGTTTTGCATCTTTCACGCCGGGTGCGGATTCAACGCCTGAAGATACGTCAACCATGGCCGCTTGGGTTGTGGCGATGGCTTGCCCAACGTTGTCCGAGTTCAAACCGCCTGCCAGCATAAAAGGCTGGGCTGCGTCCTTTAAAATGGTCCAATCGAAGGCCAATCCATTGCCACCGGGCAAGACAGCACCCTCAGGCGGCATGGCATCGTAAAGTATAAACGGGCTGAAGGTGTAGGCCCGGGCGTCTTTCACATGCGCAACCGTCGCCACCCGCAAGGCTTTGTATGCGGCAATGCCAGTGCGCTTTTTAATCTCGCCCAAACGCTCAGGCGTTTCCTTGCCATGGGTCTGAAACAAATCAGGTGCGACATCACCCGCAATCGCATCTAGCAAAGCATTGTCAGCATCAACAACCAAAGTCACAATCTTGGCCCGGCCCCGTGCTTGCTCAGCCAAAGCTCTGGCTTGCCGTAACGTCACATTGCGCGGCGATTTTGCAAAAAACACCAAGCCCACAAAGGCAGCCCCCGCCTCAAGCGCAGCTTCCATGGTATCAGGTGCGGAGAGACCGCAGATTTTGACAAGCGTGGTCATGCCAATGACTGCATGATCGCTTGCGCAGCCTGAGCAGGATCAGCAGCCCCCGTAATCGCCCGCCCGATCACCAGCACATCCGCCCCCGATGCAACCGCAGCCTTCGGCGTGGCGATGCGTTTTTGATCTTGCGCATCAGAACCCGCAGGGCGAATACCGGGCACAACGGTGAGAAACTCGCGCGGCAACACCGAACGGATCAATTCCAAATCATGCGGGCTGCACACCACACCATCAAGCCCCGCCTGATGCGAGAGCCGCGCCAGGATCATCGCAAGATCAGCCGTCGAGTGCTCAGGGTTGTGGCCAGTATTAACGCAATCATCTTGCGACAGACTGGTGAGGATCGTCACCGCAATCAATTTCGTCGTAACAGGCACAGCCTTCCGCGCCGCCTGCATCATGGCGAGACCACCTTGCGCATGCACATTGATGATCGCAGGCGCTGGTGCCAATTGCATCAAGGACCGCAAACCTTGTTCCACCGTGTTGGGAATATCATGCAGCTTCAAATCCAAAAAGATTGGCAAGCCTTCACGTGCCACAGCTTCGTAAGCCTTGGCCCCATGAGCATAGAAAAACTCCATGCCGACTTTCAAATAACCCACATGGTTTTTTAAGGTGCGCGCCAAATGAATCGCGCGGTCAACATCAGGAGTATCAAGGGCAAGGCATATGGGATTGGTCATGCGCAGCCTGTTAGCGCGTCAATGCGTGCGACGCAAATGCACCATCACAGCTGTGGCCAAATCTTCCAGCGCCGTGCCACAGGATTTGAACAGGGTGATTTCCTGGCCATTCTGGCGGCCCCGGTGTTTGCCTTGTGTAAGATCAAAAAGATCGCCGCGCACATCAGCAAAATCAAATGCACCTTCAGCCTGCGCCTGAATCAAATCCCCAGCCTCAGCCAGTGCCCCATCCCGCGTATCGACAAACACTGATGCCATACCAACCGCCGCTGCATCGGTTTCGCGCATCGAGGGCTTGAAGGCCCCCGCCAAATCAATATGTGTGCCAGGCTTGATCCATTCACCTTTGATCAGCGCCACGTTTGAACTGGTGATTCCCGACACGATATCGGCTTCACGTAAAGCAGACTCAATATCACAAGCCTCAGCCTTCATGCCCTCAGCGCGAAGCTCCGATGCAACAATGTCCGCCTTGTCCATCGAGCGATTGCAGATAAGCACTTTGCCAATGGGACGCACAGCTTGATGAGCCCGTGCAAAGTGCAGCGCCAATGCCCCAGCCCCCACAATCGCATGCACGGAAGCATCAGGCCGTGCGAGATAATCCGCCGCCAAGGCCGACGCCGCAGCCGTGCGCCGCCGCGTCAACTCCGTGCCATCCATCATGCAAACAGCAGCCCCCGTGGCATTGTCGAGCAATAAATATGACCCTTGCACCGTGGGCAAACCCAAAGCCGGATTATCGGTTTTGACAGTCACAACTTTCAATCCCGTCCACTTCGCCGTCCAAGCCGGCATCAACAATAGAGTGGTTGAAGGCAAGGGATCATGATGGTGGCGCACAGGCGCTGTCGCGGGCTCCCGAAAGCCTTGCCGCAACGCCTCAACAATATCCTTATAGCTGGCAAGACGCGCCACATCATCAGCCGATAAAATCTTCATAAAATACCACCGTTGAAAGGCACCAAATCCTGCATGCGGGACTCATCAGGGGGTTTCCGCAAATCCGCCAATTCCATTTGCAGCTTTGAGACTTCTGAACGCGCATCACGCGCCGCTTTCCGGTGCTTGCCCTGCGCAATCCACGCGCCAACCCAGCCCACCAAGGCCCCCACAAAAATGCCGATAAAGAACAACAACCATAGCGGCATGGGAATGGATGGCATATCCTGTGTGATGGGATTGAACGACAGATCAACCCAGCGGCGATTGGCAACAGCAAATCCAACAACCAGAATAACAACCGGAAGCCCCAGCACCCAACGCAAGATTCGGCGCAAGTCTCAACCCTTCTTGTTCAGGCGGGCGCGAAGCTCTTTGCCGGTTTTAAAAAACGGCACCTTCTTCGGCGTCACATCAACGCTTTCGCCGGTGCGCGGGTTGCGCCCGGTGCGGCCATCACGTTCTTTCACCGAAAACGCCCCAAAGCCCCGAAGCTCTACCCGAGAGCCTTGCGTCATCGCCTCAACGATATCATCCAATACGCGGCCCACAATGCGCTCAACGTCACGGTGATAGAGATGCGTATTCTTGTCGGCGATTTTTTGTACGAGCTCAGACTTAATCATGATTCGAGAAACCTTCTGTTATCAAAGCAAGATTAGAACCGAGGCTGCCAAAGCACAAGCGCAGCGTCAAGGGTGGGTAAAGGGAACTTTTCACCAAGTCTGACAATTGCTTCGAGATTTCGAGTATCTGCTCCTCTACAAATCAGTTGCACTTCATTCTCTGGTCCTCGTTATTGGGCCAGAGCAAACTTCAACATGGATTAAAATATGGGGGCAAGGTCAGCTTGAAACCCCCAACTCAAATAGCGAAATATCAATCAAGCGCGTGAGCAAGAATCGTCGGGCCGTGCTCTTCGCGGACTGATTGAAATCTTACCGTTGCGACATGAAAAAACAACTTTGCCGTTTGCGGCGCAAATATTCGCGATGGTTATCTGCTTATTCGTCACCATGACATCAAGCAAATCTTGGTTTGCCTTCGCCGCTGACAGCATCGAATAGCCAAGGTTCAAGCACTCGTCCGCAGCGCCATCCATTGTGACAGAACGGAAATTTCCAATCTCAATGCCATTGCTTTTACGCCTCAACATGGCGGGAATACCTTCCGGGAGGTTCGCAGGCTGCTCAAATCCAACGACAGGCTCTTCAAATCCAACTTCAATGGGCTCGACCTCGGGCTCTGCATCTTTTGAATCAATCACGACATCAACTGGTGATTCCGATTGAACGGGATCTGGTGACTTGAATGCCACACTAATGGTAACACTGGATTTGCCGCCAAGTGGACCTTTCGCATCCAGTTTAGGAACCTGTGTGAGATTGGCGCGCACACTTGTCTGCTGTTTTGACTCGCTCAATACCCCAGCCTTTTTCAGGAAACCCAAAATTGGATCTACACCACCAGCAAAACCGAAATTCAACGCCAGGAGCAGTAAGCCAGCCATAACGACAGTAAGTGCAGAAGACAAAAATGCCACTACAAAAAGCGATGGTAGACCGGCACTCTCAGCTGCTAAAGCGCGTGTGTTTTGCATGGTCAATCCTACAACGTTACCCGTTTCACAGAAGATTTGCTTTCGCCCAGAAGTTTGAGATTGTTGGCAATATAAACGTTGTCAGGTGCCAGTTCATAGGCACGTAGCAACAATTTACGCGCATTCTCGACATTACCGCGCAGGAGCTGCGAATAACCGGCATTGTTGAGCATGACAGGGTCGTTGGATGTCATGTCAAACACCTGTTCATAGGCTTGATCAGCAAGATCAAAGCGCCGCAATTGGTCATAGGATGCAGCAAGACCGAGCCACGCCTCTGCATCGCGTGGAGTCACTTCCACCGCCTTACGGTACTGTTCCTCTGCCAGTCCATAATCGCCACTGCGGTAATGAACTTTGCCGAGCCGTACATAAGGATCGGAGGGATAAAAGTTGGTGTCTTCAATCGTCATCCCTGACGGTTTCAACAATCGATTCTCCGTGGATGGCTGGCACCCTGCGAGAAAAAGCACCAGGAATGACCCGGCGAAAAGGTTCACCGTTCCAATTCTCAAATCAATATTTTTCATCGTCATTTTTCTTACCTCAAATTCCCAGCGCCTTGTAGAGCTTCAGTACAATCGGAAATAGCGTTACCCCCAAGATCACGGGGAATATAAAAAGACCCAACGGAATAACCAGTTTGACAGGCAGCGCCTGGGCTTTTTCCTCAGCCCGCGACATTCGTTTTTGCCGCATTTCGTCACTGTAAACCCGAAGCGACTGCACAAGACTTGAACCAAGTTCTTCTGATTGCATGATCAATGTCGAAAATGATTTGGCTTCTTCGATGCCCAACCTGACCGCAAGATTTTCCAAGGCTTCGCGCGTGGCTCTGCCCGCCCGCATTTCCATGGACATGAATTTGAGATTTTTAGAAAGTGATGGATAAGACCGACTGAGCTCCAATCCGATCCGATCAATGGCAGCGTCCATGCCGATGCCTGCCTCCACACAAATCACCAGTAGATCCAGGAAGTCTGGAAAGCCAATCCGGTGTTCTTCCAATAGCTTGTCGCGGCGCAGGCTGACAAAGGAACGCGGTAACATATAACCCAAATATGTCATCACAAGACTGACCAATGTGACAATATAAAATTCGTGCTTTGGATAAAGTGACGAATACACAAACGGTGTAATCAGCCCGAAAGTGACGGCACACAGCATCCGGCTGACTTGGTAGATTGTCGTGGAGCTGGCTCCATAATAGCCTGCCAGGTTCATGAACTGGCGCAGTGCAGACTTCTCTTTTTCGTTCTTCGGTAGAACGAAATCCATGAACCCGGAACCTTCCGATTCGTCCATCAGTCCGATAGCGTCGCCACCAGCAATTTCGAGTTCGCCAGCCGCCATCGAAGTCGCACGACGACGGACCGCAAACCAAGAGGCTGTCATATTCACCAGTGCGAGCGAAAACAGGATTGCACTGACAAAAACAATGCCAAGAAAGACAAGATTTCCGTGTTGCAACATGAGTGACTGCATGCTTTGCATGGCGGACCTCAATACTTGAAATTGATCATTTTAAACATGATCAAATCACCAATGAGGGACCACCCAAAAATCGCTGCCATACCTGGCAGAAATATAGGCTCATCCCACACATCGAGATAAAAGCCCTTGTTCTGGAAATAAATCGAGGCCGCGATGATAAACGGGAAAATCGTCAGACCATATGCCGACATACGGCCCTCGGCTGACAGTGATCTGACTTTACGCCGAAGTTGGAACCGCTCGCGCAACACACGCGATAGATTGCCGAGGACTTCAGCCAGGTTGCCGCCGGATGTTGATTGAAGTGACACGGCTGTGACCAAAAGTGCAAGGTCAGGAAGACCAACGCGATCATTGAGATTACGCAACGCCCGCGGCATGTCGAGACCATAGGTCATCTCGTCTATCGTGATACCAAATTCTGTTCCAACCGGGTCACTCATTTCTTTGCCGACAAGTGAAAGCGCAACAGATACCGGATGCCCGCTTCGCAAACTGCGTACAATCACATCCAAGGCATCAGGCAGTTGGAGCGTGAATTTGGCTATGCGCCGTGAACGGATGAACTTTACAACTTGCAGCGGCAGCAAGACACAGACCACGACAGAAATAACAATGATATTCAGCACTGGCATGGTCGTCAAAAACTTGAGGCCAAGCATACCCGCAACGAACAACGACGCCACAATCAAGACAAACCTGTTGATGCCGATACGCAGTCCAGACTGAATCAGCAGTTTGGTCAGATAACTCGAAAAATCTGAACTCGACCCGGTAATTCCACGTTCAAGTTTAAGCTGTATTAACGACGCCTCACCTGATCTGGTTTCACCAAGCGTTTTCAACCGTCTGTTGACAGCTCGCCGACGCAAAATAGGGGTGGCCACTGCAAGGTAGAACGCCTCCACAAGGAAAATCACACCCGCAGCAAACAAGACATAAAAAGCAATTTTTGTGAATGCTGTGCTGTCCATCGTCAGAGCTGCTTTGTTGGATCAAAATATGATGTTGGGATGGTGATGCCTTGGGCCGCAAGTTCAGTCAGGAATTTCGGACGAACGCCTGTTGATTGATAATAGCCGCTGATGCTGCCATCTTCTGCTGTTTTGACGCGTACATATTTGAACAGTTCCTGCATTTGGATGACGTCACCTTCAATGCCGGTAATTTCAGCCATGCTCACCACACGCCGCTTGCCGTCACTTAACCGCGACAGCTGCACAACCATCTTGATGGCGGACGAAATTTGTGATCGCACTGACAGGATCGTCATTGGAAAACCTGCCATACCAACCATCTGTTCCATGCGCGAAATTGAATCGCGTGGGGTGTTGGCGTGAATGGTGGTCATCGAACCTTCGTGACCTGTGTTCATGGCTTGCAACATGTCAAAGGCCTCTTCGCCACGACACTCGCCAACGATGATGCGATCAGGTCGCATACGCAATGCATTCTTCACCAACTCGCGCTGCCTGATTTCGCCTTTGCCTTCAAGATTTGGCGGGCGCGTTTCCATGCGGCCCACATGCGGCTGCTGCAATTGCAGTTCGGCAGCATCTTCAATCGTGATCAACCGTTCGTCATGCGCAATGTAAGAGGAAAGCGCATTCAGCATGGTCGTCTTTCCAGAGCCCGTACCACCCGACACTAAAATGGTAATGCGCCCGGACACAGCAGCGGTCAAAACCGCCGCCATTTCCTTTGCGATACTGTTTGATGCAATCAACTTGTCCATCGACAAGGGACGCTTCGAAAACTTACGTATTGAGACCAAAGGTCCATCAACGGCAACCGGCCGGATGGCGACATTCACACGTGAGCCGTCGGGCAAGCGTGCGTCACACATGGGCTGGCTTTCATCAACCCGGCGACCAACCGTTGAAACGATCTTGTTGATGATCCGGAGGAGATGCGCCTCATCCTTGAAGCGCGCATCTGACAAAACCAACTGGCCACGCCGTTCAATATAGATTTGCTTGTGGGTGTTGATCAGAATGTCGTTGACGGACTCGTCGCTCAGCAGCGGCTCGATCGGGCCAAGTCCGGTCATCTCATGCAGAATGTCGTCCACAAAGCGATCAAGCTCGGCGGCGTTCAACATGATCTTCTCGGTCGTCACATATTGCGCAACGAGACTGTGAACCTGCGAATACAGTTCTTTTTCCGGAATTTTGTCGAGTGCTGACAAATTGATTTCGTCAATCAACCGGCGGTGAATGCGAAGTTTTGCATCCAGCATACGTTCCTGGTTCGACAGTGCGAAAGGCTCCACCAAAACTGTGGTGTCAGGCTTGGTCCGCACCAATTCGACAGCGGGCGCTTTGCCAACAGGCGGCGCGATTGGCACAGGTGCAGCTGGTTTTCGACTAGAGAAGCGTCCAAGCATCGTCATCTACCTCACCCTGAGAACAGCAATTTTCATGCTAATTCTCCCACAATTTGAGTGATTGATGAGATAATCTTGTTGGAAGGCTTAATATCGGTGGTGAACACGCCGCGGTTGATGGCTTCGCTGACAAGTTTGTCGTCAGTGCTGATGAAACCGGCAAGATATGGCCCCAAAAGTTCCTTGGCTTCGGTTGAAGACAGGTTTGAACCGAAGAAAGAACGCGCATATTTGTTGACGATCACCCGGGGCTTGGTTTCAGCACCATAGGTCTCGACGATCTGGTTGACCAGTTTTCGTGCGAGTTTCAAACCGGGCACGGTGAACTCCGTCACGATAAACAGGTCTGTTGAACCGGCCACCACATTGTCGAGCCACTTTTCGGCTGAGCGGGGAAGATCAATGACCATCACGCCGAATTGCTGCGCTGCAAGGTCCATAGGCTTGGTAATCAATTCTTCGGGGATAGGTGTGGCATTGCCGAATTTGCGTCGTGCCGACAAAACCGAAATACCACTGCGGTGGGTTGACACCATGGCTTTGAACATATGACTGTCAAGCCGCGTCGGATCAGCGATCAGTTCATCAATTTGCCAACCCGGTTCAAGGTCCAGATAATCCGAGCATGAACTGGATGCGAAATCGAGGTCAACAACGCATGGGGGTTTGGAATTCTTCTTTTTCCGGGATAAAGCCAAGGCTGCATGCAGTGCTACTGTTGTGGTGCCCACGCCACCTTTTGCGCCAATGAAAGCCAGGCATTTCACATCGCTGCGCTTTTCCGCATTGAAGCTGAGTGCACGTCCGCAAGCGGCAATCAATTCGCCCGACGAGACGGGGGGTTTGACCCAGTCCGACACACGCATTTGCAATAGCCAGCGTACAAATTCTTCATCAACGGAATCGGCAAGCACAATGACGGGCAAGGCAGCCGGCCGCGCCAACATGAATTGTTCAAATTCATCCAGCGCCTGATCCGATGTGATGTCCAGATCATAGACAATGACGTTGACATCATTTTGCACGGGATTCTTCGAGATCGCAGAACTGGTGACAAGTTTGATGGCAATGTCGTCACCCTTGGATGCCAGGGCCTGGACTTGCGACTTGGTATCAGACTTGGATGAGATGAGGCCAATGACCAGACGGCGCTCACCATTTTTGGATGATTTTTTGAAATACTGGAACATGCTCATGAACCTGTCACGTTCAAATCTTCGCCCGTCACCGTTGTAGCGAAATTCGGCATGTTCACAGGCGCAAAACCCATAAGGCCATTGAGGAAGACAAACTGGTACGTCATGTTACGCAAACTCACTGTGATTGTGGGCACGGGTCCACCCGGACGCCCGGCATAACCCAAGCCGGTATATTGATAGCGCACTGCAATGTTGTTGGCTTGCAACCGGTTGCCAAACATGAAATTGCACATGCCAATACTGCGGCGCATCGCTTCAGTCGTCTTCGGTGTGAAATCGCAAACACTGAGTGCGATGCCCGTTGCGGGGTCGCGGCCATAGACCAAGGCTTGCAGCGCACTTGGTGTTGCCGTTGCGATGCTGCCTGTGCAGGTCGCGGAGGAACCGGATGTATTCGTGCCTTGGCATGTAATATCAAATGCTGGCATCGGGTCACCTGCAAAAACAGCTCCGCCCACGCCCGTCATTGCCGTGAAACCCGTGGGGATGGCGTTAGAGACAGCGGCCATTCTTGCGCCATGCTGCACCGCCTTGGTTGCGGCATTCCATTGGAAGTACAGGAAGCTGAATTCGATGACGCCAAACAGGATGATGAAAAACGTCAGCATGGTGGCGGCATGCTCAACCATGGTTGCAGCATTTTCATCGGCCAGGAACTGTTTGAATTTACCGGACACCGATCACCCTTTCCT
>JAYUQS010000247.1:0-6722 GCA_043756645.1 Hyphomicrobiales bacterium | reverse complement strand
ATGTCTCTCTTTGCTTGAAGCAAATAGTTTGATCCAAAAAAGACCATTGGCACTGCAAGTATCGTCATGATCAACAGCAATCGCAGACCTGCTGTTTTTGATGCGAGCGATTTCGTCATGCACTTTCTCCAAAGATGTCAATTTTTTCAGGCCGCATTGAAAGCTCGCGATTGTTGAAGCAATGGAAGGCGAATAGATATTTGAGCTCCACTGCCAAAGTTCGACGCAATGTCCAACTGCCCACCTTGCAGATGGACAATTTGTTCAACGACAGGGAGTCCTAATCCTGAACCGAAGCTTTTGGTGGTGAAAAGCGGTTCACGTACTTTGGCCAAATATTCTGCTGAAATACCAGGACCATTGTCGGCAATGCGAATAACAGCATACTCATTGCTGCGCAGCGTCGTCACCCAGATATGTTTTTGTTGACCGTCTTTCTGTGCATCATTGAGCAAGGCCTCACTGGCGTTATTCAACAAATTAACGACAGCACGTTGTAACTGCACAGGATCAAATGCAATTTGCAAATTCTCCAAGCCAAGGGAGCATTCAATAAAAATTGTTTGAGGTAATTTTTTTGCTTCTTCGCGCACGACTTTGCTTAACCAATCATCAAGCTTTGCCACTGATTTGTTCGGTTCTTTCACCTGCGCAAAATCATGTAACTGCGAGATAATACTGTCACAGCGGTTTACGCTATTGTTGATCCGTTCAATTAACTCGCCAGTGTCCAATCCGGCTTTACTGGTTTTGCGTTCCAACATAAAAACACTGGTGCGAATTGCGCCCAAGGGATTGCGGATTTCATGGGCGATCGTCGCGGTCAACTGTCCTAAATGTTCAATGCGGTTCTTACGCATCAGTTCATTTTGAGCGAGATTTAGCGATTTGACTTTGGAAGCGAGATCCTGATTCAGATTTGAAATATCGTTGTTGATCGTTGTAAAGCGCAGGGCAACTTGCTCTGCATCCTTTCTTGCGGCTTGTGCTTCCGCATGGGCCAAAACCACCGTATCATGCTGCATAAACGTAGAGCGCATGATCAGAACAGCCAATCCAATGCCTGCAAGCGAACTGATGAAACCGGCAAAACTAATGAGCAGTAAGTTGCGCCACAATTCCGAACGTCGCTCAACAAGCCTGTTGTGCAACTTACCGATTTCGACTGTTTGTAGTGCTTCATAGTCAAACCCGACAAGTTGCTTCTGCAATAAAGTCAGTTTTTGTATGTCCGACGGATTGAGTTTCAGATTTGCGTTCATCATCAGAACCGAGGTAATTTCGTCAATAGATTTGTAAACTGCTTGCAGTTCGGTTTCACCAGGCAAAATGTTGAGCAGTCGGCTAAGTGACGCTTGTGCCATTGCATTCTCTGTCAGAATTTTTTGAATTCCAGCGGCTTGGGGAGCAGTTTGTAACGATAACGCTGACACGTATTGCGCGAAAGCATGGTTGTGTTTTTGTAGCGCGGGCAAAAGCAACATGGCGGTTTCTGCGCGTTGATTGCTTTCACTGTCGATATCATTGGCCAAACCGGAGTTACGGAAGATATCGCCTAGTTGTTCACTTTGCGACACCAGCCGGGAATTGCTGCCAACATTGTCCGTCTGCATAACTGAAAGCGCAAGTTCGGTTCCAACAATCGCGCGGGACAAGCGGTCAATTTCCAATTTTTCCCGTGCGAAATACAATGTCCATAGCACCAGCATGGGGATGACAAGCAAACCCAATACTTGACCCAGCTTTTGCGTCGCTGTTTGAGATGCCAGTCGCCCCACAGGCTTTGTCCATTCAATTGAGAGGCCACAATCGACCGATTTCAATCAGGCAAAATGGCGCGGCGATAGTAAAGACGCCGTTAAAATAAAGGTTGAAACCGGGCAAACGTTGGAAAAAAAATACTATGGTTAGCCCAGTGCGGCTGTCACTGCGGCAATGGCTTTTGCAGCCTTGGCACCATCAGGGCCTCCGGCTTGTGCCATATCAGGTTTGCCACCACCGCCTTTGCCGTCAACGGCGGCTGCTGCCAATTTGACCAAAACGACCGCATCATACCGACCGACGAGGTCGGGTGATACGCCAATGACGATGCTTGCTGTGCCGGCGGCTGAAATTGCCACGTTTACAACGACACCGGATCCCAAGGCTTTGAGATCTTGCTGGGTGAGCGGCTTCAAGTCTTGAGCATCCAAGTCTTGGATAATCCGGTGAGAAACCGAAATGCCACCTGCTGTTTCAACGGTCGGCTTTGAAGTGGCAAGCGCCATCGATTTTTTCACATCGCGAAGTTGCTTTTCGAGTGACTTCCGCTCGTCTATCAGACTTTGCACGCGCTCGACCAGTTGTGCGGGAGAGGTTTTGAGTGCATCGGCCAAAGCAGAAACGCGCTTGTCCTGCTCATCCAAATAAGCCCGCGCTGCTGCACCAGCCAAGGCTTCCATGCGGCGTATACCGGCGGCAACAGCCGTTTCGGAAACAACCTTTATTAAACCAATATCACCTGTCCGGCGCACGTGGGTGCCGCCACAAAGTTCAAGTGAGTAGCTGGCTTTCGCTGCGCCTTCGGGGTTGCGGCCCATGGAGACCACGCGCACTTCATCGCCGTATTTTTCACCAAACAGCGCCATGGCACCTTCGGCTACGGCATCATCGACTGTCATTAAACGCGTTGTGACGGCATCGTTTTGCATCACAATGTCATTGGCCATGGCTTCAACAAAGGCCACATCTTCCGCCGCCATCGGTTTCGTGTGTGAGAAGTCAAAGCGCAAACGGCCAGGCTCTACCATCGAACCCTTTTGTGCCACGTGAGTCCCCAGGCGGGTGCGCAGCGCTTCATGCAGGAGATGGGTTGCTGAATGGTGCTGACGGTTGCCGCCACGGCGTGTGTTGTCTACCGTCAGGGCAACGGCATCACCGGTTTTCAAGTTGCCGCTTTCCATGTGGCCCACATGTGCACATAAATCACCCACACGCTTCAACGTATCAGTCACTCTGAAAATCGCGCCATCAGCGGTTTTGATCACGCCATAATCACCGGTTTGACCACCGGACTCCGCATAAAACGGGGTTTGGTTAACCACCAGCGTGGCCTTCTCTCCGGTCGCCAGTGTTGCAACGGTCTTGCCGTCTTGCACCATGGCCAGAACCAGGCCTTCAGCGGTTTCAGTGTCGTAACCGAGAAACTCGGTAGCGCCGTGTTTCTCACGAAGGTCAAACCAAATGGTTTCGGTCTTGGCATCGCCCGAACCTTTCCAGGCGCGGCGCGCATCTTCGCGCTGGGTTTGCATGGCGGCATTGAAGGCGGCAGTATCAACTGTCACACCACGGGATTTCAAAGCATCCTGCGTCAGATCAAGCGGGAAGCCATAAGTATCATAGAGTTTGAAAGCGGTTTCACCTTTAAACACATCGCCCTTGGCGAGGCCATCCGATTCCTCATCCAGCAGACGAAGGCCACGTTCCAAGGTCTTGCGAAACCTCACTTCTTCCAGTTGCAGTGTTTCAGTGATGAGCGCTTCTGCCCGCACCAATTCAGGGTATGCCGCACCCATTTCGCGCACCAGGGTTGGCACCAATTTGTGCATCAAGGGCTGCTTCATGCCCAGCAATTCTGCATGGCGCATGGCGCGGCGCATAATGCGGCGCAGCACGTAACCACGTCCTTCATTCGACGGCAGCACGCCATCGGCAATCAGGAATGACGATGCACGGAGGTGGTCGGCAATGACGCGGTTTGAGGCTTTGTGCTTGCCGTCTGCGGTAACGCCTGTGCGCTCCACCACGGCTGAGATCAACGATTTGAACAGGTCGGTTTCGTAATTGTCGTGCGTTCCTTGCAGCACGGCAGCAATACGTTCAAGCCCCATGCCGGTGTCGATCGAAGGGCGCGGCAGGTTCAAGCGTTCGGTTTTCGACACCTGCTCAAACTGCATGAACACCAGATTCCAAATCTCGATGAAACGGTCACCATCAGCGTCTGCACTGCCGGGAGGGCCACCGGCAATTTTATCGCCATGATCATAGAAAATTTCTGAGCACGGCCCACAAGGCCCGGTATCGCCCATCGACCAGAAATTATCCGATGTTGGAATGCGGATGATGCGGCTTTCGGGGAGGCCCGCAATCTTCTTCCACAGGTTCATGGCTTCATCATCATCATGAAACACCGTGACGGTGAGCTTGTCTTTGGGCAGGCCATATTCTTTGGTGATCAGCGTCCAAGCCCATTCGATGGCGTCCGGCTTGAAATAATCACCAAACGAGAAGTTGCCCAACATTTCAAAGAATGTGTGATGGCGGGCTGTGTAGCCCACATTGTCCAAGTCATTGTGTTTGCCGCCGGCGCGCACACATTTTTGCGCTGACGTTGCCCGCACATAAGGGCGCTTTTCAACGCCGGTGAAGGTGTTTTTAAATTGCACCATGCCAGAATTGGTGAACATCAGCGTCGGGTCATTGCGCGGCACCAGCGGGGAAGACGCTACAATCTCATGGCCTTGGCTTTTGTAGAACTCCAGAAAAGTGGTCCGAATTTGCGCAAGGCTTGACATCAAGAGGGGTCCGGCATGTTGGGGCGGCCTTCAAAATAGCCGCCGAAGATTGAAAGTGAGAAGGTCTTTAGGGCGAGTTGGCTTACGCATCAAGTCTTGGATAAGAGCGTGGACGGGCGCGACACTCCTGTGGCTTTGTGGGGCTGAATCTTTCAGCCTTGATCCCAAAAACCTCGGGATTGAGGGGGGACCGCTCCGCAATCGCAAGCGATTGCTAGGCAGGCTTTCCCGCGATTGCAAGCAATCGCTGGGAGGTGCGTCCCGCAATCGCGGGCGATTGCTAGAGAACATGCTGCATACAGATCCCGTTATCGCCCATCCTAATGGCCCGGCCTTTTTGAGGGGTCGGGGGGGTGTATCAATCAAACCTGGACCTTCCGGCTACGTTAACCGGTCAATCCAATCCCGTTGCCCCTCCATCCAGGCTCACCGTCATGAGCAGGACCCCGTTGGAGGAGACGACCCTGATATAGGCATAGAGTCCGGTCCTTGTCAAGGATTATTTTCAGAATTTTTCTCTGGCGGAAAATGTGGGGAGTAGGGCGAAGGCGGGAGGGCTGTCGCATATGAGGATGACAGCCCTCACCTGGCGCTTCGCGCCGTCCTCTCCCGTAAGCGGTAGAGGTGAAGAATGGTTACGTGAATTCGCTTCTCCCGCTTGCGGGCCTATCATATGCACATATCTGTTGAGCGCTGTTCTCACACCCTCAATTACCAAGACAATTCCCCAAAAACCGCCATTCCCGCGAAGGCGGAGATGACGTAATTACATATTAAATACAGTTACTTAAGTCATTCATTTTGAGCGTTTTGTGACACGGTTATCATACTCAAAAAGATGTGTGAATCTGATAGACGCAGAGCATGGGAGTACGGCAAAGTAAGGAGGGGCTTCGGCCACAGAAAGATTGGCAGTTACGATTGAACAACCACGCCTTCCCCGTTATTGCGCAATTGGTCACCCTAGCTGCGCCGTAATTGCATCTGGGTTTGCAGCGAATTGACAACTGGCTAACGTTATCCCATTTCTGAATCAGTTTGTTTCGCGATCGGTGGTGTGAACCACTGAACTTGGGGATGAATTGGAGCGGGCCTCCAATTCATCCCCTATTTTCAGGCAAGTGTTTTCACACCATCAATCACAAACTGAACCGCAAGCGCTGCCAGAATAATGCCCAACAATCGGGAGATCACCGCGCGACCGGTAATGCCGAGCGTTTTGGAAATCCGCTCTGCGCCCAGAAAGCAGATGTAACACGACAACATTACCAGAGCTGCAACGGCATAAAGCGCCGAGAGCTTGCTCCAGTCACCTTCGGCACGGCCTGCCAGCAATATCATTGCGGTGATTGCACCAGGTCCCGCCATCAAGGGAATGGCCAACGGGAAAGCCGCAATGTTTTTCACGTGATCAATGGTGATGGCTTTTGACACAGTCTCTTGCTGGCGTTGGCCGCGACGGTCAAACACCATTTCGGCGGCGGCTGAGAGCAGCAGCAGCCCACCTGCAATACGGAAGGCTGAAAGCGAAATTCCAAGCATATCCAAAAGCCTTGCACCACCCAAACCCGCGCCCAGCAAAATACAAAAAGCAATAATCGAGCCGCGCAAAGCAACTTCGCGGCGCTGCTCCCGTGACAGGTCATTGGTGAGTCCGAGAAACAGCGCGCTGAGAAAAATTGGGTCGGCTATGACCAGAAGTGTCGCAATGGCTGATGTGATGTAGTCTTGCATGGTGAGATTGTGGCTGAATTTGTGACCAGCATCAACTGGTCAACCAGCCATCACCGCGAACCACATGGGCATCTCTGTTGATTGCTGCCACGGGCACAGGAAAATTAAGTTTAGGCAAGAGTTCTCGCATATTGGCGGCGATAAGATCGGCGAAGGGTTTTTGGTTTATGCTGCTCAATGCCTCTAACTGTGCAGCAAGAACGGTGACAATTTGTTGCAATGCAGTTGTGACAAGACGCTTCTGTGCGGCGGGACGAGCAATTCCAATATCGCTTAAGAACTTTGAAAATTGTGACTGATCACTTCATACCCGTCCAGTCGCACGTCCAGAGCAAGGACGCTCATCGCTTGATCGCTAAAATATCAATGCCTGTTGCAGCTGCCACTTGCAGCACTTTCGCAAACTCAAGTCGTGGCTTGCCCGCTTCGCATTCC
>JAYUQS010000246.1:0-6731 GCA_043756645.1 Hyphomicrobiales bacterium | reverse complement strand
AATTGGTTGGTGGTGCCGGACATGGCTGATACGACCACAGCCACATGGTGGCCGGCCTTCACTTCGCGTTCCACGTGCCGCGCCACATTGCGGATGCGTTCAACATCCGCAACCGACGTGCCCCCGAATTTCATGACCAAACGGCCCATAGATTAACCCCGAAAAACCAAAACCACCCGCATCGGGACAATTTGTCCCGCGTCAAACTTGAGTTGCGACTGAACCCCCAATGCGGCTTTGCCGTTCTATTAGTGGACGCCTGTTGCGGATGCAATATAAGGACGGCTGAAATTTGGACCATGAACAGATGACAATCGATACAAAAGCCCTCCCCCCCAGTCTCGATCCGGCGGAAGTCGAGAAATTCTCCAAAATGGCCGCCGAATGGTGGAACCCCAAGGGCAAGTTCGGCGTACTACATGTCTTTAACCCGGTGCGCCTTGATTATATCAAGGAACAGGTTTGTGCCCGTTTGGCGCGCGACCCTTTCGAGCGTGAACCCTTCAAGGGCCTGCGCTTCCTCGATATCGGCTGTGGGGGGGGACTTCTGTGCGAACCCATGGCAAGGCTGGGTGCCACGGTTGTAGGCGTTGACCCGTCGGAGAAGAACATCAAGACGGCTTCCGTTCATGCTTTGGAGATGGAATTGGAGATTGACTATCGCGCGGGGCTGGCAGAAGACCTCGATGCAGCTGGCGAAAAATTCGACGTCATCCTCAATATGGAGGTCATCGAACACGTGGCCGATCCTGCCGCCTTCGTGAAGACCTGTAGCAGCATGTTAAAACCCGGCGGATTGATGTTCGTTGCCACTCTGAACCGTACCATGAAAAGTTTCGCACTGGGTATTGTGGGTGCGGAATACATCCTGGGTTGGCTGCCAAAAGGCACGCATCAATGGGAGAAATTTATCACGCCCGTGGAGCTTAAGGGTTGGTTGCTCGACAACAATATTTCAACGGTGGCCGAGAGTGGTGTTACCTATCATCCGCTGGCGAATGAATGGCGGCGGTCGAATGATATGGGCGTGAATTACATGGTGGTGGGGGAGCGGGGTTAAACTTGCATCTTGCTCAAATCGATGACTCCATGCACCACGCGCACGATTTCAACACGATTGTCGATAACTTGATAAAGCACAAGATAATTTCCCTCAACCAAGCATCGAGCCGTCGGCGCAATATCCGGTCGCAACTGAGCCCGTTCCGGCATCGCTTGAAGTGAGAGTATGCGTTGATTGAGTTTCTGCAACACACGGCTGGCTGCAATGGGGTTTACTTGCGTGATGTATAACCAAATATCTTCAAGGTCGTTGGCCGCTGCAGGCGATACGACAATCTCAAATTGTCTCACGTTGATGTCACGCGGTTTTGCTCAAATCTTATTTTTGCCTTTGCGATAATTTCGTCCATGGAAAATACACGCGGCTGACCGCTTGCTTTTCCTTCATTCCAAAGCTGTTTCAACTCTTCAGAGGTGAAATTGCGAATCGCATTGTTTTCCGTCCAACGCTGCAACGCCTCTTGGATGACGGCGCTAGCGGACTCATACTCACCAGAAGCAACCGCACTTTGCACAACGGCATTTAAAGCTGACGGAAGTTCCACAGAAATTTTTTCAACGCCTCTCATGTCGTCAGAATATCAAAAATTGAGACAGTTGTCACTTCGGTAAATCAGCCGTCGAAAGTGCTTGACTCTACAATGCATACCAGTATACATTGCAGACTAAATAAAAATTTGCAGGATTCAAAATGCTTGGAAAAACCGAAGAACTCATCATGATGGCGGCGCACAAAGCGGGCCCAAAATCAACGGCGAGTGAGATTTATCAAACGTTGGAAAGCGTCATCGGCAAGACTTCGGCCTTCGGAGCGATCTTCACGACGCTGGATCGTTTGAGCAAGAAAGGGTTTTTGGAATTTCAGGTGGGTGCGGTGCGCAAAGACTATGGCAATAAAGCACCGCGCGAATTTACAATTACCGGCAACGGCATGATGGCCTTAAGTGAGTCAATTGCAGTAACTGAGAAAATGCGGCGCGAGACATTATTGGGCGGCGAGGGGGCTTTGGTATGAGAAAAAATAAATCGAAAATCATCATTTCGTCACTGGCTCAGAAACAGCTTGAAAAGTTAGGGATCTACATTTCGCAGGTTGAATTTCATGGCGAAGGCTCAGCATTTAGAACACAAACCACAATGGCCAACGCGAGGAGAAGTATTGTCGAAGTTATAGAAAATGGGCAAGTTATTTATGAGATTATTACACATGTTGATGAACCTACCGCGTTTAATCCCAAGGCGACGTGTCCAAATCCCTTCCTCGTTCGCGCAACACTCCCACCTGAGATCGCTGAAGATGTCATCGCAAATCTTGAACACTATTTTGAAACTGTTTGGCAAAAAAATCACGGAGCGAAAACAGCGCGGATTATCTTCTATACCCAGAATTTTCGCATCGTTGTAAGCCACTACATTGGCGCATTTCGCAGTGCATTGGAGCTCTATCTCAAATTCAAAAAGTAAAGCACCAAAAACAAAGATCAAACTTAAGCAACACCTCTCTGGTGCCTAATTCTTCTCCACCGGCTTCGACCTGAACCTCTGCACTGTCTCGCGTTCCGCGCGGCGCATGGCTGTGGGTGGTAGGTTTCGTGCCATCAAATGCAAATCTTCCAGCACCATGCGGCCCATGTCTTTGAAGGCTGAGTCCAGTGCTCCTGCACGATGGGCGGAGAGGATGAAGTTTTCGAGTTTTCGCACGGGATGTTTCAGAGGCAATGGCTCTTCCGGGTAGACGTCGCTTGCGGCGCGAATATGGCCTGATGAAACTGCTGCGATCAGCGCATCAAAATCCACGACACCTGCGCGGCTTAAGAGGATAAAGCTGGTGTTACGGCGCATTTTTGCAAAGGCGTCAGCCCCAAGAAAACCACCGTTTTCTGTTGTCACGCCTGCGACGACAAAAATCACATCGCTTGATGTTAAGACTTCATCCAATGTGGCGGGCTGAACATTTACGTCTTTCAACGCGCTCGGCGGCAGCCATGGGTCATAGGCTTTAACCTTGGCGCGAAACGGCGCGAGCAATAGATTTAAAGCACGGCCCAAATCACCAAAGCCGATGAAGCCGATGTCGCCGCCTGAAAGCAGCCGTGCATCGTGATTGCCATCACTACCCCACAGTTCTTTGCCCGCACGAAAATCACGATCCGCACCAACGATATTCCGCTCTAACGCCAGCGCCAAACCAAGGCCAATTTCAGCCACAGGACGGGCAAAGACTTTCCCTGTCGACAGCACATGGATGCCGCGTTTGAAGCATTGCTCATAATCCATGTTGTCGAGAAAGTTTGACTCCACATTGAGGATCGCTCGCAGCCGCGTGGCCCGCGCCAACAGCGCAGCCGACATTGGGGGTTGGCCAATGATGAATTCGATTTCACTGAGATGATGCTCAAGCAGTTTCAGCCCGTCTTGGCCCTCGCCTTCAATCAAGCGAAAGTCGCGGCGCAGATTCGTCAGCGCTTCACTTGTAAAAATCAAATCAAGATTGCGCGGCTCAGGGATGCAAAACACCAGCGGCCGCAAGTCCATCATCTCAATTCCCATCTTCCGGCAGCACTGGCAGCGGATGCACTTCAATGCCCTCTTCCACCAACTCCGCCGCTTCAACCGGCGTGGCGTTTCCGAAAATGCCACGTGCCTTTTTTTCTTTGTAATGAATTTTACGGGCTTCCTCGGCGAAGTTATTGCCGACATTTTCCGCATTGGTTTCGACGTGGGCGCGATACTCGCGCATCAACTGCATCATGGCTTGTGCACGTGGATCGACTGGACCTGCAAGCATGGGCTTTGCGACATCTGACTTTTTATTGGACTTCGCGGGGATGCCCGGTGCCATCAGCTGCTTTTCGATTTTAACCGAGCCGCAGACAACACATTCCACCAAATGCCGCTTCACTTGCACATCGTAGGCGTCACTGTTGGAAAACCAGCCATCAAATTCATGACCCTTCTCACATTGTAAATCGTAGCGGATCATCTCAAGCCTGCTTCAACGCAAAGTCACGCGCATGCTGGAGGGCGGGAATCCGTGTACGCACATCAACAGACTGCGCCGGATCAATATCAATCACCAATACACCGGGCTCCTCACCCAATTCCGCCAGCACTTCACCCCAAGGCGAGATCACAATTGAATGGCCATAAGTGGCGCGGCCTGAGTCGTGCACACCACCTTGCGCGGCTGACAACACAAAGCTTCCCGTCTCAATCGCCCGTGCGCGAAGCAACACATGCCAGTGGGCTTGGCCCGTGGGCACGGTGAATGCTGCGGGATAGGTCAATACCGAACACCCCGCAGTGGCCAGTGCATTGGCAAGACGCGGAAAGCGCATGTCATAGCAAATGGCTAAGCCCAATTTGAAATCCGGCAATTGCGCGGTTACTGCCGCTTCGCCCGGATTGTAGGTTGCGGACTCACGGTAAGTGTCGCCGTTGGGCAAATCAATATCGAACAAATGAATCTTGTCGTAGGTGGCGATCAACTTACCATCCGGTCCAAACAACAAGCTGCGGTTTGCAAGTTTTTCCTGCCCCGCATTCAAGGCCAATGACCCCGCATGCAAGTAGATGCCCAACTCTTTGGCCAGCGCTGAAAAGCCTTTCACAAATATATCATCGTCCTGCCGCATCGCCACGGCTTTCAAACGGTCTTTGTCTGGCTCAAAAATATTTGAAACCTCAGGCGTCAGAATATACGTCGCACCTTGGGCAGCGGCTTTGCGCACGAGTGCGGTCGCATCAACCAAATTCTTGGCCATGTCGCGACCTGTCCGCATTTGCACGACACCAACTTTACTCATGCTGCCAACAATCCATCTAACTTACCTTGTGATTCAAGCGCGTGAATATCATCACAGCCGCCAACATGGGTGCTGCCGATAAAAATCTGCGGCACAGAATTGCGGCCAGCCGAACGCGTCCGCATCGCCACACGTTTGACCTGATCACTGACGTCAATTTCAGTGAATGCCACTTTCTTCTTTCTCAGAAGTCCCTTGGCCATATGGCAGTAAGGGCACAGGGGTGTGGTATAAATTGTCACATCAATCATCGCAGTCCGTCCTTAAACCTCAATATGCAATCGCGCGGGTTCTAAAACAAGGGCGAAGCTCAACACATTGACTTGAGCGGCACCCGCTTTTTTCAGCGTTTCGGCACAGGCATTGGCGGTGGCGCCGGTGGTGCGCACGTCATCCACCAACAGAATGGATTTTCCTTCAATCACAGGACGCTTTTCCGGCGGCACATCAAAAGCACGGCGCACATTTTTATGGCGCTCTTTCGCGTCAAGGCCCACTTGAGACGTTGTCGCCTCTATGCGCAACAACACATCGTGAACCCAAGGCTTAGCGCTGACTTCTGAAATGTGCTGGCAGAGAAAGGCCGCCTGATTGAAGCGCCGTTGCCACAAGCGTTTTCGGTGCAACGGCACGGGCAAAATCACATCAATTGCAGGCAAGAGACTGCGCCCCGCACCCAGCATCATCCGTGCCATGGCGAGACCTGCTTCCTGGCGGTCAATGTATTTCAGAAGATGCACCAGATGCGCCGAAGCATCATCGAACACGACGGCAGCCCGCGCTTTGTCCCATGATGGCGGATCGGCGATTGCTGCGGGTGAAACTGCACCTTCGCCTTCATCATAGGCAAAAGGTGTGCCCAAGACGTCACACACCGGTTCATCGACGAAGTGCAACTTCTGCCAACACTCCAAACACAGAGAGGCACCTGAAGTCGCCGGCACTTGGCACGACAAACACAGGGGTGGGGTCAAAAAATCAACAAGCTTTGCCCAGCCCGCCAAACCGAATGTTTGCGCCTGCTTTATTACGTCAGTCTTTTCCGCTATCGGCTCATCCATTATGACGTCAGCACCACAGGTTTTTAATCGCGCACTCTATATTGACAGACAGGCCAAGGCCAGTGGCGATGGCTTGGCGCTGTTGGACACGCGTGTTGCCGAGGAATTGCAAGATCGCATCAGCTTGATCAATCGCCGTTTTGAAAATGCTGTGTTGATCGCACCTCGTCATGAGGGTTTTGCCGACAGGTTAAAAGCGACGGACAAATTTGAGACCCTCGAATGTCGTGCGCCAAGCAGCAGCGATAATCTCAATCTTAAACCAAATGCTTACCACGCCATCATCAGCCTGTTGGACCTGCATGCCGTCAATGATGTGCCGGGTTACATGGCGCAGGTGACGCGCGCGTTACAGCCTGATGGACTGGCTGTCTTTGCATTTTTTGCGGGCGAGACGTTGCGGGAGTTGCGTGAGGCGTGGTTGGAAGCGGAGCAACTGGTGACAGGCGGCGTATCGCCTCGCATCGCTCCGATGGTTGATCTGCGTGAGGCTGGCGGATTGTTGCAGCGTGCGGGCCTTGCGCTGCCTGTGGCTGATGTCGACCGCGCAACGATTCGTTATGCCGATGCCATGTCTCTGATGCGCGAAATCAAGGCACTCGGTTTTGCCAATTGCTTGAGTGGTCGTTCGCAGAGATTCATCACCCCTGGCATGCTGTTCCAAGCTGCAACACACTATCCTTCGCAAGCCGATGGACGCATTGCGGCCACCATTGAAATCGCCTGGGCCATGGCGTGGAAACCCCATGCCTCGCAACAACAACCTCTGAAGCCCGGCAGTGCAAAGGCCAGGATAGCTGAT
>JAYUQS010000245.1:0-6739 GCA_043756645.1 Hyphomicrobiales bacterium | reverse complement strand
CTGTCTCAGCACCTGAGAAAAATGCTGCAATCAAAATCAAACAAAAAATCGAAAGAATGGCATAGCCAATTTCTGAGTTCATTTTTGCTGCATGTCCTTTTTCAAAAATTCTGTGACGATTTTATCATCTACATTTTTGGCAATGAAAGCCTCACCAATGCCACGTGTAAGAATGAAAGTGAGCTTCCCAGCCGATGCTTTTTTGTCTTGCCGCATAATTTCAACCAATTCAGCCGGAGCGGGCAATTTCGCATTTATGCTTGATACTTGTGTCGGCAGTCCGGCGCGGGCCAAGTGTTTCACAACGCGGTCTGCTGTCCCTTCGGCACATAAATTTTGCATTTCGGAGAAGCGGAAGGCTTGCACCATGCCGATGGCGACGGCTTCACCATGCAACAAAACATCAGAATAACCTGTCGATGCTTCAAGTGCATGACCGAAGGTGTGGCCCAAATTGAGGAGCGCTCTGACACCGGTTTCGGTTTCATCTTCAGCCACAATGCGGGCTTTGGTTTCGCATGACACACGCACCGCATGATCGACAACGCCTTGGCCGCAGTTTAAAACACCTTCGACGTTTTGATCAAGCCAATCAAAGAACCGCGTGTCACCCAGCAATCCATATTTCGCAATTTCAGCATAACCTGATGCACGCTGGCGCATGGGCAAGGTTTTTAATAGGTCGAGATCAATCAGTACTTTAGAGGGTTGATGAAAAGCACCGACAAGATTTTTGCCCAACGGCGAGTTGATCCCCGTCTTGCCGCCCACAGAACTATCAACCTGTGCCAAGAGCGAGGTTGGGATTTGGATGAAGTTTACGCCACGGCGTAAAATGGCTGCTGCAAAACCCGCGAGATCGCCAATGACACCACCACCCAAAGCAATGACCTGGTCCTTGCGCTCGATGCCTGCGCCCAAAAGCTTGTCACAAACCTCAGCCAATCCAGCATAGCTTTTGGTGGCCTCGCCCGGCGCCATAATTATTGAAGAGTGCTGAACGCCTGCTGCATCCAGGGATGCTTGTAAGGTCGCAAGATGATGTTTCGCGACATTGGCGTCGGTGACGATAGCCGTTTTTTTGCGGGACAGTTGGGCTGAAAGCAAATCAGCGGCACGCGGCAAAAGCCCGGAACCGATGCTGATGTCGTAGCGTCGTGCTCCCAATTCCACGGGAACGGTTGCTGCAAGGCGCATGTCAGACATTCGGGGTAACTTCTTTTTCGGGCTGCCATTGTGCCAAAGCATCCAGCACGGCATTGACCATTTGGGTGTGTTGCACGTCCAAGCTTTCAACGGTGATGTCGGATTCGGCATAAACCGGGTAGCGCAGTGTGATAAGGTTCTGCAAAACTTCTGTGGGATCGCGATTTTCCAACAGCGGCCTACCACCGCGTTTTGCGACACGTTTCAGCAAGACATCCAGATCAGCTTTCAGCCACACCGATATGCTGTGGGCTTTAATTGCAGCGCGCGTCTCTTCATTCATAAAAGCGCCGCCGCCGGTGGCTAAGATCTGCTTGCCGTTCTCGAGCAAGCGCGCAATGACACGACGCTCTCCATCCCGAAAATGGGCTTCACCATGGTCGGCAAAAATATCAGGAATGGATTTACCAGCGGCCTTCTCAATTTCGACATCAGCATCGACAAAAGGCAAATCCATCTTTTCAGCCAATCGACGCCCAATTGAGGTTTTGCCAGCCCCCATCAGCCCCACCAAAACAATGGGGAGCGGACCGGTTGCGTCTAACGCCGCGTCCACGTCGCGGTTGCTGGTTTTCTTATTCATGATCTTGAGACCTACTTTAGACTGCTTTGCGGCCTCACGCAAAGGTGGGCATTTGGCAAGTTGGTCTAAACAGGTTAAACGGGATGACAAAGGACGGTTCTGTGATCCCAGATACTTTGAAATTTTTACTTGTGCTTGGCCTCATCGCAGGTGCCGCCTATGGTTCTGTTTGGGGCTTGGCCACATTCCCACCGGAACAGGCTGAGGTCTCGAAGGCCTTGCCACATGATAAATTGAGGCAGAATTAGCGTGACTGACCTGCGGTTGATCAACCGTTTTCTCGAAATGATGAGCGCGGAGCGCGGTGCTGCCAAAAATTCCATTTTGGCCTATGGCCGCGACTTGGAAGACTATGTTGGTTTTCTGGTCAGCCAAAGACAAAGCGCTACAAGCGCCTCCAGCGATGATGTACGGGACTATCTGGCTGATCTTGAAGCGCGGGGTATGGCCAGAAGCTCAACTGCGCGAAAACTTTCCGCCATCAAACAGTTTCATTTGTTTTTACAAGGCGAAGGTCAAGCATCCCAGAATCCGGCGACGATTGTGGAAGGTCCCAAAAAACAAGCCGTGCTGCCAAAAATCATGAACAGCGGCGATGTTGAGCGACTTTTGAGTATTGCTGCTGCGGCTGCGGCTGCGGCGGCAAAACCTGAACAACGTTTCAGAGCCATGCGTATTCAATGCTTGGTCGAACTCTTGGCGGCCACGGGTTTGCGGGTGTCTGAATTGGTTGCT
The DNA here is from genome assembly GCA_043756645.1 of Hyphomicrobiales bacterium. Lineage (GTDB taxonomy): Bacteria > Pseudomonadota > Alphaproteobacteria > Rhizobiales > Aestuariivirgaceae > Aestuariivirga. Next base: position 4,215 of record JAYUQS010000245.1, on the reverse strand, counting down.
TTGAAACTGAACGCCGTGCAAACCGAGCGGGATTTTTTGACGATCAAAGGCAAGGGCGGGCGGGAACGGATGGTTCCGGTTTCAAAGCGTGCCCAACTTGTTCTCCGCGACTATGTGAGCGTGCTGAAATTGCAGTCAGAGACCGCGTCTCAATGGCTGTTTCCGAGCCATGGTGAAAGCGGTGCTTTAACACGGCAACATTTTGCGCTGGAACTGAAAGCCCTGTCACGGCTGGCTGGTCTTGATGCTACAAAAATCTCGCCTCACGTTTTGCGACATGCTTTTGCTTCTGGATTATTGGCAAAAGGAGCAGACCTTCGATCCGTCCAGCAAATGCTTGGGCATGCCGATATCTCCACAACGCAAATTTACACGCACGTGCAAAGCGAACGCTTAGCCTCAACAATTGAGCAATTTCACCCTTTGGCAAAAGGAAGGCTCAAGACACGTTGACAATCCGTCCTACTCTTGCCACTTAGGCAGCAAGATTAAGTGAGAAAAGATGCAAGCCTTTTTAGATTTTGAAGCCCCGCTAGCCGAGTTGGAAGGCAAAATTGCTGAATTGCGAGCTATGGCGCAGAGCAACGCCTCGGTTTCGATTGCCGAAGACGTGAAGTCGTTAGAAGGCAAAGCTGCCAAAATCCTCAATGATCTTTATGCCAATTTGACTCCTTGGCAGAAGGCCCAAGTGGCCCGACATGCCGACCGTCCACATGCTCTTGATTACATTCAGGCGCTGATCACAGATTTTGTGCCCTTGGCCGGTGACCGCAAATTTTCAGAAGATGAAGCAATTGTCGGTGGCCTCGGTCGGTTTCAGGGCCAAGGCGTTGTGGTGATCGGTCAAGAAAAAGGTTCGGACACTCAAAGCCGCCTGAAACACAACTGGGGTATGGCCAAGCCTGAGGGGTATCGGAAAGCCGTCCGCTTGATGGAAATGGCGAACCGATTTGGGCTTCCGGTGATTACATTGGTTGATACTTCGGGAGCCTATCCAGGTGTTGATGCCGAAGAGCGTGGCCAAGCGGAAGCCATTGCGCGGTCTACCGATTGTTGTTTGTCGCTTGGGGTTCCACTGGTCTCCGTGATCATTGGTGAAGGAGGTTCTGGTGGGGCAATCGCCATTGCAACAGGTAATTCGGTTTTAATGCTAGAACATGCGATTTACAGCGTGATTTCGCCGGAAGGTGCAGCATCGATTTTGTGGCGTGACCCGGCACGCGCCAAAGATGCAGCGTCAGCTCTGAAAATTACGGCTCAGGACTTGAAGAAATTGGGTGTGATTGACGATATTATACCGGAGCCACAGGGCGGGGCGCACCGCAAACCTACAAAAGCAATCTCAAACGTTTCAGATGCGGTTGCGCGAACGCTCAGGAGTTTTAACGGTGTTTCTGCTGATGTCTTACGCACACAGCGACGTGAAAAATTTCTGATGATTGGGCGTGGACTTTGACATCTCAGCCTATATGAGAGTAAAATAACCCACGATACGACTAAAAGCTCCACCGAGACTGGTTGAAAGTGCCGACATAGCAGGTACCAAAGCCAGCGCCATTGCACTGGCAATCAGTGCATACTCAATAGCTGTGGCACCAGACTCGTCAGCGAGCCATTTTGTCAATTTTAATTTTTTTTCCACGCGGCCTCTCCCGGCAATTTTATGAGTTGGGTGAATTTAGAATACTTTTAGGTCTAAAACCGCTAAGTATTCTGTTAAAATTGCATTGAGTTCCGAAGGCTATCGCTGAAACACGGTGTGACATTGAAAATCTATCGTCTGACTTGAAACCGGATATGGAATGAATGTCATGCTGCGTCATATTTTCGACCTTTGATGAGCGTAAATCTATAAGCGCCTCTGGTTCCAAAATTATTAACAAAGCGAATTTTTATTGACTGCTTTCAGAAAGATAGTTGAATGCATCGCCAAAGATCCAATAGACGCGACTTCCTTCATGGTTTGGCAGGTGCCGCGATGGTTCCATGGGTGACCTGTAGCACCGCTGTAGCGCAAGACATTGTTAACGACATTCAAATTAACAGCCGCATTCTTGACGTGAACGGTAAAGCTGCGAAATTATTCGGCATGCTGGTGAACGGTAAAAGCGGCGGGCTTTACACGCGCTTTGGTGGTGATTTTGCAGCACGGGTATCAAACCAGCTTTTAGAGCCAACGATGATCCATTGGCATGGCTTAACGCCGCCGCTCCGGCAAGATGGTGTCCCGGGGTTGTCTGGTCAACCCTTGGCCGCAGGCCAATCACAGGACTATCGTTTCTTTAACAGCCGCACCGGCACCCATTGGATGCATTCGCATATGGGTTTGCAGGAGCAGCAACTCTTAGCGGCGCCATTGATTGTCGCCGAGAATGGTGCAGCTTTGGTGGACGAGCAGGAACATGTCGTCATGTTGCATGATTTTACATTCCGCGATCCACAAGAGATTTTGGCTGAGTTGCAAGGTGGTGGTGGCTTGCATGCCGGGCACAATATGGCGGCTGCACCTAAAGCGGCAATGATGAACCCCAATGACATTGTTTATGATGCCATGCTGGCAAACGACCGGACCTTGGCAGACCCTGAAGTTGTGTCTGCGGACAAAGGCGGGCGCTTTCGCTTGCGTGTCATCAATGGTGCAGCGGCCAGCAATATGTGGATTGATTTAGGTGAGCTTGAAGGCGAGTTAATTGCTGTTGACGGCAATAGCATCGTTCCGGTCAAGGGTCGGAAATTCCCGCTGGCTGTTGCCCAGCGCGCTGATGTGAGGCTGGCCTTGCCATCAGGTACCGGCGTTTATCCAATCCTGTTTACGGTTGAAGGCAGTGATATGCGGTCGGGCATTGTTCTTAAATCCGGTGATGCGATGATTTCCAAAATTTCGGAACGTGGTGATATCGCTGCTGTGCTTGATCTTGAGATGGAGCCACTTTTGCAATCCATTGCGGAATTACCGGACGATCCTGTTGCCCGCACAGAAATTGTGACTTTAACCGGCGGCGAAAGCAACTACAGCTGGGGCCTCAATGGTCGGCCGATGATGCATGATACGATTTTTAGTGTCCGGCAAGGCGAACGCTATGAAATCGTGATGCAGAACCAAACCTCGATGGCGCACCCCATGCATTTGCATGGCCACTACTTCCGTGTTGTCGGGATTAATGGTCGGCGCTTTAAGGGAGCGATACGTGATACTGTTCTGGTGCCTGTGGGGGCGCAGGTAGTGATACAATTTGATGCCGATAACCCTGGCACTTGGCCCTTCCATTGCCACCATCTTTACCACATGAACAGCGGCATGATGGGGGCAATTGCCTATACCAGCGCGGCTTGAAGAGGTGTTTCTAGGCCTGATTGTCATTGAATGACTCATTCACATACTGTCCGTCATGGGCCGCTTTGCGTCGGCCAACCAACGCAGTGAAAATAAGTGGCCCGCGTAAAGCCACTGCTGTCCGGTTAAGGAACAAGGCTGTTTTTTCTTCAGTGTATTTTTTGAGTTTTAAAGCTGAACTTCACAAATCGATGCGCGTAAATTGAAATTTCCATTTACCAGAATGTGTCATTGCCTGACTTGTTCCCATAGGCGCTAACTTAAGCCAATTTCTCACCCCTCGCCCATGCGCAGCATGGGGAGGGGTGAGAAATTGGCTTAAGTTAGCGCCTATGGGAACAAGTCCGATGATGACAGAAAAGGAGAGCTATCAATAATTAAACCCTAACCGGACAGCAGTGGCGTCCAGCGGGCCACGGCGTTTGGTTGGTTATGGCTCAATTCAAGAACGATCAGCCTCTAAGCCTTAAACATAGGCACCATGGCAATGCTTGTAGCGTTTGCCTGAACCGCAAGGGCAGACGTCATTGCGGGCGACCTTGCCCCAGGTTTCAGGATTTTTTGGGTCAAGCTTTGGTGTTTTGGCTGCCTTTTTCTTCGCTGGTGTGTTCAGTAGAATACCTTCTCCCACATCATTTTCACCTGTTGTGGCATCAATGTGGAAGGCTTCCATATCCGGCAACTCATCTTCATCAGGAAGCATGTCATCACCTTCCTGTTGATACTGAATTTCAACCCGCATCAATTGCGAAGTCACTTGCTCTTTGAGACCTGAGACCAAGCCTTGGAACAGGTTGAAGGCTTCGGTTTTATATTCGTTCAGCGGGTCGCGCTGGCCATAGGAACGGAGATAAATCACCTGGCGCAATTGATCGATGGTG
>JAYUQS010000244.1:0-6748 GCA_043756645.1 Hyphomicrobiales bacterium | reverse complement strand
TCATAACCTGAAGGTCGTTAGCTTTCAGAAGTCAATTGGGAAACGCGGGAAATCAAAGGTATTTGAGTGAAAACCCAGTGCTTGGGCTCTTCAGGTTAGAAACCTGAGGTGCTGGTATTTGAAACGAGGCGTTGGTTTTCTGTCTGGCAAGTAGCACCGCAAATTCGTCAAGATTGCCCACAACTTCTTCCTTTTTCATTGCTGATCATGTGCAAGCGCTGTGACCGCGACGCCATTGTCGCGATCACAGCCTTCAGTCAGAATTGAGATGTCGACTTCGCACGCGTTTCAAGCGACCATTCTTTCAATTCGTCCAAGTGATAGAATATGCGCCCGCCATGCTTTCGAAAGCTCGGGCCGGTGCCCATCCAGCGCATATTGTCCAGCGTGCGTTTTTTGAGCCGCAGGTAATCCCCGGCTTCCCTGACAGTCAGAAATGGATTCTGATTTACTTCTTCCATTTGATTTCTCCTTTGATCGTGACGGAAGTGTCACAAGGAGAATTTGGCGCCTCGACCTACAGAACGGTTCTCGCCTTTTCCACGGTTCTCCAATTGCGGGACGACCGGCTCGGATTCAGATTCCCTGCAGCGAGAACTGGATAGTTGATGAGCTCTGAAGAATATCAAGATACACTTGACGACATGATGACTTTGGAGTCTGCTGCGCAACGCTGGCCTCAGTTATTCACGGCAATTGGGCTCCGCCGGGCGGCACGCGCCGGGCAATTCCAGCACATTCACAAAGGTCGGAAACGCTTCGTCACGGAACGCGCATTGATGAAGTGGCTTCACCAAGATGAGGCCGGAGCATCATGTCTGGAGAAAAGCTGTTTGAAATCGGGGGACACTGGATCGCGCGTGTCAAAGGAAGGTCAAGCCTGTATCGCTTCTGGTATGACCAAAGAGCAGGAGAAATTCGTCGCCGCAGCCTTGAAACAGCGGATGTTGAAGAAGCCAAAAGGCTAGTTGCCGAACATGTCCTAAACACTTCATCACTTCCTGCACAAGAGCCGAAGGATGCGCTATTGCTGGCAGTGCTCAATCACTATTTCTCTTTGCACTCAGATAACCAAAGCTCAGCTCACGTAGCCAGACGCGCGGGCGCACTCTTGCTGCAATTTCTTGAAACTGAATGCGGCCTTTGTGCTGATGTAAAAGTTGGTGCATTTACAAAAGGGCTGCAATCACGTTTTGCAGTTTGGTTGTCAAAAAAATTCGATCATTCACCGTCATACATCTCCCGTATTTTATCCGTCATTGCGGCAGCATGCAAATTTGCAACCAAGTCCACGGTCCATGAAACGACTGATGGACGAATTGTAGAAACACGACTTTTGAATGCCATGCCCGAAATTTGTTACGACATAAAGTGGATTTCCGGTCTCACCAAAAAGCCAGAGCCGCACCCACGGGACTATGTGCCAACTTTCGAAGATTTGGCTTCCTTGCTAGATGTCGAATGCAGTGAGGTCTTGAGGCGCTATGACATTATTGCGCTCAACACATGGGCGCGGCCGCAAGCAATTATTGATCTCGACACAAGTATGCAGGTCGACTTCGAAGCTCAACTTTTGCATCTCAACCAACCAGGCCGCAAACAGAATAACAAGAAGCGTCCCAAAATTCGGTTGACGGAGAATTTGCACGGCTGGTTGGAGCATTGGGGAGATGCTCGTCCTTTAACTTATGCAAAGACAATCTATCAAGACAGTCAAATGGTTGTTGTTCGCCGACCAGCAACCAATATCAAAGCCCAGTTCAAGCGCCGCACTATCCGTTGGATGCTGTTGCGAGATGGACTTGATAAGCCTACCATTGACAAGCTGTTTTTATCTGTACGCAAGGGGAAGGCCCAGCCATTGCGAGGTGCAATCGCCAGAGCAGAAGCACACGGCATCCGGCGGATCACGCCTTATACGCTGCGCCACTTCATGGCGACGCGTGTGCGTGGGTTGAAAGAGGTCCGCGTCGACCGTGAGCAGCGAAGCCTTTGGCTGGGGCATGGCAAGAAGGATGCAACTTCTTGGTATGAGTCGCACGACCCTGAATTCCTGCTGGAAGCGAGTCGAGCAACTTCAATCATTATTGAAAAACTTGATGCACTCACGAAGCGATCACTCGTACCAGTGACTCTAACAGTCTGCTGAAAAACTATTTTTGGCACTCAAAAACGCCCGTTTGATTCCGTTACGTTCCACTTGTGATTCGCGTTTGTTCGCGACAATAAGAATTTATTCAGAGTATTTCAGCGAACTGCTAAGCGAGTCGAGCATTTTGGCCGGCATAAAAACCCGCGCTGCATAGTTATTGCACAGCAACAACATCGATTCTGCGTCGCAGCAATTGGGCCTCCAATTCGCGGCCGAAATGGCTACGAAACAGTTCCTCCGTCGCATCCTTTTCTGAAGTTTCCGCCACGCTTCCGCCACACGACCAATTTTTCGACCACTTCGCGATTGCAATATTTCGTCTAAATTACTGTGAGTATTGAGAGAAAATGGTGGGTGGTACAGGGATCGAACCTGTGACCCCTACCATGTCAAGGTAGTGCTCTACCGCTGAGCTAACCGCGCACGTTTTTTGCGATGACGGGTGTATAGGGGGGAGAAATTTGCAAAGCAAGCTTGCTGAATGGATTAATTTTGGTGGTGTGATCCTGCGCCAATTCGTCCGCCTTGCGTGTGCCTTGAGCCTTAGCTAAAGCGTGTAGCCAGAGATTCAGTTCAAAAGGGGCTTTTGCCATGGGCGACAATTCACCTGCGCATACACCGCGCGGTTTTCAAGATCACAAAGAGACATATCAGGGCTTTTTGACGGGTTCAGTGGCTTTGACCATGGTGTGCCTGTTTGTGTTGGTGGCGCTATGCGCGTTCCGCTTCATGGACAACTGGAATGTGTTTGTGGGCTTTGCCGGGATTATCGCTGGCCTTATCGCCACGTTGATCGACGTTCGTTCCGGCGGCAAATGGTATGTTTCGGGGGCGCTGCTGGTGCTCTATGGAATTTTTGTAGCGGCAAACGTCTAACGGATATCACAGCATGAAAATCGCCATCCCCACGGAAGCCCATGTTGGGGAGGCACGTATTGCCGTTTCTCCTGATATGGTGAAAGCTTATGTCAAAAAAGGAGCCCAAGTCGCAGTCCAATCGGGTGCTGGTCTCGGCTCGCATTTTTCTGACGATGATTTTAAGGCCGCTGGTGCAGCCGTCGTTAAAGGCGAAGCGGTCGTGAAAGACGCTGACATTGTTCTCACCATTCGCCGACCTTCTGAAAAACTGGTAAAGGCCATGAAATCTGGTGCTATTATTGCCGGTGGGCTTGAACCTCATGGGGACCGCAAAGCGCTTGAGGCTTTTGCCAAGTCGGGTGTGACGGCTTTTGCGCTGGAATTAATGCCACGCATTACGCGGGCGCAGAGCATGGATATTCTGTCATCGCAGGCGAACCTTGCTGGTTACAAAGCAGTGGTTGATGCGGCTGCGAATTTCAGCCGCGCCTTCCCGATGATGATGACGGCGGCGGGCACCATTGCTGCTGCCAAGGTGTTTGTCATGGGGGTTGGTGTTGCAGGTTTGCAGGCCATCGCAACTGCGCGCCGCATGGGGGCAATTGTTTCAGCCACTGACGTTCGCAAGGCGACTGAGGAACAAGTGAAGTCACTTGGTGCCAAATTTATTTATGTGGATTTGGCTGAGGCTGCGACTGCGGCTGGTTATGCACGGGAATTGACGGCTGAGGAAAAAGCCAAACAGGCCGCCCTTGTGGCAGGGCACGTGAAGTCGCAGGATATTGTGATTACCACTGCGCTGATCCCCGGACGCCCGGCCCCCACGCTGATCACCAAAGAGATGGTCGAGAGCATGAAGCCCGGTTCCATTATTGTCGACTTGGCGGTGGAGCGCGGTGGCAATTGCCCTCTGTCAAAGCCTGATCAGATTGTTGAGCACAAGGGTGTGAAAATTATCGGCACGTTGAATTTAGCGGGCAAGCTTGCCGGCAATGCGGCACCGCTGTTTGCAAAAAACATCGCCAACTTCCTCGACTTGATGATTCAAAAAGATGGCACGATTAAAATTGACGAAACCGACGAGTGTATTTCCGGCACGATGATCGCCAAGGGCGGCAAACTGGTTCACAAAATTTATGAGGGTGCGAAGTAATGGAACACATGGCAATTGACCCCTTCATTTCTCTGCTGGGCATTTTCGTGCTGGCGGTTTTTGTGGGTTACTATGTGGTGTGGAACGTAACACCTGCCTTGCACACACCGCTGATGTCGGTGACCAATGCGATTTCATCAGTGATTGTGGTGGGCGCTTTGCTGGCGGTTGGGGCAGGGGCGGTGGCGTCTGGTTCCACCATCGCAATGATTTTCGGCTTCCTCGCGCTGGTGCTGGCGTCAATCAATATTTTCGGTGGCTTCATGGTCACCTCGCGCATGCTCGCGATGTATAAAAAGAAAGAAAAATAAGATGAGCGCCAATCTCGCCGCTGTTCTCTATCTCGTCGCTGGCTCGCTTTTTATTATGGCGTTGCGCGGGTTGTCGTCTCCAGCAACTTCCCGTACCGGCAATATGTATGGCATGATCGGTATGGCGATTGCCGTGCTGACAACTTTGGCACTGGCCAAGCCGATTGGGTTTTTGCCGTGGCTTTTGATTATCGCGGGTCTTGGCATTGGAGCGGTGGTTGGCGGCATTACAGCCAAGCGCATTCCGATGACGGCGATGCCGCAATTGGTGGCAGCGTTTCATTCGCTTGTGGGTTTGGCTGCCGTGTTTGTGGCGGCGGCGGCGTTTTATGCGCCAGATGCGTTTGGCATCACCAGCAATGGCTTGATCAATTCCGCCTCGCGCGTTGAAATGGCATTGGGTGCTGCAATTGGCGCGCTGACGTTCACAGGCTCTATCATCGCTTTCCTGAAACTTGATGGCCGTATGTCAGGCTCACCCATTATGCTGCCTGCGAGGCATGTCATCAATATTGCGCTGGCTCTGGCGCTGGTTGCCTCAGGTGTGATGTTTTTCAATACGGCGGCTGATATCTGGTTCTGGGCGATTGTGTTGTTGAGCTTTGTCTTGGGCTTCTTGTTGATTATTCCAATCGGCGGAGCCGACATGCCGGTGGTGGTGTCGATGCTGAATTCCTATTCCGGTTGGGCGGCAGCAGGTATCGGCTTCACATTGGCCAATACGGCTTTGATCATCACGGGTGCACTTGTGGGCTCATCGGGTGCCATTCTCTCCTACATCATGTGCAAAGGCATGAACCGCAGTTTCATCTCGGTTATTCTCGGTGGCTTTGGTGGAGAGAGTGCAGGCCCTGCTGCTGGCAAGGGTGAGACCAAACCGGTGAAACAAGGTTCAGCTGAAGACGCCGCCTTCATGATGAAGAATGCTGAAACGGTTGTCATCGTACCAGGTTACGGCATGGCCGTGGCACAGGCACAGCATGCGCTGCGTGAGATGGCGGATCATCTCAAGAAATCTGGCGTCACAGTCAAATACGCCATTCACCCTGTGGCGGGCCGTATGCCCGGCCACATGAACGTGCTCTTGGCCGAAGCCAATGTACCCTATGACGAAGTGTTTGAGTTGGAAGACATCAACAGCGAATTCGCACAGGCCGATATTGCTTTCGTGATCGGTGCTAATGACGTGACCAACCCATCCGCCAAAGACGATCCAACCTCACCGATCTATGGCATGCCGGTGCTGGAAGTGTGGAAAGCCAAGACGGTGATGTTCATCAAGCGCGGCATGGCCTCAGGCTATGCCGGTGTCGATAATCCGCTGTTCTGGCGCGACAACACGTTGATGCTGTTTGGTGATGCGAAGAAAATGACGGAAGCGATTAATAAAGGGTTGGGGGATTAGGCGGATTTGAGAAACGCAATCTTCAATTTGTTGCCGGTTGCTGCGGCAAATTTTTGAAGCGTTTTGCCTGATGGCATCGCTTTTCCGCTCTCTAATCTTGCGATTGTGCTTTGCGTTGTTTTCATCCGCTCTGCCAATTGGTTTTGTGTCAAGCCAGCGCGAGACCTTGCTTCAATCATTGCAGTTGCCAGTGCGAACTCTTCGTCGAGCGCTTCAAACTCTTTCCTATATTGTACGTCTTTCATCCACTTTGAATGGAGCGTTGAAACTTTTTTCATTTGATATCCTTGGCCCTGTTGCGGGCGATTTCGAGTTCTTTGAGTGGGGTCTTTTGCGTTTTTTTGATGAAGGCTCTGACGATAATTATCCGTTTGCCGCTTGCTGTGACGTAAATCACCCGTGAAATTCCGTCTCTGCCTGTCAATCGAAGTTCCCAGAGTTTATCTTCCAAATGTTTGACGGTGTTACGAGGTAAAGCATCGAAGCCGAATTGTTCAATCAGCAAAGTCAGCCTTGCCAAACGCGCACGCATATCAGTTGGCAAAGCGTCAATTTCCGCTTCAACCAGAGTGTTTAACGCAAGCACCGTCAAAGTCACCCTAGCGACATACCAAAAATGCTATATTAATGCAAGTCCAGCCTACTGCATTTGGGAGCGAAACGTTGGCTTTTGACTCAGTTGAACGGACGTCAGGAGACCAAAGACCAACCCCCTCGCCAAATCGCCATGACTTCGACTAAGTTCTGATCCAAGGGACTTAATTCTTCAATTCCGGTAACGGATGTTTTGAGGTGATCTGGGGCAATGGCACAGGAAACGATTACGCTTGAAAGGCCAACCGTGCACATGGTGCATATGTTGGTGTTCA
>JAYUQS010000243.1:0-6758 GCA_043756645.1 Hyphomicrobiales bacterium | reverse complement strand
AGTTCATGGCCAAGCCAGAAAACATCGACGCCATTCTCGAACGTCTCGAGAAGGTCCGTGGGAAAGCTTATAACTAAGTAATCCCCACGGGGCCGGATGCTCATCACATCCGGCCCCTCCCATTTTTATTTGATTAAGGGACCCCCCTCCGCCCTTCGGGCACCTCCCCCAGCAAAGCTGAGGGAGGGCGTTAATGTACACGCTCCACCAACTTGTTGGGGGAGCTGGCCGAAGGCCTGACGGGGTCCCTTGGTTTCAACATTCTCCACCCTCACTCAACGATGGGACGGACCACATGAGCACGCCACGCAAACGTTGGAATCAGCGCGATTACGCCCCTTGGCTGTTCCTGGCTCCCGGTGTTTTGATTTTTCTGCTCTACGTCATCTTCCCGATTTTCCAATCAATCTGGATCAGTTTTTATGAGTGGGACGGGCTTGGTCCGAAGACCTGGGTCGGCACACAAAACTACATCGACCTTCTCGACGACGATAGTTTCTGGACCTCACTGAAAAACAATATCATCTGGCTTGTGCTCTACATGTTGGCCATTCCAGCGGGCCTTGCCGTGGCTCTGTTCCTCAATCAAACCGTGACGGGAATCCGGATTTACAAATCGCTGTTCTTCTTCCCGTTCGTCATCAGCCAGGTTGTTGTGGGCCTGATCTTTTCATGGTTCTACGCGCCGGACTTTGGTCTTCTCCCAAAAATCATCGGCTTCTTCACGGGAACAGAAGTGGCCGTATTGGCGGATGATCGCTTTGCGACGTATGGCGTCATCGCTGCGGGCCTGTGGCCGCAAATTGCCTATTGCATGATTTTGTATCTCACAGGTCTGAACAACATCAACCCCGAGCAAGTAGAAGCTGCCCGCATGGACCATGCCAAGGGCTGGTCGATGCTGTGGCACATCATCATTCCACAACTTCGCCCCGCCACCTTCATTGCCATGGTGGTGACGGTGATCGGCGCGCTGCGTTCGTTTGACCTGGTATCCATCATGACAGTGGGCGGGCCTTACGGTTCAACCCGTGTGCTGTCTTACTTCATGTATGAGCAAGCGCTGTCTGAATATGGTGTGGCCATGGGTTATGGTGCGGCCATTGCTGTCGTGCTCTTCGCCATCATGCTGGTGTTCATCACCATTTTCATTGTGCGCATGCTGCAACAGGAAAGGAACGCCTGAGATGTTTCCAACCCCCATCGCCAAGACATCGCCCTTCACACAGAATGCTTACAAAATCCTGTTGCCCATCGCCTTGCTGCTGTGGTTGCTGCCCTTGATTGGCATCGCCGTAACCTCGATCCGTCCATCATCAGACTTGGCGGCGGGTAATTATTTTGGTTGGCCTTCAGGCTTTGACTTCATCAAGAACTATTCCGCCGTTTTCGAAAACTCCAACATCGGCTGGTATATTTTGAATTCCTTCAAAGTGACGATCCCCACGGTGATTGGTGCTGTGGGCCTCTCCTGCCTCACGGGATATGCGCTCGCGGTTTATAAATTCAAATCCAACCTGCTGGTGTTCTTCATGTTCATCGCTGGAAATTTCGTGCCATTTCAAATTCTGGCGATTCCCGTGCGTGACCTCACGCTGAACCTCGGCATGTATAATACCACCATGGGTTTGGTGATGTTTCACGTCGCCTTCCAAACCGGCTTCTGCACCCTTTTCATGCGCAACTTCATCAAGGGCCTTCCCTTTGCATTGATCGAGTCAGCCCGCGTTGAAGGTGTGAGTGAATGGAAAATCTTCTGGCACATCGTTATGCCACTGATGCGCCCAGCAATCGCAGCGCTCTCAGTTCTGATTTTCACCTTCATCTGGAATGATTATTTCTGGGCCACCATCATGGCGCAATCGGCTGATGTGCGTCCGGTCACTGCAGGAATGAACGAGCTCAAAGGCCAATGGAAAGTGGCGTGGGAATTGATCTCCGCCGCCTCCATCATCGCGGCACTGCCCCCCGTTGCAATGTTCTTCCTCATGCAAAAACACTTTATTGCCGGCCTCACGCTCGGCGCCACAAAGGGATAAATCATGGCCACAGTCACTTTAAAAGATGCCAGAAAATCCTTCGGTAATGTCGAGATTATCAAAGGGGTCAACCTGAACATTGCCGACGGTGAATTCTGTGTCTTCGTTGGCCCCTCAGGCTGCGGCAAGTCCACCCTGCTCCGCATGATCGCAGGGTTGGAAGACATCACATCCGGTTCCTTACAAATCGGTGGCGCTGAGATGGCTGATGTAGAATCGGCTGACCGTGGCGTGGCCATGGTGTTCCAGTCATACGCGCTCTATCCGCATATGACGGTGCGTGACAATGTGGGCTTCGGTTTGAAGATGACCGGCCACAGCAAAGAAGATGTTGAAAAACGCACCAAGCATGCCGCTGATATGTTGCAGTTGGGGCCACTGATGGACCGCAAGCCTTCGCAACTTTCAGGTGGCCAGCGTCAACGCGTGGCCATTGGCCGGGCGATTGTGCGTGAGCCTGATGTGTTCCTGTTTGACGAACCTTTGTCCAATCTTGACGCAGCGCTGCGTGTGCAAATGCGCATTGAACTTGGCAAGCTGCATGATGATCTTAAATCCACCATGATCTATGTCACCCATGACCAAGTCGAAGCCATGACCATGGCCGACAAAATTGTGGTGTTGCATGCGGGCATCATTGAGCAGGTGGGCTCGCCGCTTGAGCTTTATCACCGCCCGAAAAACCTCTTCGTGGCAGGCTTTATCGGTTCACCTAAAATGAACTTCATCAAGAGCAAAGCCACACAGGTTGGAAAAAACATCAATGTCGTTTTGGGTGACGGATCAAAAATCACCCTGCCCGCCCGCACCGCTAAACTTGAAGGCACGCAAGATGTGACCCTTGGGGTTCGCCCGGAACACATTCAAATCGTCGGCAAAGGCAAGTCCGATACATCAGGCACCGTGCGGCTTGCGGAATATCTCGGTTCTGAATCCATGTTCTACATGACCATGGCTGATGGCAGTGATATTTCTGTCAAAGCCGGTGGCCTTACCAAAGCTGCCAATGGTGCGAAGTTATCCTTGAACCTGCCGGTGGAGGCGTGCCACCTGTTTGATGCGAAGGGTGATACAATATTGAATGGAACGCTGGGCGACTGACCGTCATAGACGGCTCAGTTTGAATCACATATGACCTCGCCCCATGAACAGGCACATCATTCTATTGCGCGCGGTCAATCTGGGAGGCATCGCAAAGGTGTCGATGGAAGACTTGCGCGTGGCCTTGACCGCAGCAGGATTTGAAAACGTTCAAACCTACATCGCCTCCGGCAATGTCATTGTTGATACCTCGCGCGACGCAGAAGAAACACGATTGAGCGTCAATTCGATTTTAAAGACACAGTTCAAAATCAGCGGCGAACGCAGTGTGGTTCTGGATCAACTTGTTTTGGCACGTGTGATCAAATCTAATCCTTTCAAAGACGCAGCAGAAAGCCGTCCCCATGTGCTGCATGTGCATTTCCTTTCCGGACCACCTGCCGACAATGCCGAACTTAATCTCACCAGCTACAAAGGCCCGGAGCGCCTGCGCCTTGATGGACAACAGCTCTATGTGGATTATGTGAGTGGTGCCGAAACCACCGCATTGACAGGCCGGTTCCTCGAAACCGCATTGGGCACCACGGGCACTGCGAGAAATTGGAATACAGTTCTAAAGCTGGCCGAAATGGCGGCTGAAGAGATTTAGGAAAAATGGTGCTGCCAGGGGGAATCGAACCCACGACCTCTCCCTTACCAAGGGAGTGCTCTACCACTGAGCTACGGCAGCATCTGAATTTGCGGCGTCATGCGCCGCGAATTGGGCACCACATGCCACAGGTCTGGTCATACTGCAACTCTCTTGGCAGAATGTTAAAATGACCGAAAAAGAATCAGAGAAAAACCGACCCCAAAGAGAAGCTGACCGGCGGAAACGGCAGGCGGCGGCTTTGAAAGCCAACATAAAACGCCGGAAAATCCCGTCTGAGGCCGATCAGCCCCCTGAATCGGACGAAAACGCGGCATAGCCCCATGCAATTTACCAATTGAATAGAACTTGCCCCAAAGTCGCCACATATGCTTGTAAGCAGTCTTTCATGGACGCTTCGGCACTGCAGCATTTTCGACTCAGGGCCAATTTCGGGGATTAATGATATGGATCGCATCCGCATTCGCGGTGGTAGTAAATTAAACGGCACCATTGATATTTCAGGGGCCAAGAACGCGGCCTTGCCGTTGATGATCATTCCGCTGCTGACAGCGGAGCCTGTTACACTGCACAATGTGCCGCGGCTTGCCGACGTCTTGCGCTTGCAGAAAATTCTGAACAACCACGGCGTTGACATTACAACCGCTGGCAAGCGCGTCGGCCAAACCAGCATGGCTGGCGAGACCTTGAAGATTTCCGCCAAGACCATTGTTGATACCACCGCACCTTATGATCTCGTATCAAAAATGCGCGCATCCTTCTGGGTGCTTGGGCCGCTGATTGCGCGGTGTGGTGAGGCCAAAGTGTCACTGCCCGGCGGTTGCGCCATTGGCACGCGGCCTGTTGATATGCATTTGCAGGCCATGGAAAAATTGGGTGCGCATTGCGAAATTGAAAATGGTTATGTGATTGCCAAGGCCAAGAACGGCCTTAAGGGCGGACATATTTCATTCGCCAAGGTTTCGGTTGGCGCCACCCATGCCGCATTGATGGCTGCTGTTTTGGCCAAGGGTGACACCATTATCGAAAACGCTGCGACCGAGCCTGAAATTGGTGACGTGGCGGAATGCCTGGTGAAAATGGGTGCGAAGATTGAAGGCATTCACAGCAAGACATTGAAGATCACCGGTGTCACCTCATTGCATGGCTGTGAACACACTGTGATCGCAGATCGTATCGAGGCTGGCACCTATGCCATGGCGGCTGGCATGGCGGGTGGTGATGTGTTGTTGCGCGGGGCGCGACCCGAAACTTTTGCCCATGCCATTCTTTCCATGCAACGCGCAGGCATTACCGTTGAAACCACCAATGACGGTGTTCGCGTGAAGCGTAATGGCTCTGCCCTCTTGCCGGTTGATGTGACGACAGACCCCTACCCCGGTTTCCCCACGGATTTGCAGGCGCAATTCATGGGCCTGATGACAGTGGCCAATGGCACATCGCACATCCGCGAAACGATTTTTGAAAACCGCTTTATGCATGTGCAGGAATTGGCGCGTCTCGGCGCTGATATTCATTTGCATGGCGACATGGCGGAAGTGCGTGGTGTGAAGAAATTGACGGGTGCTGATGTGATGGCAACAGATTTGCGTGCCTCTGCCACACTCGTGATTGCCGGTCTTGTAGCGGCAGGCGAAACCATGTTGCATCGTGTGTATCACTTGGACCGTGGCTTTGAAGCTTTGGAAGAAAAGCTGCAAGCCTGTGGTGCTGACGTCACACGGATTTCCGGTTGAGGACATTTTGCTGCACTTAACGGCTTTTGATGCGGATGATTTGGCGGCACTTTCAGCGCAGTTGCAGGATGCTGTGCTGAAGGTCGGCGATATGAAGTTCGACCAGCGGCGCAAAACCTTTGCCTGTGTGGCAAACCGTTTTGCCTGGGATGCGTTACCTGCAAAAACCCGCAGGCGTGCCGGGTTTCGCATTAATCATGTATTGGCGGCGCGGCGGTTACACCCGCAACCCGTCTTTGCCTCGACAATTCTTTCGCTGCTGTCTATGGCTTTTGTGGCGACGGATGACGTTTCCGGAACGTTGACGCTGCAGTTTTCCGGTGGTCACGCTTTGGCTTTCGATGTCGACTGCGTTGATATTCAATTGGATGATTTAGGCCCTGCTTGGGGCACCAGCCTTGAGCCCAAACATGACTAACCGTCTGATCGCGGTTGAAATTGACGAGAGCATCGGCCGCAGTGCTTCACCCGAAGCTGAACATGACCGCAAAGCAGCTATTTACGATCTGCTCGAAGAAAACCGCTTTATGCTCTCCAACGGTGTGGCTGGACCTTACCACCTGATCCTTGCCAATTTGGAAAACCGTTTGGTATTTGACGTGCGCAATGAGGCGCAACAAAACATCGTGGCATTCGGATTGTCGATGACGCCGTTCCGACGGATTGTGAAAGATTATTTTGATATTTGTAACAGTTACTATGATGCCATTCGCACCGCCAACCCCGCGCAAATTGAAACCATAGATATGGCACGGCGCGGACTTCACAATGAGGGCAGTGAAATTTTGCGGGAGCGTTTGAAGGGCAAGGCCGAAATGGATTTGGATACGGCGCGCCGCTTGTTCACGCTGGTGTGTGCGTTGCTGACATGAGTGAAAAAAAAATGCCATCCGCCGTATTATTCATCTGTACACAGAATGCTATCCGCTCGCCCATGGCTGCAGCATTGATGCATAAGTTTGCTGGGCATAAAATCTATGTGGCTTCTGCTGGAATACGCGCCGGTGACCCTGACCCATTTGTTGGCATGATCATGGACGAAATCAACCTCGACCTGACCCGCCACCGCCCGCATTCGCTGGATGATCTTGCTGACTCGGCGTTTGATTTGGTCATCACACTCTCACCAGAAGCCGAGGCCCATGCCCGCGACATGACGCGCACCATGGCGATTGACGTGGAACACTGGCCCACGCCTGACCCTTCGATCACACAAGGTAGCCGAGAACAGATTTTGGAAGCCTACCGTAATGTGCGCGATGGGCTGAAGAAGAAGATAGAGGCACGGTTTGG
>JAYUQS010000242.1:0-6829 GCA_043756645.1 Hyphomicrobiales bacterium | reverse complement strand
GGGCACCTTCTCCCACTCAAAGTGCGGGAGAAGGCAAACCCAATCAGCCTTCTCCCGTTACTTCAAACGGGAGAAGGTGGCCAAAGGCCGGATGAGGGGCCATCGCACAAAATTCAAACACCCCATCATCTTGTAGCTCTTTGGCTTTGAAGAAAGATAAATGCACTGTCACCGAAATTCACCGAAATTGAAAAATAAATGCACTGTCCCGAAACATCGCACAAAATTCAAACATCCCATCATCTTGTAGCTCTAAGGTTTTGATGACAGATAAATGCACTGTCACCGAAACCCCTGTCACCGAAACCCGTGCATACAAGCAAGGCAAAAAAATCTATGTTCAAGAAGAGGATGATAAATCGTTTATTCAAGTTAATCTCTTTGCCCCAGCTTAGCTTAGGCCTGTAAGGATAAAAAAAACCCGCCAAGTTGGCGGATTTTTTTATTTAACAGATGTGAGTTTCAGTGCATCGCCGCCTGCAGCGACTTCAAATGATCCAGCGTTTCATTCGCTTTGGCACGGGATTCGTCGGTTTTCGCATCGGCCACGTCTTCTTCGGCGTCCTTGATTTGGCCGGCAATTGCTGCGGCATCGAGATCAGCCAGCGGGATGGCGGTTTCGGCCAGTACGGTCAAACCACTTGCGTTCACTTCCGCAAAGCCGCCGCGCACGAAAATCTTTTCAGACGCACCGCCGTCTTTCGACACAACGACAACACCGGGCTTCAGTGTCGAGAGCACAGGCGCGTGGTTGGCCATGATGGTCATTTCGCCTTCGGTGCCTGGAATTTGCACGGAAGCCACGTCACCTGAGAACAGGAGGCGGGCGGGGGAGACGAGTTCGAAATGCAGTGCCATGTTCTTTTCCTTGTCGAAGAAGGGACCTCATCCGCCCTTCGGGCACCTTCTCCATCTGCGATGGAGAAGGGAGTTGTTTGCTACCGTCCCAAGTCCCTTCTCCAACGGTGTTGGAGAAGGTGGATCGCGCGCAAGCGCGAGACGGATGAGGTCTCTTTAAGCCGCGTCAGCCGCCATTTTCTTGGCCTTCGCCAAAGCGTCTTCAATCGTGCCAACCATGTAGAAGGCTGGTTCTGGCAAATGATCGTAGTCGCCATTGCAGAGGCCCTTGAAGCCCTTGATGGTGTCTTCGAGTTTCACCTGCACGCCGGGTGAACCGGTGAACACGGCGGCCACGTCAAACGGTTGTGACATGAAGCGTTCGATTTTGCGGGCGCGTGAAACCGAGAGCTTATCTTCTTCCGACAATTCATCCATGCCCAAAATCGCGATGATGTCTTGCAGGGCCTTGTAGCGTTGCAGGATCGACTGCACCTGACGGGCGACAGCGTAATGCTCTTCACCCACAATCGCTGGCGACAACATGCGGCTCGTGGAGTCGAGTGGATCCACGGCTGGATAAATGCCCTTTTCAGCAATCGAACGCGACAGCGTTGTGGTGGCGTCCAAATGCGCGAAGGATGTGGCAGGAGCCGGATCGGTCAAGTCGTCGGCTGGCACGTAAATGGCTTGCACCGAAGTGATCGAACCCTTGGTCGTCGTGGTGATGCGCTCTTGCAGCGCGCCCATGTCGGTGGCCAGTGTTGGCTGATAACCCACGGCTGAAGGAATACGACCCAGAAGCGCTGACACTTCGGAACCAGCTTGGGTGAAGCGGAAGATGTTGTCGACGAACAACAACACGTCCTGGCCTTCGTCGCGGAAGTGTTCCGCAACGGTGAGGCCCGACAGTGCCACGCGCATACGTGCACCTGGTGGTTCGTTCATTTGACCGAACACGAGGGCGCATTTTGACTTCACGTCAGAGTCTTTGTCATGTGGATCGGCGTTCACTTTGGACTCGATGAATTCATGATAGAGATCGTTGCCTTCGCGGGTGCGTTCACCCACACCGGCGAACACCGAATAACCACCGTGGGTTTTTGCGATGTTGTTGATGAGCTCTTGAATGAGAACGGTTTTGCCAACGCCGGCACCGCCGAACAGGCCGATCTTACCGCCCTTGGCGTAAGGGGCGAGAAGATCAACCACCTTGATGCCTGTGACGAGAATTTCAGCTTCAGTGGATTGCTCGGTGAAGTCAGGTGCGGGTGCATGAATAGGTCTGCGCGTTGTGAACTTGATCGGGCCCGCTTCGTCGATCGGCTCGCCAATGACGTTCATGATGCGGCCCAAGGTGCCTTCGCCGACGGGAACAGAGATTGACGATTCGGTGTCACGCACCGCTTGTCCGCGCACCAGACCCTCAGTCGCATCCATGGCGATGCAGCGCACAGTGTTTTCACCCAAATGCTGCGCCACTTCGAGCACCAGACGGTTGTCACCGTTCATGGTTTCGAGCGCATTCAGAATTTGTGGCAGACCGCCATCAAAGGTCACGTCAACCACGGCGCCCGTGACTTGCGTGATGCGTCCGGTGGCACCGGCCATGCTGGTGGATGTTGCTGCTTTTTTGGCCATGACTGTTTGTCCTTACCTATGCTTACAGCGCTTCCGCGCCGGAAATGATTTCGATGAGTTCTTTGGTGATCTGGGCTTGGCGCTGGCGGTTGTACTTGATCGACAGCTTGTTGATCATGTCACCGGCGTTGCGCGTGGCGTTATCCATGGCCGACATGCGGGCACCTTGTTCGGAGGCGGCATTTTCGAGAAGTCCACGAAACACCTGAATGGAAATATTGCGCGGCAGAAGATTGTCGAGAATTTCGCCTTCTTCGGGTTCGGCATCATAAACCGCACCACCCAGATCAGGAACCTTCGACGCATCAAATTGCGCGGGGATCAAGCGGAGAGCCGTTGGCTTTTGGCTGATCACCGATTTGAATTCCGAGAAGAACAGCGTGCAGACATCAAATTCGCCAGCTTCATACATCGACAGCACTTTTGCGGCGACACCTGTGGCATGGTCGAATTGGACTGACTTTGTGCCTTGGAAATTCACGGCATCGACAATGTATTTGCCGTAAACGCGTTTCAGAGCATCATTGCCCTTTTTGCCCACGGTCATCATCTTCACGGTCTTGCCTTCGCGCAGCAAGCGTTCAGCGTGTTCACGTGCCAGCTTGACGATGGAGGAATTAAAACCGCCACACAGTCCGCGCTCAGCCGTGGCGATGACCAGCAGATGAACTTGGTCATTGCCGGTGCCGGCGAGAAGTTTCGGCGCACCCGCTTTGCCTTCCATGGCCGAAGCCAGGTTGGCGAGCACCACAGCCATGCGTTCCGAATAGGGACGTGCCGCAACCGCTGCTTCTTGCGCACGGCGCAATTTGGCAGCGGCCACCATTTGCATGGCCTTGGTGATTTTCCGTGTCGCCTTCACCGAGGCGATGCGATTTCTTAAATCTTTTAACGATGCCATGAGATCATCCCACCAACCGTCATCCCGGCGTAGGCCGGGACGAGGCTTAAGTTACGAACTCCAATCACAGACAAAGCCTGGTCCCGGCCTTCGCCGGGATGACGGAGTTTATGTTTCGTCCGTACGATCACGATTACGCGAACGCTTTGGTGAAAGCTTCAACCGCAGCTTTGAGCAGCGGCATGGTCTTGTCGGAAATTGCTTTTTCGGTGCGGATGGCATCCATCACACCGGCATGCTTTTCCTTCATGTTACGTAAGAGACCATCTTCATAGCTCTTGATCTTGTTGACGGGCAGCGCATCAAGATAGCCGTTCACACCTGCGTAAATCGAGACAACCTGCTCTTCCATCTTCAATGGCGAGAATTGGCCCTGCTTCAAAAGTTCCGTCAAACGCGCACCGCGATTGAGCAACTTTTGTGTTGCTGCATCCAAGTCGGAACCGAACTGGGCGAAAGCGGCCATTTCACGGTATTGGGCGAGTTCGCCCTTAATCTTACCGGCAACTTGCTTCATGGCTTTTGTCTGTGCGGCAGAACCCACACGCGACACGGAAAGACCCACGTTCACCGCAGGTCGAATGCCCTGATAGAACAAATCGGTTTCCAAGAAGATCTGACCGTCGGTGATCGAAATCACGTTGGTTGGAATGTAAGCCGACACGTCGTTGGCTTGTGTCTCAATCACAGGCAGCGCCGTCAATGAACCGCCACCGAGCGAGTCGTTCATTTTGGCCGCACGTTCCAGCAAACGTGAGTGGAGATAGAACACGTCGCCCGGATAAGCTTCGCGGCCTGGTGGGCGGCGCAGCAGCAACGACATTTGACGATAAGCCACAGCCTGCTTCGACAAATCGTCGTAAGCGATCAAGGCATGCATACCGTTGTCGCGGAAATATTCACCAATGGCGCAACCAGCGAAGGGTGCAAGATATTGCAGTGGTGCCGGGTCAGATGCCGTTGCCGCAACCACGACCGAATATTCCATGGCACCATTGTCTTCGAGAACTTTTACGAATTGCGCAACGGTTGAACGCTTCTGTCCGCAAGCCACATAAACGCAATACAGCTTGTCTTTTTCTGGGCCTGCAATGTGAATAGGCTTTTGGTTGAGAATGGTGTCCAAGATGATGGCGGTTTTGCCGGTCTGCCGGTCACCAATCACCAATTCGCGCTGGCCACGACCAACGGGGATCAAAGCGTCAATGGCTTTCAAGCCGGTGGCCATTGGCTCATTCACGGATTTGCGCGGAATAATGCCAGGGGCTTTTACGTCCACGCGGGACTTGAGCTTGGCCTTGATCGGGCCTTTGCCATCCAGCGGATTTCCGAGTGGATCAACCACGCGACCCAGCAATTCCTTGCCGACGGGGATTTCAACGATGTTGCCGGTGCGCTTCACCGTATCGCCTTCTTTAATATCACGGTCAGAACCGAAAATAACGCAACCGACATTGTCAGATTCAAGGTTCAGCGCCATGCCCTTGATGCCGCCGGGGAATTCAACGAGCTCACCTGCCTGCACATTGTCGAGGCCATAGACACGGGCAATACCGTCACCGACGGAGAGCACTTGGCCGATTTCGGACACTTGCGCGTCCTTGCCGAAGTCCTTGATTTGCTTTTTCAGAATGGAAGAAATTTCGGCAGCACGGATATCCATTACTGGGTCCCCTTCATAGCGACTTTGAGATTTTGCAATTTTGTTTTGAGCGAGTTGTCCATCATGCGTGAACCCACCTTGACGATGAGACCACCCAGAAGTGAGGGATCAACGGATGTTGTAAGCGCCACTGTGCTGCCCATGGCAGACTTCAAGGCAGCTTTCAAATCGGTGAGTTGTTTCGCCGAGAGCTTTTCAGCCGAAATCACTTCGCCTGAAATTTCACCCTTGGACTTGGCCACCAGCGCATTGTAGCCGCGAATCGCATCGGGCACGGCGGACAGGCGGCGGTTGGCGCTCATCAGCTTCAAGAAATTAAGAGCAAGGCCAGAGATTTTGGCCTTGGCAGCCAGCGCTTCAATGCTGGCGGTTTGGTCTGCGACTTTAAATACAGGCGAGCGCATCAGGCGCTGCAAGTCGTCGGAACCTTCAACCAATGCCATAAATGACGCCAAAGCATCACCTGTCTTGGCGACTGATTTGTCGTCTGTTGCGAGGTCGAACAGCGCGTTAGCATAACGCCCCGCCACCCCTGAAACTGCATGATCTGCCGTTGCCACGTTGGATCTTTCGTTTGTTGTACAGGAAAGCACGTGAAAGCAGGGTTTTACCCACGCCACATGCCACGGATCAGAGCCTCCCCTGCCGCGAGGCGGGAGGTATCACAGGCGAAAGGGGGTGGCAACAGTGATTCAGCGACGTAACGCCGCGATCAGATAAATTGAAGCAGTTTTTATGTTCAACCAACAAAAAAAGGGTGGCTATGCCACCCTTTCTGTTCTTGCGACAGCAATTATACCTTAGATTAATCCAAGACTTCGCCGTAGGCTGCTGCCCGGAATGGAAGCAATGACGTCCCATAAGGATTGAATGTCGACTTGGCAGTCGAGGAACCACCAAACGCGAAGGCCAATCCTAGGCGGACCACATGTTCTTTGGCGCTGTCTTCGATGTTGGCTTCAAAGTCATTGTAATCGTAGCTCGCAGTTGCGAACACGGGTACACTGTCAGAGAACCCATAAACGCCTTTAAGCCCGGCATTCCAATAGGTGCCGGCACCATTCGTATCTTCATAACCCTTTTTTGCATGGCCATATCCACCTGCGAGGCGAACGGCAAAATTATCGCTAAACCCATGGACAACGCCACCACTTGTAAACCAACCCGTAAAGCCAGAATCAGTTTCGTCAACACGAATGTCGGCATAACCAACTTGTGCGAAAAATTCAGTGGATGGAGAAAGATCAAAACCGATCAAACCACCACCTAAAAAGCCCACTCCATCATCGTCATCATTATGGTTGGTCGCACCAATAGCGGCGAAAGCACCTAACTTCACTGGATCAAAATGGAGGATGGCGTTAGCGCCTAATGCGGTTGAGAAACTTGGAGTGAATTCCTCGAAAGAATCTTGACTTCCAAGTTTCAAGAAGTCCCCCTGCACGTCCACTCCAAAAGACAAGTTGTCGGACAGACGGGCATTTGCAAATGCGCCACCGTAAGCGCCGAACAAAGTATCATTCACATCGTCGTCGGTTTGACTGTAGCTATTGACCAACGCCCCGATTTCAAAGGCACCGGACAAAAATGCGGAAGGAATTTGTTCGACATCGGCCGCAAAAACCACAGGCACCCCAATTACCCAAACCAGTGAACTTAACAATAATTGCGATTTCATTCGAATACCTCTAGGGCGTGTCGTCAATTAGGGGATTCGCAAATCATTTGAAACGTGATTCATAGGGAGCCTTATTGAAGGAGGCTTTGATGGTGAAACGTTATGGTTT
>JAYUQS010000241.1:0-19814 GCA_043756645.1 Hyphomicrobiales bacterium | reverse complement strand
CGGCCTTTGCCTGCGGTTTGTTCATCGGCCAACAGGAACAAGGGTTCGCGCTGGCCGCTGGCGAACAGGCGATGGGCTTCGAGGTTGGTGGAGTCAATAGTCGTATAGTGTTGGACTTGGGCTTGTTCAATCACGCGATCAATACAACGACTTTGCTGCCGCTTCGGCCAGTGTCATCAGCGGCGAGGCGAAGAGCACGAAGAGCAATGCAAACGCACCTGACAGATAAGCCACGGTTTTCACTTCAACATCCATGGCGTCGAAGGCCGCTTGCGGTTCATCGAAATAAATCGTCTTGATGATGCGAAGATAGTAATAGGCCCCGACAACGCTGGCGATGACGCCCAGAATGGCCAACAACCACAAGCCCGCCTTGACGGCAGCCATGAAGACAAACAGCTTGCCGAAGAAGCCAGCCAAAGGCGGAATGCCCGCGAGTGAAAACATCAACATGGAAAGCACAAAGGCGAGGGCTTTGTTGGTGCGGCCAAGGCCTGCAAGATCGCTGATGGTTTCGACCTGCTGGCCATTGCGGCGCATGGCCAGAACGCAGGCGAAAACGCCCAAGGTAGTGAAAACATAAATCAACATGTACATCACCACACCGCGCACGCCCTCTTGGCTGCCTGCGGCAAGCCCCACCAATGCAAAGCCCATATGGCCGATGGATGAATAGGCCAACAGGCGCTTGATGTTGGATTGACCGATGGCCGCGAAGGCCCCAAGCGCCATGGACAGAATGGAGATGACGACGACAATTTGCTGCCAGTCATCGACGATGGGTCCGAAAGGCCCCACCACCGCCCGCATGAACAGCGCCATGGCCGCGACTTTTGGCGCTGAGGCAAAGAAGGCGGTGACGGGCGTTGGAGCGCCTTCATAAACGTCAGGCGTCCACATGTGGAAGGGAACGGCTGAGACTTTGAAGGCAAGGCCTGCGAGGATGAACACCAGGCCGAAAGTGATGCCGAGGCTTGAACCGTTGGTTTTCAGCGCTTCGGCAATGCCTGTGAAGGTGGTGGTTCCCGTGAAGCCATAGACCAGTGATGCGCCATAGAGCAGCATGCCGGACGACAACGCACCGAGGACAAAATATTTGAGGCCCGCTTCTGATGACTTGGCATTGTCGCGATTGATCGCTGCAACAACGTAAAGTGAAAGCGACTGTAGCTCGAGGCCCATGTAAAGCGAGATCAAGTCGTTGGCCGAAATCATCATCATCATGCCGATGGCGGCAAAGACAACGAGGATCGGATATTCAAAGCGCGCCATATCAACACGCTTCAGGAATTTGCCTGACAGCAGAATGGCAACGGCAGCGCCGAAGAGTGCCAGCACTTTCATCAACCGCGCAAAATCATCAACAATGAAGCCGCCTGCAAAGGCCAAAACTTTGCCTTCGCCCGAAGCGCCCCAAACCAACGCAGCGGCCAAGGCCAAGGCCGCGATGCACAGCCATTGGATCAGCTTATAAGGTTCTGACTTTGAAAACGCGCCCACCATTAAAAACGCAGCAGCCAAAATGGCCAAAACGATTTCTGGCAGGGCGGCTACAGCATCAGCGGATTGCAGAAGGCTCATCATGATTTCGTCACTTCATCGCAAGGCCTGCGGCAGCCGCAGGCAGAGATTTCAAAAGGTTTTCAACGGAAGCACCAATCACATCCAAGATTGGAGCGGGATAGATGCCAAACAGAATGGTCAACACGACCAAGGGAACAAGCATTGCAAATTCGCGACGTGTAATATCCGGCATCCATTCCAGGTTATGCTTTTCCATTTTGCCAAACATGACGCGGCGATACAGCCAGAGGGCATAGCACGCCGACAGGATTACGCCAGTAGTGGCGACGAAGGCCACCCAGGTGTTGCTGGCAAATGCGCCCATCAGCGTCATGAATTCGCCGACGAAGCCTGAAGTGCCGGGCAAGCCCACATTGGCCATGGTGAAGAGCATGAAGATACCGGCGTAGAGCGGCATGCGATTGGCGAGGCCGCCGTAAGCCGCGATGTCACGGGTGTGCATGCGGTCGTAAACCACGCCCACACACAGGAACAACGCGCCGGACACAAGGCCGTGGCTGATCATTTGGAACACCGCGCCATCAACACCCTGACGGGTCATGGAGAAAATACCCATGGTCACAAAGCCCATGGTCACAAAGCCCATGTGCGCTACAGAAGAATAGGCGATGAGCTTTTTCATGTCTTCCTGCACCAGCGCCACCAGAGAGGTGTATACAATGGCGATGACGGAGAGGACGTAGACGAAGTTCTGGAAATAGAGTGACGCATCAGGGAACATGGGCAGCGAGAAGCGCAGGAAGCCGTAACCGCCCATTTTCAACAGAATAGCTGCAAGGATGACCGAGCCTGCTGTTGGTGCTTCCACGTGGGCATCCGGCAACCAGGTGTGAACCGGCCACATCGGCATTTTCACCGCGAAGGATGCGAAGAAAGCCAACCACAACCAGGTCTGCATTTCAGGCGGGAAGGTTTTGGGGTTGGACAGCAGCACAGCAATGTCGGTGGTGCCCGCATGCCAATACATGGCGATGATGGCCAGCAACATGAGCACCGAGCCCAGCAGCGTATAGAGAAAGAATTTAAACGAGGCATAGACGCGGCGCGCACCGCCCCAGATGCCGATGATCAGGAACATCGGGATCAGGCCTGCTTCGAAGAAGACGTAGAACAGCACGATGTCCAAAGCGCAGAACACGCCGATCATCAGGCATTCCAACACGAGGAAAGCGATCATGTATTCTTTGACGCGCTTGTCGACATACCATGAGGCCAGAATACAAATCGGCATGAGGAAAGTGGTGAGGATGACCAGCGGCATGGAAATGCCGTCAACGCCCATGCGGTAGTTGGCATAGCCGCCAAGCCACGAGGCGTTTTCAACAAATTGGAAACCGGACTCGGCATTAACAAAATTATAGGGGATCAACAGCGACACAAGGAATGTGACGATGGTGGTCCACAACGCTGCATAGCGCGCATATTTCACGGCGGCAGGATCATCACCTTTGGCCAGCAAAATGGCGACGACGCCAAGCAGCGGCAAGAAGGTAATTACGGAAAGCACGGGCCAATCCATTTAGTGTGTGCCTCCGAACGAGAACCAGGAAATAATTGCAGCCACACCAATCAACATGGCGAAGGCGTAGTGATAAACGTATCCGGTTTGCAGGCGGGTGATCAGGCCTGAACCATCAGCCACGCGGGCAGCGATACCATTGGGGCCGAGGCCGTCAATGATGGCACCATCGCCCTGTTTCCAGAACAGGCGGCCGAGCCAGAAAGCGGGTTTCACAAACAGGAAGTCGTAGAGTTCATCAAAGTACCACTTGTTGAGCAGGAATTGATAAATTGGCCAGTGTTGTGCCGCCAGTTTGCCCGGCAACGATGTGTTGCGAATGTAGAAAAGGAACGCCAGCACAAAGCCCAAGACCATGGCAACAAGCGGCGAATATTTCACCCAAGTTGGTACGTCATGAATGTCGTGGATGATGTGGTTTTCCAGCCCACGATAGATTGAACTGCCCCAGAACAAGGCCTCCTCGTGGCCGATGAAGTATGGCGCAAAAATGATGCCCGCAACGATGGCACCAGCTGCCAACACAAACAGCGGCACTAACATCACCATCGGGCTTTCATGCGAATGTTCGATGGTTTCTTTGTCAGCGCGGGTCGGGCCGTTGAACGTCATGAAGGCCAAGCGCCACGAATAGAACGAGGTGCAAAAAGCTGCAATAATCAACAACACATAGGCGAACATATGTGGCGCGGCCTTCGACGCATATGCAGCCTCAATCACTGCATCCTTCGAGAAGTAACCTGCCGTGTAAGGGAAGCCTGTGAGTGCGAGAGTGCCAATGAGCATCATCGCCCAAGTAATACGGATGTGCGGGGCAAGGCCCCCCATTTTGCGCATGTCCTGTTCGCCACCCATGGCGTGAATGACAGAGCCTGCGCCGAGGAACAGCAGTGCTTTAAAGAACGCATGGGTGAAGAGATGGAAAATGGCGATGCCATAGCCCCCTACGCCGAGCGCCACAAACATGTAACCCAGTTGTGAGCAGGTTGAGTAAGCGATAACGCGCTTGATGTCGTTTTGAACGAGACCAACTGTGGCGGCAAAGAAGGCGGTGACGGCACCAACGATGATCACAACGTTTTGTGCCACAGGTGCCAATTCAAACAACGGCGACATGCGGGCCACGAGGAATACGCCTGCGGTCACCATGGTGGCGGCGTGGATCAAAGCTGACACGGGTGTCGGGCCTTCCATGGCATCGGGCAACCATGTGTGCAGCAGGAACTG
This sequence comes from Hyphomicrobiales bacterium, assembly GCA_043756645.1. Lineage (GTDB taxonomy): Bacteria > Pseudomonadota > Alphaproteobacteria > Rhizobiales > Aestuariivirgaceae > Aestuariivirga. The sequence goes on along the minus strand of JAYUQS010000241.1, from coordinate 15,484 downwards.
CGCTGACTTACCCATGGCACCCATGAACAACAACAGACACAGCACAGTCAGCGAATCGAATTCCCATGACAGGAAGTGAATGGTTTTGCCGACGGCTTCGGGGGCCGCGCGGAACAATGCATCAAACTCCACCGTGCCGTACACCATGAAGCAACCGAAAATACCGAGGGCGAAACCAAAGTCACCCACACGGTTGACAACGAAAGCTTTAATTGCGGCGGCATTGGCGCTTGGTTTTTTGAACCAGAACCCAATCAAGAGATATGAGGCAAGGCCCACACCTTCCCAACCAAAAAACATTTGGATCAAGTTATCTGACGTTACCAACATCAACATTGCGAAGGTGAAGAGCGAGAGATAAGCGAAGAAGCGCGGCTGATCATTGTCGTGTGACATGTAACCCAGCGAGTAAACATGCACGAGAGCCGACACGGTATTGACGACGACGAGCATGACCGAGGTCAAGGTATCAATGCGGAAGGCCCAATTGGCTTGCAATGCGCCGGATGAAATCCATTTCAGCACTTCTACTTTCTCATCAACGGGGTGGTGCATGATGCTTACAAAATGCACCCAGGAGAGAATGGCCGAGATGATGAGAAAGGCCGTGGTCAAATACATCGGCCACATGGGGCCGTGGTAATGGCCACCATGATCATCATGAGCGGCGTGGGAGTGATCGTGGTGTGCGCCATAAACATCCTTGTCGTGGCCGAAGGCTTTCAGCAGCGAGGTGCCGAAAAGGCCAGCGATTATTGCGCCAATGAGAGGAAGGAAAACGATTGCGTGGTACATAGTGTCAATCAGCCCTTCATCATGTTGATGTCATCAACTTCGATGGTATTGCGGTTACGGAAATAGGTGACAAGAATGGCAAGGCCAATGGCAGCTTCACCTGCGGCGACGGTTAGTACCAACAGTGCAAACACTTGGCCTACCAAGTCCTGCAAATGCGTCGAGAACGCCACGAGGTTGATGTTCACAGCCAAAAGCATGAGTTCAATCGACATCATGATGACAATGACGTTTTTGCGGTTCAGGAATATGCCGAAGATGCCGATGGTGAACAGCACCGCTGCCACTGTGAGATAGTGTCCGAGACCAATCATTTGGATGTTCCTCCGACCATATCACGACAAAAATATTCGTCATTCCCGCGCAGGCGGGAATCCAGACTTTCCACGGACTCGCATGTTGAAAGTCTGGATCCCCGCCTGCGCGGGAATGACGGAATTGAGAAATGAATTGAATTAAAACTCATCCTTCAATCCCCTGACCTGATTCAACTTTGCGGATTTCCATTGCCATTTCTGGTGTTCTTGCCACTTGTTCGGCGATGTTTTGGCGTTTGATGCCGGGTTTGTGACGCAGCGTCAGCACGATGGCACCAATCATGGCGACCAGCAGCACGAGGCCGGCGGCTTGGAAGAAGTAGATGTATTTGGTGTAGAGCACCTGGCCCAAGGCTTCTGTGTTCGTCACATTTGCTGGTATGGCACTTGCGGTTTTCAGCGATTCAGGTGCGAGGTTCCAGGTGCCAACAACAAGCACCAATTCAGCCAACAGAATGAGCCCGATGACACCACCAATCGGCAGATATTGCGCCATGCCTTCTTTCAGTTTGGCGAAGTCCACATCCAACATCATGACGACGAAGAGGAACAGCACGGCGACGGCGCCCACATAAACCACAACCAAAATCATGGCGAGGAATTCAGCGCCCATCAAAATGAAGAGGCCAGCTGCGTTGAAGAAGCAGAGAATGAGGAACAACACCGAATGCACGGGGTTGCGCGCCATGATCACCATCATCGCCGAGGCGATTGCCACCAGTGCGAAAAGGTAAAAGAAAAAAGTTACGGCCATCATCAGGCGTCCTCAGCGATAGGGTGAATCGAGCGCAATGTTGCGCGCAATTTCACGTTCCCAACGGTCGCCGTTGTCCAACAGTTTTTCTTTGTTGAACATAAGCTCTTCGCGGGTTTCAGTTGCGTATTCAAAATTCGGGCCTTCGACGATGGCATCGACAGGGCAAGCTTCCTGACAGAAGCCACAGTAAATGCACTTGGTCATGTCGATGTCATAGCGCGTGGTGCGGCGCGTGCCGTCATTGCGGCGCGGGCCTGCTTCAATGGTGATGGCTTGCGCCGGGCACACGGCTTCACATAATTTGCAGGCGATGCAGCGCTCTTCGCCATTGGGGTAGCGGCGCAGCGCATGTTCACCACGGAAGCGCGGACTGAGTTGCCCCTTTTCATGCGGGTAATTGATGGTGGCTTTTGGGGCCACCATGTATTTGAACGCCAGCATGGTGGCTGAAACGAATTCCTTCAAGAACAGCGAGCGGGCAACGAGGGACATATTCATGATGGTAACCATCCAAATGTTACGAGTACGCCAGCGGTGAGCACGACCCAGAACAGCGAAATTGGCAGGAACACTTTCCAGCCCAGACGCATCAATTGATCATAGCGGTAACGCGGCACAATGGCTTTTGTCAGGGCGAAGCCGAAGAACACGAAAACGGTTTTCAGCATGAACCAGACAATACCCGGAACCCAATTTAAAACCGCCACATCAACGATTGGCAACCAGCCGCCCAGGAACAGGATCGTCGTTAAAGCGCACATTAAAGTTATGGCCGTGTATTCTCCGAGCATGAACAGCAAGTAAGGCGTTGAGGAATACTCCACCATGTGACCCGCCACGAGTTCTGATTCAGCTTCGACCAAGTCAAAGGGAGGGCGATTGGTTTCCGCCAAAGCCGAAATGAAGAAAATCACGAACATCGGGAACAGCGGGATGAAATACCAATCGAGGAAAGAGTTGGGCAAGCCCAACATGGTGCCGAGTCCGGTTTTTTGCGAGATCACAATGTCAGACAGGTTCAGCGATCCAACGCAGAGCAACACCGTTATGATCACAAAACCAATCGAGACTTCGTAGGACACCATTTGTGCGGCAGAGCGCAGTGCCGCAAGGAAAGGATATTTCGAATTCGAAGCCCAGCCGCCCATGATGATACCGTAAACGCCAAGCGACGACAGTGCAAAAAGATAGAGAATGCCGACATTGATATCAGCGACCATCCAGCCTTCTGCCAAAGGCACCACGGCCCAAGCGGCCAAAGCCAACAGTGCGGTGATGATAGGGGCCAACACAAAGACACCTTTGTTGGCGCTGTCGGGAATGATGACTTCTTTGAACACGAATTTGAGAAGATCAGCGAAGGATTGCAATAAACCCCAAGGCCCAACAACGTTCGGACCACGGCGCATTTGAACGGCAGCCCAAACCTTGCGGTCAAAATAGATCAGGAAAGACACGCTGATGAGAACAGCCGTCAGCAGCCCCAAGCTTTGAACAACAATCAATCCAATGAGCCAAACCATCTCGTTCATGATCTTACTCCGCCGCCTGCATGATGGGTCGGTTTTTCGAAGCCGAACAATCCGCCATAATTTTTGAAGCCCGCGCGATGGGGTTGGTGAAGTAGAAGTCTTTCACGGGCGAAGTGAAAGCATCTTTTGATGTTGCGCCCTCACCTGCGCTGAGTTCTGACAAAGCTGCAGCATCAGCCGGATGGATGTAATCCAGTTTCGCCAGCTGCGGTGCGATTGCATACATTGCGACACGCAATCCTTCCAATGTGGTCCAGCCCAAATTCAAATCCATGTGTTTGGCGATTGCCGAAATAATCGACCAATCATCACGCGCTTCGCCCGGAGGGAATGTGGCACGTGCGGTCATTTGCGGGCGTCCTTCGGTGTTAACGAATGTCGCGGATTTTTCGGTGTAGGCGGCGCCCGGCAAAATTACGTCAGCGCGATGTGCGCCAGCGTCACCATGGGTGCCCATGTAGATGACGAAGGATTTGCCCAAGGCATTGGTGTTGATTTCGTCAACGCCAGCAAGGAACATCACATCCATTTCCCCTTTGCCTGCGGCGGCGATCATCTCGTTGGCTTTCTGGCCACCGTCGCCCGGCAGTGCGCAAACATCAAGCGCGCCCACGCGGCCTGCGGCGGTATGCAGAATGTTGAAGCCGTTCCAACCGTCTTTCACCACACCGATGGCAGCAGCGCCTTTAGCCGCGAGTGCAAGTATAGCTGCACCATCACTGCGGGCCAATGCACCCTGCCCGATGATGAACATTGGTTTTTGAGCTTTTGCGGGCGCGTGTTCGGCAAGCTTGGCTAAGCTTTCAGCGCCTGCACCTAAATAGGTGTAGTCGTAGGTCAGGTCAGCGCGTTCACCAATCACGCCAATGGTGAGGCCACCTTTAAGTGCGCGTTTGCGAATGCGGGCGTTCAGCACAGGGGCTTCAAGGCGCGGGTTGCAGCCGATCAACATGATCGCGTCGGCTTCTTCGATGCCTGCAATTGTTGAGTTGAAAATGTAACCGGCACGTCCACCATGTTCGCCTAAGGCCGAACCGTCAACGCGGCAGTCCACATTGTTGGAACCGAGTTTCGAGGCGAAAGTTTTGACCGAGAAAGCCTCTTCTGCTGATACAAGATCGCCAACAAGAAATCCAACGCGTTCTGGTTTTGCGGCTTTCAGCTTACCGGCGACGACGCCCAAGGCTTCGGCCCAAGAGGCTGGGCGCAGCTTGCCCATCTCACGTACATAGGGTTGGTCGAGACGTTGGGTCTTCAAGCCATCCCAAACAAAGCGGGTCTTATCGGAAATCCATTCCTCGTTCACGTTCTCATGAGTGCGCGGCAGAATGCGCAACACTTCACGGCCTCGGCTGTCAACGCGGATGTTGGAACCGACAGCATCCATCACGTCGATGGTTTCGGTTTTGCGCAGTTCCCAGGGCCGGGCTTTGAATTCATAAGGTTTCGACGTCAATGCACCGACGGGGCAAAGGTCAATGATGTTGCCTTGCAATTCTGAGGTGATGATCTGGTCAAGGTAAGTGGTGATCTCCACATCTTCGCCACGGCCCGTCAGGCCCATGTCGTTGATGCCAGCAACTTCCGTGGTGAAGCGCACACAGCGCGTGCATTGAATGCAGCGTGTCATTTCGGTTTTGACCAGCGGACCGAAATCCTTGTCTTCAACGGCGCGCTTGTTTTCGGCAAAGCGATTGCCAGATTTGCCATAGGCCATGGCCTGGTCTTGCAAGTCACACTCGCCGCCCTGGTCGCACACGGGGCAGTCCAGCGGGTGGTTGATGAGCAGAAATTCCATCACGCCCTCACGGGCTTTTTTGACCATCGGTGTGTTGGTGAAAACTTCTGGTGCTTCGCCATTGGGGCCAGGGCGCAAGTCATTCACCGACATGGCGCAGGAGGCTTGTGGCTTTGGCGGGCCGCCTTTGACTTCGACAAGGCACATGCGGCAGTTGCCCGCAATTGACAGGCGGTCATGGTAACAAAAACGCGGAACTTCAGCGCCCATAAGTTCGCAGGCTTGCAACAGCGTCAAACCGCTCTCAAACTCACCTTCAACGCCGTCAATTTTGATCTTTGGCATTATCTCATTCCAATCCCACAGCGGACTCGCGTCCCCTCATCCGGCCTTCAGCCACCTTCTCCCGCGACAAGGCGCGGGCGAAGGCAGAACGCACAAGCCTTCTCCCGTTACTACCAACGGGAGAAGGTGCCCAAAGGGCGGATGAGGGAAAGCAAGCCATCATCTCAAGCACACCTCAAAGAACGCATGCGCTCCACATCCATCACTTCCGCCCATCCGAAAGCAAATTCGGACGGACCATGTTTTTCAAAATGCTGCAAACGGGCCCAGGCTTCATCGAGGGTGGGCTGGTGCCCCTCCTCCACATGCCAGAACACCATGTGCGGCTTTTCTATCAGGTCAAACCATTCTTGCTTGCGCTTATAAAACTGCGCATGCACGGTTTTGAAAACATAATTCTCAAGTGACTTTGCATCGGTCCACACTGAAAGGTTCACCGCCATATCATCGCCAATGCGAAAATCGGTGGCGTTGTTGTTGTCACCTTTCAAGCGCCAGACAAAGCCAGGGGAGCGTTCCGCAAGCGCATTCACGCGATCCAAATTGTTCATGAAGTCCACCATCCGAGGATCGGATGTTGGATACTTGAACTTGCCAATGTTGAGTTCAGCGAGGTGCATAGTGATTGCTCTACTCCACTTTCCAGGTGCCATTACCAATCTTAGGGCAAGCAAAGGTGTGGTCAGAACTCAGAACGCAAGTATCTCTCGGACCCTTAAACACAACTTGCGATGCGGTGTTTTTTAGTACCTTGAACAAATTGGCACGCGCTGGTCTTCTAACAGGGCCTAGCGTACCAGCTTCGGCCTTATAAATATGCCGATTTGTATCGCCCTTCTTAATACCGCTTGTACCAGTGAAAATGATAATTTGTCCATCTTGAAGCAATGTCTCAGCCAATGCTGGACCTGCAAAGCAAAAGGTTGCGGCAACAACAGCGGCGAGTGATTGTTTGCGAAAGCCCATCACATCACTCCGCCGCGTGGCGCACTGCGCCGTCTGGATCGGACCTATAGGAATAGTCGTCTATGCGCTTTTCCAGCAATGGGCGGAAATGGTTGATCAGGCCTTGGATGGGCCAAGCCGCGGCATCACCCAGTGCGCAAATGGTGTGGCCTTCGATTTGTTTTGTGACATCAAACAGCATGTCGATTTCGCGCTTTTCGGCGCGTCCCTCGGCCATGCGGGTCAGCACACGCCACATCCAGCCGGTGCCTTCACGGCATGGCGTGCACTGGCCGCAGGACTCGTGCTTATAGAAATAAGCGAGACGGGCGATGGTGCGGATGAGGTCCGTGGACTTGTCCATGACGATAACCGCCGCCGTGCCAAGGCCCGATTTCAGTTTCGACAATGAGTCAAAGTCCATCGGCGAGTCGATGATTTGTTCGGCAGGCACCATGCGCACCGATGAACCACCGGGAATAACTGCCAACAAATTGTCCCAACCGCCGCGCACACCGCCGCAATGCTTGTCGATCAATTCGCGGAACGGAATGCCCATGGCTTCTTCGACGTTGCAAGGCTTGTTCACATGGCCCGAAATGCAGAACAGCTTGGTGCCCACATTGTTCGGATTGCCGATGGAATTAAACCAAGTGGCACCGCGACGTAAGATTGTTCCGGCCACCGCAATTGATTCAACATTGTTCACCGTTGTCGGCGCACCATAAAGGCCCACGTTGGCGGGGAATGGCGGCTTCATGCGGGGCTGGCCTTTTTTGCCTTCAAGGCTTTCCAGCATGGCGGTTTCTTCACCGCAAATGTAAGCGCCTGCACCGTGGTGCACGTAGAGGTCAAAGTCCCAGCCGTGAATGTTGTTCTTGCCGATCAGCCGCGCTTCATAGGCTTGGTCGATGGCGGCTTGCAGGTGTTCGCGTTCGCGGATGTATTCGCCGCGCACATAGATGTAGCCGACGTTGCAGGCCATGGCCATGCCAGCGAGCAAGCAGCCTTCAACCAGCAAATGCGGGTCATGGCGCATGATCTCGCGGTCTTTGCAGGTGCCGGGTTCAGATTCGTCAGCATTGACCACGAGGTAATGCGGGCGCTCGCCCACCACCTTGGGCATGAAGCTCCATTTCAGTCCCGTCGGGAAGCCAGCGCCGCCACGGCCGCGAAGCCCTGAGGCTTTCACTTCGTTGACGATCCAGTCCCTGCCCTTGTCGATGAAGGACTTGGTGTCGAGCCATGCGCCACGTTGCTTGGCCCCTTCAAGGCCCCAATCATGGTAGCCGTAGAGGTTGGTAAAAATGCGATCTTTGTCAGCGAGCATGGCTTACTTCTTCCCCGGCTTTAAGCCGTTGGCGTTTTCAGGCCGCCAGCCTTTGGCCAGCTTTTTGGATTGCTTCACCCATTCGTCGCGCTTGGCGCGGCCTTTGAAGCCTTCGAGTTTTTCGTCAACCCAGACAAGTTCCTTAGCCGACCAATTTGCGATTTGGTCGAAGTGCCAGATGCCCATCTTATTCAACATTTTTTCGAGTATGGGGCCAACGCCCCAAATCAATTTCAAATCATCAGCTTTGCCATGGGGTTTTTTCAACAATTCCGGACGGCCATCAATGGCGCGGGCAGCGGATTTGATCGCTGGCTTTGGTGGATCGATGATGCGCTCAGCGGCGGGCTTTGCCACACGCTTGGCTTTGGGTTTCGGCGCTGCGACTTCAGCCAATTTTTCAACAACAACGGGCGCTGCAACGACCACCGGAACAACGGCAGCTGGTGGCGGAGGTGGTGCTTCCATGCGGGCGAATTTCCGCTGGCCCTTGTAAAGTGCTTTATCAGTCAGCGTTGTGCCGCCGCCAATCGGCGCTGAGAAATGACGGTCAATTTGCGGGCCGGGTTTCACAGCTTTGCCCGCTTGCCATTGGTCAATCAGTTCTTCCAGTTTGGCAGGAGTCAAATCTTCATAGGTGTCTTTGAACACCTGGATCATCGGCGCGTTCACGCAAGAGCCTAAGCACTCCACCTCTTCCCAGCTCATCGAACCATCGGCATTCAAATGGCCGGGTTGTGGATGAATTTTGGCTTCACACACTTTGCGCAAATCTTCCGCACCACGGAGTTGACAAGCAATGGTGCCGCAAAGTTGCACGTGCGCCTTGGTGCCCACGGGCGACAATTGGAACATGGTGTAGAAGGTGGCGACTTCGAGAACACGGATGTAAGCCATATCCAGCATCTCGGCCACGTACTCAATCATCGGGCGCGAGGTCCAACCATTCTGTTCCTGCCCGCGCCACAGCAATGGAATAACAGCAGAGGCTTGCTTGCCAGCAGGATATTTCGCAATCGTATGCTTCGCCCACGCCAGATTTTCCGGTGAAAAAGCGAAGGACGCGGGTTGGATGGGGTCGAGACGACGAACACTCATGCAAATATTTCCACTCTAAAACCGTCATTCCCGCGAAAGCGGGAATCCAGCTTGGTCAAGATCGAGCTGGTAGCTAGCTGGACTCCCGCCTTCGCGGGAATGACGGCGTTGGGGGTCGGAGTTGAAACGGAATAGGACAATTCGCTCACCGATCCACCTCACCGAATACAATATCAATGGAACCCAAAACTGCCGACACGTCGGCCAGCATGTGGCCGCGGCAGAGCCAGTCCATGGCTTGTAGATGCGCAAAGCCGGGGGCGCGGAGGCGGCAGCGGTAAGGTTTGTTGCTGCCATCCGAAACCAGATACACGCCGAACTCGCCCTTCGGCGCTTCGACAGCGGCGTAAACTTCACCCGCTGGCACTTTATAGCCTTCGGTGTAAAGTTTGAAATGGTGGATCAGCGCTTCCATCGAGCGCTTCATGTCGCTGCGCTTTGGCGGCACGACTTTGCCGTCCATCGATGACACGGGGCCGGTCTTATTGGGGCCCGATAACAATTCCACGCATTGCGTCATGATCTTCAATGACTCCCGCATTTCCTGCACACGCAGCACATAGCGATCATAATTGTCGCCGTGTTTGCCAACAGGAATGTCAAAGTCCATTTCAGAATAGCATTCATAAGGCTGCGATTTCCGCAAGTCCCAAGCAACGCCACAGCCCCGCAACATAACGCCTGAAAAACCATATTGGAAACACTGCTCAAGTGTCACGACGCCGATATCGACGTTGCGTTGCTTGAAAATGCGGTTGCCCGTCAACAGTGTTTCAACGTCATCCAACACTTTGATTTGCGCATGTGCAAAGTGGCCAATGTCGTCGATCAGTTTTTGCGAGATGTCTTGATGGACACCGCCGGGGCGCACATAGGCCGCATGCATACGTCCGCCTGAAGCTTGTTCATAAAACACGTAGGTTTTTTCTTGTGCTTCTAAGCCCCAAGTAAATGGGGTGATGGCACCAACGTCCATGGCTTGCGCTGTCACATTCAAATAATGCGAACGCAACCGCCCCATTTCCGAGAAAAGTACACGGATCAATTGGCCGCGCTTTGGAACTGTGGTGCCCAACAGTTTTTCAACGGCCAGAGCATAAGCGTGCTCCTGGTTCATCGGCGCCATGTAGTCGAGCCGGTCGAAATAAGGTACGGCTTGCAGATAGGTTTTCGTCTCGATCAGCTTTTCGGTGCCGCGATGGAGGAGACCAATATGCGGATCAACACGTGTGACGATCTCCCCATCCAATTCGAGAATGAGTCGCAGCACACCATGCGCCGCCGGATGAGCGGGGCCGAAATTGAGCGTGAAATTGCGGGTGGAGACTTCGCTCATTGTTTTGCTTTCTCGTCACCGGGCAGAACGTAGTTCGTTCCTTCCCACGGGCTGAGGTAGTCGAACTGACGGAACTCTTGCACTAGTTTCACGGGCTCATATACCACCCGCTTTTGCTCATCATCATAGCGCACTTCGACATAACCCGTGGTCGGGAAGTCTTTGCGCAAGGGATGGCCTTGGAAGCCGTAGTCGGTGAGGATGCGGCGCAGGTCTGGGTGGCCGGAGAAGGTGATGCCGTAGAGGTCGTAAACTTCGCGCTCATACCAATCCGCACCCGCGAAAGTTGGAATGGCCGAGGGCACAACATCGCCTTCACCCGCTTGGGCTTTCACGCGGATACGGGAATTTTTGTACGGGCTGAGCAAGTGATAAACAACGTCGAAACGTTTCTCACGCTCGGGATAATCAGCAGCGGTTAAATCAATGAAATTGACGAAACGACATTCCGCATCGTCGCGCAAAAACGTGAGCACGTCATTAATGCTTGCGGCTTCCACATGCACGGTCAATTCGCCGAAAGCGATGGAATGGGTGACGCCCAGCTTCGCAGCGATGTGAAGTCCAAGTGTGTTCAGGTCAACAGCCATATCAGCGCTCAATCGTTCCGGTGCGGCGGATTTTCTTTTGCAGCATCAAAATGCCGTAAAGCAAGGCTTCCGCAGTTGGTGGGCAGCCTGGAACGTAAACGTCCACAGGTACGATGCGGTCGCAGCCGCGCACTACTGAATAAGAGTAGTGATAGTAGCCGCCGCCATTGGCACAGGAGCCCATGGAAATCACATAACGTGGTTCCGGCATCTGGTCGTAAACCTTGCGGAGTGCCGGTGCCATTTTGTTGGTCAAAGTGCCAGCGACAATCATGACGTCAGATTGACGTGGCGAACCACGCGGGGCAAGCCCGAATCGCTCCATGTCATAGCGCGGGCCAAAGCCCATCATCATTTCCACGGCGCAACAGGCTAGGCCAAACTGCATTGGCATCAGCGAACCGGTGCGCGCCCAAGTGATCAGATCGTCGGTTGTCGTAACCAGAAAACCCTTGTCCGCCAGTTCATCGTTGATCTCCGTGAAGGACTCGCGCTGAACAGGCGTTGCTGTTTCGATCAATCCCATTCGAGTGCTCCTTTGCGCCATTCATAAATGAAGCCGATGGTGAGAATGCTTAAGAAGATCATCATCGACCAGAAGCCGAAAAGTCCGATTTTTCCGAGCGAAATCGCCCATGGAAATAGAAAAGCCACTTCCAGATCGAAGATGATGAAAAGAATAGATACGAGATAAAACCGCACATCGAATTTCATGCGCGCATCGTCAAAAGCATTAAAGCCGCATTCATAAGCGGAAAGCTTTTCCGGGTCTGGCGCCGAGAAGGCAATGGCGAGCGGCGCAATCATAAGTGCAATGGCGATAACGCCAGCTACACCCATGAAAATCACAATCGGCAGATAGTCGATTAAAAGTCCAGTCATGCGCCCTCACAAGCAGGTCAAAGCACCCTGCGCAAATATGACCGCGTTCTAATGCAGCGGCCCGAATGTTACAAGCTTTGGCTATGGTTTTGTTGTCGCGGATAGAAACAAAAAGGCCACCCCGGAGGACGGCCTGTTTCTCACTTTACTGGCGGGTCTTCTTTTTTTGTTGAATTCTGTTCTTTATCGCCAAAAATGCGATGAAATGTGATGGCAATCGTAGTCAACAATCCGGCGCCTAACACCACTGCCGCCCATTCTGCTCCCATCCAAATCGCAAAGCAAAATGCGAAAAGCACGCCGCCGCCAAACAGCAACGCACTCTTTTTACCTTGTACTAAGTCCCTGCCTTGGTAATGCAGCGAACTACTTTCCATTTCGCGTCGATGTTTAGCTTCTTTTTCAAACTGTTCAAAAAGCCGCGCCGCTCCATTTTCGACCACGTCATCATAGTCTCTCAAAATAGACGGAGGTGGAATTGGCCCCTGCCACTTTACTTCCGTTGTCAAGACGCGACGCGGGGGCGCACTGCTTGTGTTCGGAGGCAACACCTCAACTTCATTTGGGCTACTTGCTGCCGATTTCGTCGATGGCTTTTTTGGCTTCTTCAATGTCTCGCCCCAATTTCACCCAATCAGAATATAACGCTTCATTTTCGTCTTCATAGGGGTAACCGGCAATGTCAAAACGCTTAAATCCTAAGCATGCGAAATCTGCCAAACCAACTGCAAACCCCCCTGCTCCGCCACGAATACCTGATACGCGGTCTCTATGATAAACCTTCGACACTGGGCCACTGCCCTCCTTGAGCAATTCTTCTGAGAAACCTTTAGCAATACCACTGGTTATATATGGTATTGATAGCGTCCTATTCAATCTCTTTACCCCTTTAAGAACCGTAAACATGGCAGCGACTCATGAGCGATGCAAGACATCGGAGAGCCGCCACAGAAACAAAAAGGCCACCCCGGAGGATGGCCTGTTTCGGAACAAATGGCGCGAAAGACGGGGCTCGAACCCGCGACCTCCGCCGTGACAGGGCGGCGCTCTAACCAACTGAGCTACTTCCGCATTTGTTGGGCGGTGATTAGAGCGGGGCACCTGCCCTGTCAAGCACCTGTTTGAGAAGTTCTTTGTTTTGGTTTTAGCAGCAAAAGCGCTAGTGCAGCCGTTATGGCCACCTTCAAAAACAAGTCATTCAATCTGGTTTACGTCCACGCCGCGCTGCAAGCGCTGGTCATGCATGGCGGCGAAGGGTTTGCTTTTGTCTATTTGTTGAAAGCGGGAATCAGCACCAGCGTGGTTCTGATTTGCATTGCCGCGATGTTCGCCAGCCGCTTGCTGTTCCGCATGTTGGTGGTGCCTGTGGTTCTGCGTTTTGGCTTACGCAACACGCTTATTGTGAGCGTTGTTGTTGAGGGGGCAAGCTATTTAATTCTGCCGATGGTGACTGTGGCAGGGCCCCTGCTCTATTTGTATTTAGCGTTGTGGGCGGCCAGCAGTTCTTTTTATTGGACGACCTATCACACCTATGTGGCACAGCTTGGCAACAACGAAAGCCGTGGCGCACAGGTGAGTGCGATGGAATTCTTCGGCATGATTGCAGGCATCGCAGCACCTTTATTGATGGGTTTTTTGCTGACGTGGTTTAGCCCTTGGGTGGGTTTTGGATTTATAGCTTTTGCAATGATCATGGCGGCGGTGCCATTTATGTTCGGGCCGCATTTCGATGTTGCCCTCGATGTTTCGCTGCCCCGCTCGACCACCAACACCGCACAATTGTTGATGATTACTGATGGCATTCGCTCCGCCGCGACACACTTCGTCTGGCTCATCGTGCTTTTCCTGACTTTGAGCTCAAGCTACGTGGCTTTTGGCGGTGCCTTGGCTTTGGCAGGTTTGACAGGTGCTTTTATGGGATTGTTCGTGGGAAAGTGGATTGATGTTGGAAAAGGCATTCACGCCGCGCGTATTGGCTATGGCGTAATGGTCATTTCTTCGCTGGTCAAATGTTTCGGTTTTCATATTCCATGGGTCGCCGTCACGGCCAACGCACTTTATTCGGCTGCATGGCCAAGCTATGCAACTTCACTCAACTCCCAAGTTTACAATCAAGCCCGTCGTTCCGCTTGCCCTTTGCGCTTCCATGTCGTGGCCGAAGGCGGCTGGGACGTTGGCATGACAATCGGTTGTGGATTTGCAGCGCTTCTGGTGCACTTCGGCTTCGGCTTTTTCTGGCCGCTGGCGCTGGGTGTGGTTGGATGTGCGGTCGGATATTTTGTGTTGCTGCGGGCGATGGAGACGGCGGAATAATTCTATAGCGCCTGCTTTTCTTCAATCTGGGTGATGGCGTCCACCACTGCATCAAAGGTCAGCAGGGTTGAAGCGTGGCGCGCCTTGTAGTCCCGTACAGGCAACAATGCTTCACAGTCAGCCCACTTGCCAGTTGGTGGTGCGCCTTCTTCTTTCAGCATTTTGTGCATTTGTAGGCGCAGTGACTTCATTTCATTCGGCGTTGATCCGATGACATGTCTGGCCATGATCGACGACGACGCCTGCCCCAGCGCACAGGCTTTCACGTCGTGGCCAAATTCAGACACAACGCCGTTTTTCAGCGACAGATCCACAGTCACTTTCGATCCGCAAAGTTTGGAATGGGCGACAGACGTTGCATCGGGTGCCTCCAGACGTTGCAGAAATGGAATGTCTGCCGCGAGGCTCAGAATTTTCTTGTTGTAAACATCATTGATCATCATCATATCTTTCGCGCGGGGGTTAGACCGCTTGGGCTTTATAGCTCAAGATATAGGAAGCGGGAATGCTTTCCGAAAGTGACCCAGCCATGATCCATGTGCGGCACGAAGCCGTAGTGTGGGTGTTCCGGAAACATTACACGGTAGGACATGCCCCATGGACGTTAAAGTGAATTCCAAACCTCTGCCCGTAGCCTTTGACAAACCAACACAAGATGAAGCTGAAGCCGCCGTACGCACGTTGCTTGCATGGGCCGGAGATGACCCGCAGCGTGAAGGTTTGCTTGAAACGCCGCGCCGAGTAACCAAGGCTTACAAGGAGTATTTTGAAGGCTACGCCCAAGATCCCGCTGATATTTTGAACCGGGTGTTTGAAGACGTCGGTGGCTATGATGACATGGTGTTGCTCCGCGATATTTCTTTTACGTCGCATTGCGAACACCATATCGCGCCGTTTTTTGGACGTGCTCATGTTGCCTATTTGCCGAATGGCGGTGTCGTTGGGATTTCCAAAATCGCCCGCGTCGTCGACACATTCGCCAAACGCCTGCAAACCCAGGAAACCATGACAGCACAGATTGCTGAATCGATTTTCGAAAACTTGGGTGCGCGTGGCGTTGCGGTAATGTTGGAAGCTGTTCACACCTGCATGTCGATGCGTGGCGTACAAAAGACCGGTGTTGCAACAGTCACCACCATGTTCAACGGCGAATTCAAAACCAATTCGATGTTGCAAGCCCGCTTCATGGAACAAGTTCGTGCGCCGCGTATTCCATTTTCGCCTTAAACCCGCTTATAAGGCGGCATGACAAAAACCGACGAAACCACTGCCCTTTCATTGAAGTTCGACGAACACGGACTGCTTGGTGCCATTATTGTTGATGCCGTTGACAATGCAGTCTTGATGTTTGCCCACATGAACGCGGAAGCCTTTGCCAAAACCCAAAGCACCGGCTTCATTCATTTCTGGAGCAGGTCGCGGCAGAAACTCTGGATGAAGGGTGAAACCTCAGGCGAGACTTTCAAGGTGGTGGAGATGCGCGTCGACTGCGATCAAGACTGCTTG
>JAYUQS010000240.1:0-2608 GCA_043756645.1 Hyphomicrobiales bacterium | reverse complement strand
CGCGAGGCCGATGTGGCCATACGCTTGCGAAGACCAACACAGCCGGATTTGATTCAACGCAAACTTTTCACCGTGCATCACCATGTCTATGCATCGGTGGATTATGTGAAGCACCACGGCATTCCAAAATCTTCTTCCGAATTGGACAAGCACCGCATCTGTGTTTTTCAGGGTGCGAGCTATCTGACTTACGTCAACATGCTGCTGACAGTGAGTCGCAACGACAACGACCCGCGTATTCCGGCACTGCGCGTAAACTCGGCCTACGGCCTGCGCCGTGCGGTGCAGGCAGGTGCAGGCATTGCGATTTTGTCGGATTATCTGGTGGCACCTGATATGAACCTCGTGCAAATAGAACTTGAAGTACAAACGCCGGAGTTTGATACCTATTTTGTCTATCCCGAGGAATTGAAAGAAACCAAACGCGTGACAGTGTTCAGAGATTTTATTGTGGCTAAGGCGCGGGAGTGGAGTTTTTAACACGGCCCTCATCCGTCTCGCTGCGCTCGCCACCTTCTCCCGCAAGCGGGAGAAGTGAAGAAATCTTCACCTCTCCCGTTTACGGGAGAGGACGCCGCGAAGCGGCAGGTGAGGGCCGTGTGTACTTCAGGTCTATCGTGTCGATGTTCTCACGCAATCGCCCCTCTAACACCGCCAGAATCGTATCACACACCACATCGCGCTGTTCCAAAACTGAACTGCTCGGAAATCGTAAAATCCCAAATCCCAGCCGCGACATGAACGCATCACGTCGTCGATCATGATCGCAATCCACATGCTGACTGCCATCAAGCTCTACAACCAGCTTGGCTGCACGGCAGACAAAGTCGGCGTAGTAGGGGCCAATCGGCAATTGCCTGACGAATTTATGATCGTTGAGGTGGCGGTTTTTCAGCGCGGTCCACATTGACGCCTCTGCAGGGTTTTCCTGTTGGCGGAGGGAGCGGGCGCGGGCGGTTTGGCCGGATTGGCGTTGAAAGGGCATGGTAGCCTCCTTTCAACGTAAGACGGAAAAGCAGAAGAATTCCGTCGAAAATATTTCGGCCCTCACCTGCCGCTTCGCGGCGTCCTCTCCCGTAAACGGGAGAGGTGAAGAGTATTCACTTCTCCCGCTTGCGGGAGAAGGTGGCGAGCGTTAGCGAGACGGATGAGGGCCGTGATGTTCTTACTCGTCGTCGCCCATGTCTTCTTCGACCATGGCTTGCAGGTCTTCTTTCGAAACTGTCTTGTCTGATACAGTTGCCTTGCCGACAATATGATCCACAACCTTCTGTTCGAAGATTGGTCCGCGCAGCTCAATCAGTGCTGATGGGTTGTTGCGGTAGTAATCGTAGACTTGTTTTTCCTGACCGGGGAACTGGCGCACGCGGCCGATGAGGGCTTGTTGCAGTTCTTGCTCGTTGACTTGAATAGCTTCTTTTTCACCCATGGTTCCAAGCACGAGGCCCAGACGCACGCGGCGGGCGGCGATGGCTTTATATTCTTCGGTGGCTTTTTCTTCCGTTGTCTCTTCGTCAGCGAAAGTCTTGCCAGCCTTCTTCATTTCATTTTGCAAAGCATTCCAGATGCCGTTGAATTCAGCATCGACCAACTTCGAAGGCAGTTCGAAGGAATATTGCTTGTCCAATGCATCAAGCACATCGCGCTTCATTTTCATTGAGGTCATGCGGCCAAATTCACGTTCCAGACCTGACTTCACCATGTCGCGCAATTTCGCCACATCTTCAAAGCCGACTTTTTTGGCGAACTCTTCGTCGATGGCGGCTACTTTGGGAGCTTCAACGCCTGTCACTTTCGTGGCGAATACTGCGGCTTTGCCTGCGAGGTTTGCCGCACCATAGTTTTCAGGAAAGGACACATTCACAGTGACGTCTTCGCCCGCTTTTTTGCCGATGAGTTGTTCTTCAAAGCCGGGGATGAATTGGTTGGAGCCGAGTTCCAAAGGAATGTCTTCACCCTTGCCGCCGTCAAATTCAACGCCGTCAATCGAGCCTACAAAATTGATTGTCACACGGTCACCAGTGGCAGATGTGCCGTCCTTGGTTTCCCATGACTTATATTGCGAGGCCAAACGGGCCACAGCTTCGTCGATGTGGGCGTCAGAGGCTTCCACAACATGCTTGGTCAAAGTCAGACCCGAAGCATCTTGCAATTCGAATGTCGGGATGACTTCAGCTTCAACCGAGAATGACAGGTCGCCCTTGCCTTCGATGACGGCGTTCACTTCGCCTTCGGCTTCCGACAGCTTTACTTCTGGCTGATAGGCTGGCTTCAGGTTGCGATCAGAGAACACCACGCGGGCTTGCTCATCCACGGTTTCCTGCACGACTTCGGCCATGACCGATTTGCCATACATGCGCTTCAAATGATCGACCGGAACCTTGCCCGGGCGGAAGCCCTTGATCTGGGCTTTGCCTGCCATGTCCTTCAACTTGGCATTGGCCTTGGCTGAAAGATCAGCCGCCGCAACGGTCACTTGGAAGCCGCGCTTCAGGCCGGAATTTGTTGTTTCTGTAACTTGCATGGTTCTCGCTCACACTTAGAATTTTAACACCCGATCAGATAGAGCATGGTGCGGGCGGAGGGACTTGAACCCCCACGAGTTTCC
>JAYUQS010000239.1:0-6884 GCA_043756645.1 Hyphomicrobiales bacterium | reverse complement strand
TAAGTTAGCAACTCTGACCCCTCCATTCCAAAACCATCGGGAGTGCATATGGAACATAACAAGAACTATGTCAAGAGGGGTAGGAAATTATTTTTGGAGGTTGAGCGCGTGGTCCCTCATCCGCTTTCCGCAATCGCAGGCGATTGCTAGAGGGCACCCTCTCCCGTCAGAAGACGGGCGAGGGCTTAACCCAATCAGCCTTCTCCCGTTTCTTTCAACGGGAGAAGGTCCCGAAGGGGGATGAGGGAGCGCATATAAAACTCTAAATTTTCTGAAAAAACTGGTGCTGCTTAGGTGACTCGAACACCTGACCCCCGCATTACGAATTAGCAAAATAAGATTTGTACCCTATTGTACAGAGTTGGATGAATTTGGATAACTCATTGAGTTGAAACGATGAACTCTTGGGTTTATTTGTAATAGACAATTCCGCTTTGTAACCTTCGACCATACGAACCCCCTACGGATTGGCCGCGCTTGAGCGGCTAATTGGAACTACACTTTGAACACCAGCCCCCTTTGCAACAGGCAAATGCGTATAAAAATAAAATAAACGCAATCGCGTGTAATTTTACTTTATACGCACTACCGTGTATTTACATTTTATACGGCATCGCGTATAAGATAGGCACGGAGGCGAACCATGTCAGATCAGATAGCCCGCAACGAAAAGCAACTTGGAGCCATACTACGCCGTGCCAGAAAGCTAGAGGGCATAAGCCAATCTGACCTTGGAGAACGTATCCACCTTCGTCAGGGCACAGTCTCAAGACTGGAGATGGGTGCGCCAGCCGTTCAACTCCACACGGTCATGGAAATCCTTTCAGCCCTGAAACTCGAACTCGTCGTCCGCCCCCGTGCCAAGGGTGGAAGTGAAGGCATTGAGGACATTTTCTAATGGCCCGCAAGCGCAGCAATCAACCACTCTCTGTGTTCCAGAACGGGCGTATCGTCGGACGTCTCAACAGGGAAACCAGTGGGGCAATTGACTTCCGTTATGATGCCGAATGGTTGGGTCGCGAAAGACCATTCCCCATTTCCCTGTCGCTTCCCTTGCGTGAAGACCGTTACATTGGCGCTCCGGTTCTTGCCGTTTTCGACAACCTATTGCCCGATGGAGAACCTATCCGGAAACACATTGCCGAACGGGTTGGCGCACAGGGTGCCGATACATTCAGCCTCCTCGCGGCACTTGGCCACGACTGTGTTGGTGCGTTACAGTTCCTTCCAGAGGGTGTTGATCCCGGTCCGGCAGGCGGCACAGAAGCTCGTGAGGTCAGTGTTGCCGACATTGCCTACATCATACGCAATCTTGGGCGAAACCCTTTGGGTGTTGATCAAGACGAAAGCTTCCGCATTTCCATTGCAGGCGTACAAGAAAAAACCGCGCTGCTGTGGCGGGAAGGACGTTGGTACAAACCCTCAGGCTCAACGGCCACAACCCATATTATCAAACCACAAATTGGAAAGTTGGCGGGCGGCATTGACCTCTCCAACAGTGTCGAGAATGAGTATCTTTGCCTCAAACTCGTATCGGCACTTGGTGTGCCTACGGCCGAAACCGAGATTACTGAGTTCGAAGATCAGAAAGCACTAGTCATAAAAAGGTTTGATCGACGCTGGCTGGCCGATGGCCGCCTGATGCGCTTGCCGCAAGAAGATTTCTGTCAGGCTCTCTCGGTGGCTTCGACGCGCAAATACCAGCCAGACGGTGGCCCCGGCATTGTGCAGATCATTGAATTGCTCAAGAGTAGTGACGCGCCGGAACAAGACATCGCCACTTTCGTACGTGCCAACATAATTTTCTGGCTGCTTGGTGCAACCGATGGGCACGCCAAGAATTTCAGCATCTTTTTAAATCCAACAGGATTCCGGCTGACGCCGCTCTATGACGTGTTGTCATCCCAGCCCAGTCTCGATACTGGCCAAATTCAGCGCAAACAATTCAAGCTCGCCATGTCAATTGGCAAAAACCGCCACTACCTCATTCACCAAGTGCTGCCACGCCATTTTATGCAGACGGCAGAGCAGGCGGGTATCAGTCTGAAAAATGTTGCAACAACAATAGAAGAATTACGAGACACGGCACGAGAGTCTGTCGCGACAGTTATCAATGGGCTGGGAAACTCAGTCCCGCAATCAGTTTTCGGTCCAATTCAAAAAGGCATTGTCGAGCGCATTGAACGACTCGGCATAACCAATGAATGAGTCAAACCACCGAGCCGGAATCGATGACACAAAATGGTTGTTTAACACAAACCAACATGCCTCCGGCAATCCCAGGGCGGTTCAGTTTGGGATGAAAACAGCCCTGTAAGTAAAAAATTATGCCATTTCCTTTATTAGCGGTACGCGCTATTTAAACAGTACTTAATTTGGAGAGGCGTTATGAAAGGCAGGCTCGGGACGTTCCACGAAACTGCCGTGGCTGGAGAAAATGTTCGTGCCTACGTCCCGGCACCGCTGCCGCCAAATCCACCGATATTGCTGACGGGAATGTTGGAACGGCTGAGCGCCGCAGACAGGGCGTTAGGTAGGCTAGACGGTGTTTCCTTGCTGCTGCCGAACAAAGAATTATTCCTCTACATGTATGTCCGCAAAGAAGCGGTGCTTTCGTCGCAGATCGAAGGGACGCAATCGACGTTGAATGACCTGCTGCGCTTTGAGTCCGATGCTGGAGCAGGCGCACCAATCGATGATATCAAGGAAGTCTCCAACTATGTGAATGCCATGATGCATGGTCTGGAGCGTATGAAGACGTTGCCTCTTTCTTTGCGCTTGATCAGGGAAATGCATGACATGCTGCTGGATAGCGGCAGGGGTGCAGGCATGGCTCCCGGCGAATTTCGCACCACTCAAAACTGGATCGGTGGTACGCGGCCCGGCAATGCTGTCTATGTGCCTCCGCCGCCACATTTGTTGATGCAGACACTCGATCAGTTTGAGAAGTTCATTCACTCCGAAACGCGGGAAATTCCACCGCTGATCAAAGCTGGCTTGTTGCATGTCCAATTCGAGTCCATCCATCCATTCCTCGATGGCAATGGCCGTCTTGGTCGTTTGCTGATCACGATTTTTCTGTGTGCCAACGGTGTCATGCATGAGCCGTTGCTTTACCTCAGTCTCTATTTCAAGAGCCATCGTGCCGACTACTACCGCCTGCTTCAGGAGGTGCGCGAGCGTGGCGCATGGGAAGCGTGGCTTGAATTCTTCCTCACCGGCGTCATCGAAACCGCCAACGAAGCCTTCGACTCCGCTACGAAGATTGCATCTCTTTTTGCAAAAGACCGCGAGCGAATAGCCAATGCAAACGAACGCACAGGTTCCACCCTTCAAGTCTTTGAAACTTTAAAAACAAGTCCCTTCGCAACCGCTGCCAAAACGGTAGAAACGACTGGCTTAACAATGCCGACAGTGAATGGAGCACTCGAACAGTTGCTCAGGCTCGGAATTGTAGAAGAGGTCACGGGCAAGCGACGTGGGCGCGTTTTTGGATATCGTGAATATCTTACCGTACTTCACGCAAGCGGCGGATAGTATGTTGAATTGCTGGCAAACTGAAAACTGGTGCTGCTTAGGTGACTCGAACACCTGACCCCCGCATTACGAATGCGGTGCTCTACCAACTGAGCTAAAGCAGCATAACCAATAGCGTGGGAATATCTGCTTTCCCGGTCAAATTCAACCCGTTTTTAGTCGTCGGCAAAAACGCCGGGATCGTCGGCGCGGGGTGGGGCGATGCTGGCGGTTGTGTCGGTTTTGGTTTCGGTTTTTGCTGCGAGCAGTGGTTGTTCGGTTGAGAAACTGATAGCACCTTGCGGGGCTTCGTAGGGCATTTTCCATTCGCAGGGAACAATCTCGCCGGTTACCGGAGACACTGACACCCAGCGCGGACTGGCCACACCATCTGACACCCACATGGGGTCACGTGGCGCATTGAGGGCGCGGGCCAACCATTCTTTGACGCGGCCCTTGTCGTCGGATGCGTCTTCGATTTGCGCCATCAAAGCGCACACGCGGGCCTGCGGTTGATCTACAGAATAAGTCGACAACGCCTCACGTGCGACATCAAAACGCCGGGCTGAAATTGCTCCGCGGGCCAGGGCCACGGCATTTTCGATATGATCGGCGGCTGACCCAACAGTGTCACGCACGCGTTCGAAACCGTCTTCAGCATTTGCCGTCACATCTGCGTGTAAAATCAGATCTGCAAGTTCGGGGTGAGGGGAGTGGCTCCACGTCGCGCGCAACACTTTCATGGCGCGGCGGGTGCTGCCACTGGCAATGTGACTGCGGGCAATGATGGCCGCTGCCGGCACCAGGCCTGCATCAAGGTCCAGTGCTTTTGAAGCAAGGTCCATGGCTTTAGCAGGTTCGCTGGTTTCAAAATATATGGCCTGTGCAGTTAACATGGCAGCGCGCTTTTTGGCAGCTGCGTCTTTCGGCAGCAAACCATTGCGGCCCTGTTGCTCCAAGGTGAGTGCGGCAGCTTCCCATGATTTACGTGCGGTTTGCACCTGCAGCACAGCCGTTGATGCCCACGGCAAACGCGGGTTCAAGGCCAAAGCTTTTTCAGCATGCTTTAATGCTGCGACCAAATCACCGCTGTTGCGGGCCTCTGAAAATAATCCACGCAAGCCGAACACTTCCGTGGCTGGAGATTTTGCCATTTCTTCGAATACGCGGCGCACATCTTGCTTGTCGCCATTCAATTGCGCGGCTTGCGCGGCCAGCACATTCACCAACGGTTCTTCCGACAAGGCATTGCCAGCGGTGGCTGCATGTTTGGCCGCAGCCAAAGCATCACCCGCACCAGCGGCGATGATGCCTTTGGAAAGCGCTTCGTAGCCTTTGCGTTGCTTGCGAAAACGCCAGAATTCCTTCGCGGCTGTCGGGCTGCGCCACAGGCGGCGGATCACATTCCACGTAAACAAAACTGTCGTCAGAACCAGCAGCGCCACAACCACGGCGACCACGACTGACATTTCAATTTCGCGGCCAAGCCAACGGATGGTCACGCTGCCGGGGCGATCGGCCAGCCAGGCAAAGCCGAGTGCCAGCACCATCAATAAACCTAAGCGCCACAGCAATTTGAGCATGGCACTTACCCTTTGGCCGCAATGACGCGCAGCACGGCTTCTTCCACCGATTGCAAGGCTTTTTCAACCGAAAGCCTTGCTTGCGCACGATCAAGCCATTGTTGAATGCCAACAGGCTTTGTGGCCTCAACTGCGTTCAAGTGTTCAATGGCTTGCGGCAAGTCGCCACTTTCGGCAAAAGCAACAGATGCAGATGCGGTCGTAGGCCAGTCCACATCACCTTCAACTTTAATGGTGATAAGATCTGACAGGCTGCGATAAATGCCCGCCCACCAACCTTCGCTTTCCGGCACGGGGCCCGGAATGATCGGTTTTGGCAATTCGGCGATCATGTTTTTGAGTTCGCCCGCAAGCCCCTTCGCATCCGGCAAACCAAGGGCTGCATGTTGCGACAACACATCAAGCCCGGCAGCAGCGGGCATCATGCGTTGAATGCGCTCAAACTCATCGCCAAAACCCGTGCCAACAGCGATCTTGGCTTTGAGGTCAGACAGGTTTTGCGACAGTGCCGCAGTATTATCAATCGGCTCTGCCGGTTTCACCTTGAGACTTGCGACATCTTTTTCAAGTGTGGCAACACGCTGTTGAAGGGCAGGGTCTACGGCCAGGCCAGTGGCACCGGTTACGGGACGCGCTGCAACATCTGCAATCGCCTGCTTGGTTTCAGCAAGTGACTGTTCAAGAGTTCGCAGTTTCGATGCGGCGTCGGCGTCGGTTTTCTGCGCGGCTTCAAAACCACTTTCCAACGCTTGTTCCTTGCCCTCCAAGGCATCAACATCTGACTTCAACTGTGCCGCCAATCTATCCAAATTGGTGAGTTGCTGGCGCAAAGTCGTATTCTGGCTTTCAAGGACCTCAACTTTTTCCGACAGGCCAACAACTTGGTCTGACGGCAAATAATTGCTCATTACATCTTTATAAAACCAGCCACCACCCAATGCTGCCGCAAGCAGTGCCGCCGTGCCAAAGAGCCAGCGATTCTTGCTGGCTTTTACGGGCTTTGCCGCCGCCGCGTTTGGCTTCGGGCTATCCTCATGCTCAATCACCTGATCGGCATCAAGGTCAATAATTGTATCTGATTTGGTGTCAATATCTTGCGTCATCATGCGCCGTGCCTAGTCTGCTTCGGCACTCTGATCAAGCAATGTCAGCATGCCATTTTCGTCGGGGGTTCGGCTAATGCGTTTGGCCCAAGCTTGCGGCAGGTTTGCGGCGACATTGGCAGAAAGGCAAAAATGCTGAAGGGATTTGGCCCGTTCTTCCATTTCAGTTTTTTGCACCTGCGCCACCCATAGTTTTGTTGTGCGGGGCGAATACAACAACACACCATCGGCACCTTCCAGGAAGGCCGGCAATTCTGCAACGATACAAGGCTGCGCATCATAAACAATCACGCGCGCCACACTGAAGCCCTGCGCTTTCAATTTTCCTTCAAGATCGCCTGTGGTTTCTGAGCCGGACAAATAAAGGATGGGACCGCTTTCAGGTTTCAGGCTTTTGCACATTGTGCGCACCAAACCCTCAACACTGCCGCCTTTGTCATGCACATGATCAAAGCCTTGCCGACGCGCTTCCAAAGCTGATTGTGGCCCGATGGCGAAAAACGGGATATGATGGAAAATTGACAAGTCGGCTTTGGCTGCCAAGCCATTGGCGCTTGAGACGCACAAGGCCTGAAATGGCCCCTCCGGCAAAACCACGCTTTCGCGCGGCAGGATTTCCAGCAGCGGCACGATTACCGCGTCATGTCCCAAACCCTCTAATTTTTCGGCCAGAGGCTGCGCA
>JAYUQS010000238.1:0-6892 GCA_043756645.1 Hyphomicrobiales bacterium | reverse complement strand
GCATGCCAGCACCAGCGGGTGCTGCTTTGGCCCTTGCTCCCATGTATTATGGCTTCTGGCAAGGTGACACTGAAGGCCACCGCTACGCCATGTGGATTGCGCCCTACATTGTTGCCATCGCAATTCTGATGGTCAGCCGTGTGCCCACCTTCAGCGGCAAAACCGTGACCAAGGTGCCAAGAGAATTGGTCTTGCCAATTCTAGCAGGCGGAGCGCTGGCGATTGTCTGCTTGATCACCTACCCTTGGGAAACATTATTGGTGGCAGCAGGGCTCTATGTTGCAATGATACCGGTGAGTGCGGCCCAGTATTTAAAATACAAGAGATTAGCAGAGCGGGAGTAGGTCCCCTCCCTCAGCTTTGCTGGGGGAGGTGCCCGAAGGGCGGAGGGGGCCGCTTCAATACGTGCTCTCGCCTAGCACCCTTGAGCTTCCCGCATCACCGTGCGATACTCTTGCTATGTCCATCATCGACCATAGCTTCATCCGAACCCGGTCCATCAAGGCCGACGTGCTGGTCAACTGCGCCCGCATTGGGTTCAAGCCCTAGCATTCTCTCCACGTCCAAACACGCATCCTACCGTAACCTGTTGGAGAACAGCCATGACTTTGCACACCAAGAACATCAATATCGACGACGTCGTCAAAGCCGACATTGCGCACCATTTTCATCCGTTCACGGATCATAAGGCCTTCCACGCAGCAGGTGGTCCGCGCGTCATCACCCATGCCGATGGCATTTACATTTGGGATGGCAAGGGCAACAAAATCCTCGACGGCATGTCGGGCCTCTGGTGCGTCAACGTTGGTTATGGCCGCAAAGAACTGGCCGATACCGCTTATCGCCAGATGATGGATTTGCCCTATTACAACACCTTCTTCAAAACCACCACGATACCGGCCACCGCCTTGGCCGAAAAAATCTCGTCAAAACTGCCCAAGAAATTCCAGCGTATTTTCTTCTCAAACTCAGGCTCTGAAGGCAACGACACCATCGTGCGTTTCGTGCGCCATTACTGGGCGGTGATGGGCAAACCATACCGCCAGCACATCATTGGCCGCCGCCGCGGCTACCATGGTTCCACTTGGGTTGCCGCAAACCTGGGCGGCATGGTCGGCATGCATGAGCAGGGCGGCACACCGCTGCCGGGCTTCCACCACATTCAACAACCCTATTGGTATGATTTCGGCGGCGACAAAACCCCGGAAGAATTCGGCCTTGAAGCTGCAGCCGAACTCGAAAAGAAAATCCTTGAATTGGGGCCCGACAACGTTGGCGCCTTCATCGGCGAACCTATTCAAGGGGCTGCAGGTGTTCTTATTCCGCCCTCAACCTACTGGCCTGAAATTCAACGCATCTGCCGGAAATATGGCGTGCTGATTATTTCAGACGAAGTCATCTGCGGTTTCGGGCGCACCGGCAATTGGTTTGGTTTTGAAACCTTCGGCTATGAACCCGACATTATCAACATGGCGAAAGGCTTGTCCTCCGGCTACTTGCCAATTGGAGCCGTGGCGTTTTCCGACGATCTCATCAAACCCTTCTTCGACAAGGGCGGCGATTTCAACCACGGCATGACCTATGACGGCCACCCCGTGGCTTCCGCCGTGGCACTCAAAAACATTGAAATCATTGAAGATGAAAAACTGGTCGAACGGGTGGCCAAACTCGGTCCCTATTTCGCCAAAGCCTTGGCCAGCCTGAACGACCACCCCATCGTCGGCGAAACCCGCTCAGTCGGCCTCATCGGGGCCATTGAACTGTCCAAAAACAAGGCAAAACGTGAGCGTTTCCACGATTCAGGCCGCGTCGGCACCATATGCCGTGACCACTGTTTCAATACAGGTTTGGTCATGCGCGCCTGCTGGGACACCATGGTGCTGGCACCGCCCTTCATCATCACAGAAAAGCAAATTGATGAATTAGTCGTATTGGCCAGAACGGCACTGGACAAAACACACGAAAATGTGAAATTTGAGATGTGATTGTAACACAATGCTGGGCCAGACTGGACTCTGGCCCAGTGCCAAGATCAAATAAAAAACCAGGGGTATTTATAATGTCTATTTTTCAACCAAAATTCCGACCAACCCGCCGCCGCTTGCTGCAGGGTTCAGGCATGTTCGCCGCATTGGCATTCATGCCACGCAACGCCATGTCTGAAGAAGAAAAGAAACTGACCTTCTATAATTATGACACCTATATAGGCGAAAATTCATTGGCGAATTTTACCGCCGCAACGGGCATTGAAGTCAAAATGGACCTGTTCGCGGATGGCGATGAACTTTTCACAAAACTGAAAGCTGGTAACCCCGGCTATGACGTGATTGTTCCGACCAATGATAAAGTCGAACGCATGGCCAAGGCCAACATGATCATGCCTCTCGATCATTCAAAAATTCCAAACATCGCCAACATTGATCCGGCTTTCATGAACCCAAGCTTTGATCCCGGCCGCAAATTCTCATTGCCATACATGTGGGGAACGGTTGGTATTGGCTATCGAAAGTCAAAGGTTGAAGGCACTGTAGATAGCTGGGCGTCCGTCTTAACCGACGAAAAGAATGCCGGTCGTATTTCGCAAATGGGTGACCAGGAACACACCATTGGCATGGCGCTGAAGTTCCTCGGCTTTGGTTACAATTCCACCAATATGGATGAGCTGAACAAGGCTAAAGAATTGCTGATCGCATCCAAAAAGATGGTCAAGAAATATGCTGACGACAACGGCCAGGATTTGCTCGCCCAAGGCGAAGTTGATCTGGCGGTAGAATACAATGGCGACATTGCGCAGGTTATGGCTGAAGATGACGACATCACTTACGTGGTGCCAAAGGAAGGCTCAAACGTCTGGGAAGACACAGTTGCAATCGCCGCTGGTGCGCCGCATCCTGAAAATGCTCATGCCTTTATCAACTTCATTTTCGACAAAGAGGCCGGAAAGCACATTGCAGAAACCATTCAATACGCAACGCCAAACAACGCCGCCCGCGAATTGATGGATGTGAAATACACCGGCAACCCAGCCATCTTCCCGCCAAGCGACATTATCTCAAAATGCGAATACGCCGCTTATCTGGGAGAAGAAGCCTTGAAAGTGCGCGACGAAATCTGGACCGCTATTCAAGCGGCTTAAAGCAACCGGCGGGCGAGGTGAACTTTCTTCACCCCGCCCGTTCACAAAATAGGGCTGTGTTGTTACTTCCGGAAAGCGCCCACATCTTCAGCATGCATGGCTTTGCCGTGTTTGGCGAAAAGGTCGCGCCCGCTTTTCGGGTGCTCGTGGAATGTGACGATGTCGAAATCTTCTGTCGTCGCCGCAGTCGGCGTAAGGTGGTCGTGAATCCACTTTCGCTCGCGCTGATGCGCAAGGCGCTTATCATTCTTTTCTGACTCAATTGGAAAGTTGGGGACGAAAGGATTCTGACGTACGGAACGGGTCATTCTACACTCCACATTGTTGAACCACGTGAATTGAGACTCTCTCACACCATTAATGTGGTCCTGATGAGAGCCGCATTCAAGAGAAAGTGTGGGCCTTCATAATTTAATGAGTGGTTAACGTGCGGTGCGGAAAGCATGCTGCAAGTGCGTTGCAACCGCTTAGCGGGCATCGTGGTTCATGAAGTGCTAAGGGCTGGCCACATTCGCAGGGATGACCTATAGACCGCGCTACATCATATCGAGGTTCTCATGTCACTTTCTGTTTTGTTTGCCCGTCTCATTGCGTTGGTCGGGGCCGTGCTCATTGTTTGGCGGCGCGCCACCACCAGTTCTTCTGCGCAAGCGGTTGGTGTTCACCCCGCCATTCCCGCCGCAAAACCACAAGGCGCATTGCCGACGTTAAAAATGCCAACCGCAAGAGGTTGGAGCGACGGGCAATTGCCAGTTGCGGCAGCGGGTTTGAAAGTGAATGCCTTCGCCAAAGGTTTGAAGCATCCGCGCTGGATTGAAGTCTTGCCCAATGGCGATGTGGCAGTGGCTGAAGCGCTTTCCGTGGCAGGCGGTGTATCGTCAGTATTTGATTATGCCATGCAAAGCACCATGCGTCGGGCTGCGGCTTTGGGAGATAGTCCAAACCGCATCACATTGCTGCGCGATCAGGATGGTGATGGTGTCGCTGAGCAACGGTTCACATTTCTTGAGGGGCAGAACCAACCTTTCGGCATGGCGCTGGAGAAGGGGACATTTTATGTTGGCAATACCGATGCATTGCTAGCATTCGACTACAAAAAAGGTGCGACGAAACTTGAAGGGCAAGGCCGTAAGCTGGCCGCGTTCAAACCTGGCGGCCATTGGACGCGGAGCTTATTGTTGAACAAAAACCGCAGCAAAATTTATGTGGGCGTGGGTTCAGAATCTAACATTGGTGAGCCAGGTGTTGAAGCTGAAAGTGGTCGCGCCTGTATCTATGAAGTGGATTTGAAGTCCGGCACAATGCGCATTTTCGCAAGTGGTTTGCGTAACCCCGTTGGCACCGCCTGGGAACCAACCACAGGTGCCTTGTGGACGGTTGTGAATGAGCGTGATGGTATTGGCGATGAAACCCCGCCGGATTATTTGACACGCGTCGTAGACGGAGCATTCTATGGCTGGCCGTTTTGTTATTGGGGGCAGACGGTGGATGACCGCGTGCCACAAGATGCCACCATGGTGGCAAAAGCTGTAAAGCCCGATTACGCGCTTGGCGGCCACACGGCTTCCCTTGGTTTATGCTGGTTGCCGGCAGGCACACTGCAAGGCTTCGGTGAAGGCATGGCCATCGGTCAGCATGGCTCATGGAACCGCAGTACACTGGCAGGCTATCGCGTGGTGTTCGTGCCGTTCAAAAGCGGCAAACCCTCAGGCCCCCCACAAGATATTTTATGGGGCTTCCTCTCACCGGATGAAAGGAGTTCCTATGGCCGCCCCGTCGGCGTGGCGCTGGCTCCTGGCGGCGGAATATTGGTGGCCGATGATGTTGGCGACGTGATCTGGCGCGTGGTGTAAGAAAGCGCAAATAGGAGTCGGCACATGAGCTTGGTTGATGATATTGCGATTTTGAAGCGACAGGAAGCGGAGCTGCAGTTCAAGCGCTTCAATGAAGATGATGCTTGGACGCTGGGCAATCAGATGCGTGGTGCCGCCATTGCCGCAAATTTGCCGTTCGTGATTGATCTGCGGATTGGTATTCGACCTTTATTTTACACCGCCTTGCCTGGCAGCACACCGGAAAACCCGGATTGGGTGCGCCGCAAGTTGAATACGGTTTATCGTTTTGAAGCGTCGTCTTATCGCATCGCCTTGGAATACAAATTGCGGGGAGTGAGTTTCGATGCATCTCGCGGGCTTGATCCGCTGCAATTTGCACCTGCGGGTGGCGGCTTTCCCATTCGGCTTGCGGGCTCCGTTGTTGGTGTGGTGACAGTGTCAGGTGTGCCGCAACGTGGCGACCATAATTTTGTCGCGGAAAACCTGGCGCATTTTTTGGGCGTTGCTTACAAACCAATTCAACTGCCGCCTGAAAGCGCTTAATGTCGCCGGATATTTGGTTTTGGTCGATGGCCGTTGTTGCCACGTTTTTGGCTGGCGCGGCCAAAGGTGGTTTACCGGGCGTTGGCATCCTAGCGGTACCGGTTTTGTCGCTTGCAATCTCTCCGGTGGTTGCCGCTGGACTGTTGCTGCCACTCTATATTCTCAGCGACATTTACGGGCTGTGGCTTTATCGGCACTCTTATAATTTGCGGGTAATCCTTATTGTGTTACCGGCCTCTATTGTTGGCATTCTGATTGGCTGGGCCACAGCACACCTCACCAATGCGGATATGGTGAAGTTGATTGTTGGTGCAATCGGGCTTTCTTACTTTGCGGATATGGTGTGGAAAGCCAATCGTGCTGCTGTGCCGCCGCGCCTTGCGGATATTCCGCGCGGATTATTTTGGGGGACCATTGCAGGTTTCACCAGTTTCGTATCGCATGCCGGTGGCCCGCCGTTCCAAATGTACGCTTTGCCGTTGAAAATGGAAAAGATGATGTTTGCAGGCACCATCACCATTCTATTCACCATCATCAATTGCCTGAAAGTTCCACCCTATTGGTTCCTCGGGCAAATCAATCTGGGAAGCTTATGGACGTGTCTCTACCTCGCACCGGTTGCACTGTTTGGTTCCTGGGCAGGCTATAATTTCACGAAACGGCTGCCGGAAAAGGCATTCTTCCGCTTTGTCGAATTTGCCTTGCTTGTGGTGTCGTTGAAATTGATCTGGGACGGACTGCGCAGCTTCGGGCTGATTTGACCTCGAAAAATTACCCAGACAGATACAAGCGAGACAATGTTTTGCTTGATCTATCTTTCGTGACGCGACATTC
The DNA here is from genome assembly GCA_043756645.1 of Hyphomicrobiales bacterium. Lineage (GTDB taxonomy): Bacteria > Pseudomonadota > Alphaproteobacteria > Rhizobiales > Aestuariivirgaceae > Aestuariivirga. The sequence continues at coordinate 544 of JAYUQS010000238.1, read as the reverse complement.
ATCACGTCATGAAATTGCAATTCCACACCCTTGACGTTTTCACCTCCACAAAATTCTGTGGCAATCCATTGGCTGTGGTTTTAGGGGCGGATCGTCTGTCTACGGAGCAAATGCAAACCATAACAAAAGAATTCAATCTTTCGGAAACGACTTTTGTGATGCAGCCTGAGAACCCTGAACACACTGCGAAAGTCCGCATCTTTTACCCCGGCGGTGAAATGCCCTTTGCTGGCCATCCCACACTTGGCACGGCGGCCTTGTTGGCTGAGCTTAAGAATAAACCCGGTTGCAGCTTCGAAACAAAAATCACGTTGGAGCTTCAAGCCGGTTTAACGCCGGTCAAAATCACCCGCATTGCAGATCGCATTCACGGCATTTTCACAGCACCAGTTGTTCCCCGCCACATCGAAGGCCCCATGCCGACACCGTCACAGGTCGCAAAAGCGCTTGGCCTTTTAGAAACTGATATTGGCTTTGACGGACACGCCCTTGCCAACATCATTGGCGGCCCGCGCTTCTTTTATATCCCCGTGAAAACCATGGA
>JAYUQS010000237.1:0-20046 GCA_043756645.1 Hyphomicrobiales bacterium | reverse complement strand
AAGGGACGATATGTTGGGTTTTGTCCCTTCTCCATCGCAGATGGAGAAGGTGCCCCAACGGGGCGGATGAGGTCCCTTTGGCCATATGCGATAGCCCTGCCCACAAGCTACTGCATTCACACATCTTTCGGATGCCGTTCTCGTGCTCTCAAAAACCACGACAATCTCCTAAAAACCGTCATTCCCGCGAACGTGGGGATGACGGTGAAGGGGATAGGCCCGACATAAGTTGACATTCCGGTGCTCTAACGACAATGACGAAATGCGGAGGCTGTGTTGACCGCCCCACCCCTGCCCCTCCCCGCTTTGCGGGTTGGGGTGGAATTGCCGTCGTTAGTCGGGTGAGGGCTTCTCACAATAGTGCCAGTTGTTCTCCGGCTTGGGGTGGGCGTTTGAAAATTTCTGTGTTGAGCTTCAGGCGGGTGGTGTTGAGGCCTAGTTGTTGGCAGGCGAGTTGGAAGCGGCGGCCGATCATCCAGGCGACGGGGCCGGAGCCGGTCATGCGGTCACCAAATTTGGCGGAGGTTTCTTTGCCGGCGCGGACGTCTTTCACCTGTGACATGACGCGTGCGTAACGGTCAGGATAGGCTTTTTCGAGCCAGTCTTTGAAAATGCCTTTCACTTCGTGGGGCAAGCGCAACATGGTATAGCCTGCTTCACGGGCACCGGCGGCACGTGCTGCTTTCAAGATGTTTTCGATTTCATGGTCATTGAGACCGGGAATGACGGGGCCGATCATGACGACAGTGGGGATTCCGGCTTTTGAAAGCTGCTCGATGGCGGCCAAGCGTTTTGCAGTGGTGGACGCACGAGGTTCCATGGCGCGGGCCAATTTGGGGTCCAGCGTGGTGATGGAGAGCGCGACTTTGACCAACCCCTGCTCTGCCATGGGCTGCAAAATGTCAATGTCGCGGGTGACCATGGTGTTTTTGGTGACGATGCCGACGGGGTGCTGATACTCCGCCAATACCTCCAGAATAGAGCGGGTGATGCGGTATTGCTTTTCGATGGGCTGATAAGGATCGGTATTGGCCCCCAGCGCTATGGTGCGGGCAACGTAATTGGGCGCGGTGAATTCCTCCCGGAGAAGAGCCGCCGCGTTCGGCTTTATGAAAAGTTTCGATTCGAAATCAAGCCCCGGCGACAGGCCCATATAGGCGTGGGCGGGGCGCGCGTAGCAATAGCTGCAGCCGTGTTCGCAACCACGGTAAGGGTTGATCGAGCGGTCAAACGAGATGTCCGGGGAGTCATTGCGGGAGATGATGGTCTTGGGGTTTTCGGTAAAAATCTCGGTTTTCAGCGGTGGCAGTTCGGCCAGCGTGTCCCAACCGTCATCCAAAAACTGCCGTGATAGCGCCTCGAAACGATGCGATGGGTTCGACTTCGCACCGCGCCCGCGTTCCAGCTGGGGCAGAGAGGTGAAAGGTCTGTCACCTAAAGATGACTGCCGCATGTCCATCAGAGTTGTCATGTTTTGGAACATAGGCGGAACGAGGGAACAATGCAAGAACAATTTGCGCGCGAGGCCCCTCATCCGCTTCCGCAATCGCAAGCGATTGCTAGGGGCACCTTCTCCCGCGCAAAGGGCGGGAGAAGGCTTATCCATCAGCCTTCTTCTGTGTCTTTTAACGTAATCAGATTCACACGTCTTTTGGTGGCGATAGGAATTTCGAAAAACAGGCCCACCAAAAGCTACCTTAATTGTTGTTTTGATTTATTTATTCCGTCATCCCGGCGAAGGCCGGGACGAGGCTCATTGCACTTGAGGCATCCAGAAAAGCCTTGTCCCGGCCTTCGCCGGGATGACGGTAAATGTGGATAAAATGGAGTTTCATGACCAACCGAAAACAAACCCAAAGATGTGTGCATATGACAGCGCGCAAAGGGCGGGAGAAGGTTGCCGACAACTCAGCCCGCCTCTTGTACCAGCTCCGTTGCTTCTTCCAAATTCACTGACACCAATTGCGACACGCCGCGTTCCATCATGGTGACGCCGAAGAGGCGGTTCATGCGGGCCATGGTGAGGGGGTGGTGGGTGATGATGAGGAAGCGGGTTTCGGTGCGTTCCAACATGGCGTTCAGCAGGTTGCAGAAGCGCTCGACGTTATGATCATCCAGCGGTGCGTCGACTTCGTCGAGCACGCAGATGGGTGATGGGTTGGTGAGGAAGACGGCGAAAATCAGCGCCATGGCGGTCAGGGTTTGTTCGCCGCCGGAGAGCAGCGACAGCGTTGTTGGTTTCTTGCCCGGTGGCTTGGCCAGAATTTCGAGACCGGCTTCCAGCGGATCATCGGACTCGATCAGTTGCAATTCTGCTTCGCCGCCGCCGAACAGGGTTTTGAACAATTCGGTGAACTTCGCATTCACGGTGCCAAAGGCATCGAGCAGGCGCTGGCGGCCCTCTTTATTGAGCGAGCCGATGGCGCCGCGCAATTTATTGATGGCCTGCACCAGCTCATCTTTTTCCGTTGTTATGGTGGTAAGTTGGGTGCCTACTGCTTCGGCTTCTTCGTCAGCCCGCAAGTTGACAGCGCCCAAACGTTCACGGTCATCACGCAGGCCCAAGAGCTTTTTCTCGATCTCGTCAGCGGCGGGAAGTCTTTCGGCCTCCACACCGGCTTGGGCTAAAATTTCATCCGGCGCACAGTTCAGTGTTTCGGAGATGCGGAGTTGGCAGTGTTCCTGACGCTGTTGCGATGCTTCAAGCCGTGCACCCAAACGCGCATGTTCTTCGCGTGCATTGCCAGCCAGTTCCTGCGCTTCACGCAAAGCCGCATCGGCGGCGCGCACATTGTTCTCGGCGTCCTGCAAGGCATCGGCGGCCACTTTGCGATCACGCTCGGCTTCCGACAACATGTTCATCAGCTTGAAACGCTTGTCGGCCAGTTGCTGCGGCATGGAGGAGAGTTCAGTAAGCGAAGTTTCAGTCTCTGACGCGCGCGACGAGAGGGCTTGCATTTGCTCGCGGGCTTTTGCGGCACGGTTGATCCATTGCTGAGTCTCCGTGCCAATGGCGCTGAGACGATCACTCCGCATTTTGGCTTCGCGTTCCAAGCTGTCATGGCGGGCGCGGGCTTCGCTGTAGGTGGCGCGGTCACGGTTCAATTGATCGCGCAAGCTGGCAACTTCCGTGTTCAATCCATCAAGAGCCGGGAGCGCTGCAAATTCCAATTCGACATTTGCGCAGAGTTGATTGGCCTCTTGCATCTGCGCATCGGTGCGGCGCTGGGCTTCATCGAGGGCTGAAGTTTGTGCGGTTTGCTCGGCTTGTTTGCGCTCGAAGGTTTGCAATGCACGGCGGGCCACTTCCAAGGCCGCAGCGGCGGTGCGCCAGGCTTCGCGCTTTTCACGCTCAGCGCGAACGCCGGTTTCAACGGCGAGGCGGGCGTGTTCAAATTCCTGTTTGGCTTGTTCGGATTTCGTATTGGCTGCACCAAGCCCGCTTTCAAGCTGCACCAAGCGATTGCGTTCGGCCAAGCGTTTGGCGGCGGCGGATGGTGCATCAGCGGCTGAAACAAAACCGTCCCAACGCCAGACGTCACCTTCACGCGAGACCAGAAATTGGCCGGGTAATAATTGTGCCTGGAGTGCTGCACCTACGGCCCTTGAGACAACACCGACGTGACTTAAAACGCGGGCCAAAGCGGGTGGCGCATCGACGTGTTTTGACAGGGGAGTTGCATCACCCGGCAAGGCTGCTGTTGCAGGCAAAGCGGGGAGACCGCGCCAATGAATGGGCGCACCTTCATCAGCCGAGGCTTCAATATCATCGCCCAGTGCAGCAGCCAGTGCGGTTTCGTAACCGGGCTCCACCATCAATGCGTCAACCACGGCTGGCCACAGGTCACCACCGTCATTTCGGAGGAAATTCGTCAGTGTACGGACTTCTGTTTGCAAGCGTTCGGCGGCGCGGCGGGCTTCATCAAAGGCCTGACGCTTGTCGGTTTCGACTTGGCGGCCCACACGCAAATTGACTTCGGAATGCGATGCATCCTGTTCTGAACTTTCTGCGAATTTCACTGCGGCTTCAACGGCTGTGGCCAGGGTTGTGCCATCGCCGGCATCACCCAGCAGTGACAGCAATTGCGCACGGCGGCCAGACAGGGTGTTCAACTCATTGTCGAGGCGGGAGATGCGCGACTTGTGTTCATTGATGGCGCGTTCCATGGCACCGCGTTGGGCCGACAATTGCGACAGGCGGTTGCCTGCTTCATCGGCTGCTTCCTGGGCGCGGGCCAAAGCTTCGGCGGCTTCCTGCACTGCGGCTGCAGCGGCGGCGCGCACGTCCTGGCCTTCGTTGGACGAGGCCAGCAATGTTTCTTTTTCAGTGCCCAAACGGGTGATCACGCCATCAGTATCAGCCAACAAACCTTGTTCGCGTGCCACGTCGGCATTGGCTTGTTGTCTCCGTTGCTTCAATTCAGCAATGCGGCCCTCGACGCGCTTTTCTTCTTCATCAAGCGAAACGCGTTCCAGTGTCATCCGCTGCAAAACTGCGGCGCGAATGGTTTCCTGCTCACGCAAGTTTGGCAGGGTTTCGCCAAGGTCATCACGGCCACGCAATTTTTCGGAAGCTGAACGGGTATGTTCGGCCAACACTTGCGTTGCCTGGTTCAGTGCGGCGGTGTCACGGGTGGCGTCGGCTGTGGCATCACGCCAGGCCACGAATAAACCTGCGGCTTCGAGTTTGCGGATTTCGGCTGATACGATTTTATATTTCTGGGCTTGCCGGGCCTGCCGTTTCAAACTGTTGAGCTGTGACTCAAGCTGTGCCGTCACATCATCAATGCGGGAAAGATTTTGTTCGGCTGCACGCAGCTTTAACTCCGCGTCATGGCGGCGGGTGTGAAGCCCGGTGATGCCTGCGGCCTCTTCCAAAATCAAACGCCGGGCCTGCGGCTTGGCATTGATGATCTCGGCAATTTGCCCTTGCCGCACCAGTGAAGGTGAGCGCGAACCGGTTGATGCATCGGCAAACAACAGTTGCACATCTTTGGCGCGGACTTCCTTGCCGTTCACGCGGTAAGACGAGCCGGAATCCCGGACAATGGCACGGCTGATTTCCAGGTGTTCATTGTCGTTGAATTGGGCAGGTGCGGTGCGGTCATCATTGCCCATCGTCACCATGACTTCTGCCATGTTACGCGATGGACGATCAGAGGTTCCGGCGAAAATCACGTCTTCCATGCCGGAGCCACGCATGTTTTTATATGAGTTTTCACCCATGACCCAGCGCAGGGCTTCCAGCAGGTTAGACTTGCCGCAGCCGTTTGGCCCCACAATGCCAGTGAGACCAGGCTGAATGTGAAGTTCCGTCGGTTCAACGAATGACTTAAAACCTGTCAGCCGCAGTTTGTTAAATTTCATAAGCCCCTGCCCACATCAAAAAACGCTGTCGGGCTTAGCCCAGCAGCGGGTCAATCACTTTTTTCATTTCGTCGAAGGTGTATTCGCCTTTATAGCGCTCGCCATTGATGAAGAATGTTGGAATGCCTTGGACGCCAAAGCCTTCGCCGCGTTTGCGTTCATCGGTAATGCTTTTGGCGACTGCCTGATTGTTCAAACACGCCATGAAGGTTTCTTCGGTGAAGCCTGATTGCAAAGCAATCGCTTTCAGACCTTCGAGCGGCGAAGCAACCCAAGTTTGCTGGGTTTTGAACATTACTTCAACCAGCGGGAAATATTTTTCCTTAGGCGCACAGCGGGCCACCATGAAGGCACCGACAGCCGCGTCATTATGCGGGAATTCGCGGAATTGCAGACGCACTTTGCCTGCGTCGATATAGTCCTTCATGAATTTCGGCAGTTCCACATTGGCAAACTCAGCGCAATGCGGGCATGAGGCCGAGGCATATTCCACAATGGTCACTTTGGCATCGGGCTTGCCCAATTCCATTTCGCCGTGGGCTGGCGGCACTGCCAATGCCACTTTATCAACGGGTGGCGCTTCAGCTTCCTGGGCCAAGGCAGCGGGTGCCAACAAAGCCAAAGCAGCTGACGAGGCGAATAAACGGCGGGAGATCTTGTTCATATGGGTTTCCTACTCGAAATTAAGGGGTGAAGGCCATGGCGTTATTTGGCCTGTGGAGAACGTTGGCGGGCAGCGGTTAAACCGGCACCCAGCCGGGCAAGGGCAGATTGCAGATCCGGGTCTTCAACAGGTGCGACTTGCGCCAAAACTTGGGGGGAAGGTTCCAAAACCACAAATTTGGTCTTGGTGGATTTTATGGGCTCATGGGTTTGCATGATTTTGAGTACGGCTACACCTTGATAACCCAAATAGCGGTTCACGCGCTCGAGTATTGTATGGGTGGCATATTGCACGTCGAGCCCGCGCCCGGCCTGGACTTTCAAGTGTAAGGTGCCGCCGGTTTTCTCTTCTGTGCCGCGCGGCCAGCGGATTTTCTCAGGTCTTGCCACATCTGCAATCTGTGCGCCGACAATATCCGGCCATCGCGCCAAAAGCTCAGCTTGCGCAAAGCCGTGTTTTTGAAACACCGGTGCTGTTAACTTGCGGAAATGCTTGTCGAGGGTTTCCATAGTGTGAGATGTCGTTCCTTTGACAAAGATTCTCAAGGGAAACAATGGCGGAACAGGGGCATAACCATCACTTGCGTGTGAAACTTTTGCAATGGTACGACCAGAATGCCCGGGTTTTGCCGTGGCGCGCTATTTCACCCCGGCGCATGACGCCTTATAAAGTGTGGCTGTCGGAGATCATGCTGCAACAAACCACGGTTGCGGCGGTGAAAGACTATTTCCTGAAGTTCACTGCGATTTGGCCGACGGTTGAAGCTTTGGCAGCTGCCCCCTTGGACGATGTGCTGAAGGCTTGGGCGGGGTTGGGCTATTATGCCCGAGCGCGCAATTTGCACAAATGTGCGCAGGTTGTTGTGCGTGAATATGGCGGGGTTTTTCCGACGGGTTTAGAGGCTTTGCAGGCGTTGCCGGGCATCGGGCCTTATACGGCCGGTGCGATAGCGGCGATTGCCTTTGATCAGCCGTTTGCGGCGGTAGACGGAAATGTGGAGCGGGTGATTTCGAGGCTGGATGCGATTGAGACGCCTTTGCCGTTGTCGAAACCGCAGATCAAAATCCGAGCGCAGAGTTTAATGCCGCGTCACAGGGCGGGGGATTTTGTGCAAGCGCTGATGGACTTGGGGGCAACCGTTTGCACACCGAGATCACCCAATTGCCTGATTTGTCCGTGGACGGATGAATGCGCAGGGCGTTCGACGGGAGTGGCTGCAACATTGCCGCGCAAATTGCCGAAGAAGAAAGTGCCGACGCGGAGGGGCCATGCTTACTTTGCAGTGTCGGCACATAATCGTGTACTGCTGCGTCGTCGTGAAGAAAAGGGTTTGCTGGGCGGCATGACGGAAGTGCCGGGGTCTGATTGGGCAGAGGAGTTGACGGAAATGTTGCCGCCGATTCCTGCTGACTGGAAAAAGCGTGCTGGTGTTGTCGAGCACACCTTCACGCATTTTCATTTGGAGGTGACGGTGTGGGTGGCGACGGGTGTTCGGGAAGTGTTGCCCGATGAAAGCTATCGCTGGGTTGCGATGTCGGAAGTAGATGGCGAAGCATTGCCGACTGTGATGCGCAAGATTGTGGCGTGGGCGCACTCCCACACAAGCACGTCACCCCGTCGAAAGACTCTATCTCACAGGGGCAACTCGTATAACAAAGCTGAACCTGAGGCAAATTTAAAGGAATTCAAATAGCCTCTGTTTTAATCATATTATTCCGTCATCCCGGCGAAGGCCGGGACAAGGCTTTTCGGGATGCTTTAAGCGTAGTGAGCCTTGTCCCGGCCTTCGCCGGGATGACGGTAAATGTGGATATACTTGAGTTTTTTGACGATTGAGAACCTGCCCACAAAGATGTGTGAAGGAGACAAGTTTTTAGAACGTTTCATCCGTAATATTCAATATTCGTATCGATATGGTCATGCAGGTCGCTCCAATCGGGGTTCAGCTTTTCGATCAAACGAAATTTCCAATCCCGGTGCCACTTTTTCAGCAGTTTTTCGCGCTTTATAGCTTCTTCCATAGAAGACAAGTGACCGTACCAGACAAGCGTCTTGATCTGGTGTTCTTTGGTGTAACCGTCAAAAGTCTCGTTCTTATGGTCGCAAACCCGGCTGTATAAGTCAGATGTTACCCCCACATAGAGGGCACCCCTATAGCGGCAGGCCATGATATAAACGCAAGGGAACTTTTCTGATTCTTCCATTTTTGAGTTCCCCTTTACCTAGTCATTTCGGCGAAGGCCGGAATGACGGTCGTGGGTAGGCTCTAAGCTGCTGTGCCTAACTCGCTGCGGACTTGCTGTCTCAGCACATCGATCGGCACCAAATTTGGTCCGCGGCGCACGTGCCAGTAGGTCCAGCCGTTGCAGGCTTCGGCGTTTTGCACCAGGGCGCCTACTTTATGGATTGAGCCTGCGTCACTTTTGGACGCAATCGAACCATCGGCGCGCACGTTGGCGGCGATGCGGGTGGTGTGGTCGAACAGGGTTTCACCGGCTTTGATCAACCCGCGCTCAATCAAAGTGCCAAAGGGAATGCGCACTTCGGCGCGTTTTGCCGTTGTGGTTTTCAAGGCTTCGAGCGGCAATTCCTCCGTGTTCAAAATGCGGGTCAGTGCGTGCTTGGCATAGGTTTCATCGCGTTCAATGCCAATGAAATTGCGGCCTAATTGCTTGGCAACAGCACCCGTGGTGCCGGTGCCAAAGAAGGGGTCCAGCACCACATCGCCGGAGTTGGTTGATGACAGCATGACGCGTTGCAAAAGCGCTTCCGGCTTTTGTGTAGGGTGAACTTTATCGCCGTTCTTGTCCTTCAAACGCTCACCACCTGTGCACAAAGGCAGCGTCCAGTCCGAGCGCATTTGCAGGTCATCGTTGAATACTTTCATGGCTTCGTAATGGAAACAATATTTCGACTTCTGGTCCTTCGAGGCCCAGATCATCGTCTCATGTGCATTGGTAAAACGGCGGCCACGGAAATTCGGCATGGGGTTGACTTTGCGCCAGATCACATCATTCAAAATCCAGAAGCCCAAATCCTGCACAATAGTGCCGACGCGGAAAATGTTGTGATAAGAGCCAATCACCCAAATTGCGCCATTGGGTTTCAAGACGCGGCGGCATTCGGCCAGCCAAGCTTTGGTGAATTTATCATAGGTGGCGAAATCGGCGAACTTGTCCCACTCATCATCAACGGCATCGACTTTGCTTTGATCGGGACGGGTTAAATCACCGGCGAGTTGCAGATTGTAAGGCGGGTCAGCGAAAACCAAATCGATTGAATTATCGGGGATTTTCTTCAACTGCTCAACGCAATCGCCCATCAAAATCTGATTTAACAGCGGACGCACATCTTGCACAACTGCTTGATCAACATAACCCATTACGCAACACCCCAAATCACTCACTGAGGGGGTTATGAGTCCTCACGAGTCCGGCGTGAATCGAATTGTCTGGATATGGTTAATGTGGCCGCCACCCCAACACCGTCATTCCGGCGAAAGCCGGAATCTTTTCACTGCAAGATCCCGACTTTCGTCGGGATGACGTGCTTTGACGAGGGTCGCAATCGGCTTGAAGCTCATCCGATGTTCTGCACACGGACCAATGTGTTGCAATGCTGCCATATGCGCCGCCGTTCCATAGCCTTTGTGTTTGCCAAAACCGTAACCCGGATATTGCGCATCAAGTTGATGCATCATCCGGTCACGCGTGACTTTTGCTATGATTGACGCTGCCGCAATCGAGAGTGACTTTCCATCGCCTTCAATAATCGTCTGTACACGGATGGGAAGTGGTGGTGCGCGATTGCCGTCGACAAGCGCAAAGGTCGTCACACCTCCAAGCGCCAAAACGGCTTCGCGCATGGCGTGGTAAGTGGCTTGCAGAATATTGATCTCATCAATGAGGGCTGCTGATGCAATGCCAACGCCCACATGTGCTGACCGCATGATGGGATCATACAAAGCCTCGCGCCGTGCTTCTGTCAGCTTTTTGGAATCATTCAAACCGGCGGGCAGGTTTTGCAAATCCAACACCACAGCTGCTGCCACCACCGGCCCGGCCCAAGGCCCACGCCCTGCCTCGTCCACGCCACAGGGCAAAAAACCGCGTGCTATGGCGGCGGTTTCGAAGGAATAATCGGGGGTGGTCATGTCTCAAATTTGCTCATGAAGTGGCTTGTGAAAAGCTTTGGAAGACCCCATATCACCGCCCATGTTCAAACGCATCCTCAGAAAACTCACTTTCCGCAAGGGCCCTGCCCTCATTCACGTCGTCCGCCTCGAAGGTCAATTGGCCGCTGGCAAATCCATGCGCGGGGGGAACCTTAATCTTCGCGCGGTGGAGCCAGCGCTTCAAAAAGCTTTCCGCAAAGGTGTGGCTGCGGTGGCGCTGGAAATTAATTCGCCCGGTGGCTCGCCGGTGCAATCCGCCCTCATCGCTGATCGCATCCGCGCCCTGTCAGCCGAGTTCAAAGTTCCGGTTTATGTGTTTTGCGAAGACGTGGCGGCGTCGGGTGGTTATTGGCTGGCTTGTGCGGGGGATGAAATTTATGCTGATGAAAACTCCATTATCGGTTCAATCGGTGTGATTTCGATGGGCTTTGGTTTTCCGAAACTGATGCAGAAACTGGGTGTCGAGTCGCGTGTGCATACGGCAGGCGAGAGTAAGTCCACCAACAATCCGTTCAAGCCGGAAAAGGCTGAGGATGTGGCCAAACTCAAATCGATTCTGGCGGAGATGCATGTGAGCTTCAAGGCCATGGTGCGGGCGCGCCGTGGCGACAAGCTTATTGGCAAAGACAAAGACTTGTTCACTGGCGCCTTTTGGACCGGCAAGTCAGCGCTTGCCCTGGGGTTAATCGACGGCATCGGCCACATGGAGGCCACAATGAAGCGGAAATTTGGTGATAAGGCTGTGTTGAAGCAAATTCCTGTCACATCCGGCGGATTTTTGCGACGGATTGGGCTGGCGAATACGTCTGATATCAGTGGACAGGCGTTGGATGCTTTGGAAGCCCGTGCCTTGTGGCAGCGGTTTGGCTTGTGATAGCATAAGATTGAGGAGTTTTGAGCAATGGCCTTTGTAAAGCGAATGATGATGGCGGGTGCGACCATGCTTGTGGGCTATGCAATGAAGCGGCTGATGACCAAAATCGAAGCGCAAGCTGAGACGATGAAGCAGCGCCAGGAAGAGGCGCGTGATCCGGCAGAGTTCAAGCGATTGAAGCAGGATCCGAAGACGGGCGAGTATTACGCTGAGGATTGAGTTTTAAAACTCCCTCATCCGCCCTTCGGGCACCTTCTCCCTTTAGAAAAAACGGGAGAAGGCAGTGAAATTTGAGAGCCTTCTCCCGCCTTTGCGCGGGAGAAGGTGCCCGAAGGGCGGATGAGGGAACTTATGACATCACCCAAAAACACTGACGCATGGATCGACAAGGCTTACCGCTCGGCTGATCGCAACACATTGACCAAAACCTATGATACGTGGGCGGCCAGTTATGATGCTGACATGCTGCTCACCGGCTACTTGCATTATGCCGTGCTAATGGGATTGGTGTGCCGCCATGTGCCCCGAAAGGATGCTGCGATTTTGGATGCGGGTGTTGGCACCGGGGCTTTGGGCTCGCTTTTGAATTTGTTGGGGTACAATAATCTTTCCGGCCTTGATATATCGGCGGGCATGTTGGCGAAGGCGGCTGAACGGAAATGCTACGCGGATTTGCGGCAGGCGGTGTTGGGAGAGAAGCTCGACTATGTTGATAACAGTTTCGACGCCATTGTTTCTACCGGAACCTTCACCGAAGGCCACGCCCCCGCTTCCGCCTTTGATGAGTTGGTGCGACTGCTAGAACCTGGCGGCGTGATGATTTTCACCATCTCGACATTGGTGTGGGTGGACAAAGGTTTCAAAGACACGCTGGATGGTTTTGTGAAAGCCGGTGTGTTGAAACTGGTGGAAGTCACACCGGTCTATCAGCCGATGCCCTATTCACCGGCAGAGTCCCACGTGACCACGCGTGGATATGTGTATCGTAAGGTGGCTTGACCCCCGCCGCCTCGGGCTTTAGACCGCCAACATCATGGCTTTATCTCCGACGACCTCATTTCAAGATCTGATCCTGACGCTGCATAATTACTGGGCGGATAAGGGTTGTGTTATTTTGCAGCCTTACGACATGGAAGTGGGAGCGGGCACGTTCCATCCCGCCACGACTTTACGCTCGGTGGGTACGCGGCCTTGGGCTGCGGCTTATGTTCAGCCGTCGCGCCGGCCCAAGGATGGGCGCTATGGTGAAAACCCCAATCGCCTGCAGCATTATTATCAATATCAAGTCATCATCAAACCATCGCCGCCGGATTTGCAGGAGCTGTATTTAGGCTCGCTTGCGGCCATCGGGCTTGACCCGACTTTGCATGATATTCGCTTTGTTGAGGATGATTGGGAAAGCCCCACACTGGGTGCCTGGGGCCTCGGCTGGGAAGTCTGGTGTGACGGTATGGAAGTGTCGCAGTTCACTTACTTTCAACAGGTCGGTGGACTTGATTGTTCCCCTGTGTCGGGTGAGTTGACCTACGGCCTCGAACGCTTGGCCATGTATGTGCAGAATGTCGATAATGTCTATGACTTGAACTTCAATGGTCGTGCAGAGGGCGAGGGGCGCATTTCTTATGGCGATGTGTTCCTGCAAGCCGAACAAGAATTTTCACATTACAATTTTGAAGATGCTGATACGGACATTCTGCTGCGCCATTTCATTGATGCGGAACTCGAGTGCAAAGCCTTGATCGACAAAAGTCTGAACGGCACATACACCCTTGCACTTCCGGCCTATGACAAATGTATCAAGGCCTCGCACCTGTTCAACCTGCTCGATGCGCGCGGAATTATCTCCGTGTCCGAGCGGCAAAATTATATCTTTCGCGTCCGCGACCTCGCGAAAGGCTGTTGTGAAGCCTGGTCGAAATCTTCTGGAGGAAGAGCCTGATGTCGAGCCCAACCATTGCTAAAAAATTGCCCATTCCTGTCGATGTTGAAGCCGGTAAGGATTATTTTTGGTGCGCCTGTGGCGATTCCAAAAACCAGCCGTTCTGTGATGGCAGCCACAAGGGCACTGAGTTTGAACCGCTGAAGTGGACTGCCACCGAAACAGAAAAAACCTTTTTCTGTGCCTGCAAACACACAGCCAACGCACCCTTCTGCGACGGAACCCATGGCACGCTCTGATGTCTGAACTCCTGCTTGAATTGTTTTCCGAAGAAATCCCGGCGCGCCTGCAAACAAAGGCCGCCGAGGATTTGAAGTCGCTTGTCACCAATGGATTGGTGGAGGCAGGGCTCGTCTATGAAGGTGCGCAGGTTCACGCCACGCCGCGCCGTTTGGTGCTGTCGGTTGAAGGCTTGAATGCGAAGGCGGCTGATACACGTGAAGAACGTAAAGGCCCGAAAGTGGATGCGCCACAGGCAGCGATTGATGGTTTTTTGCGGTCGACGGGTTTGACGCTAGAGCAGCTGACCAAGCAGGACGACAAGAAGGGTGCCTTCTATGTTGCTGTTATCAAAAAAGAGGGACGTGCGGCTGTTGATGTGATTGCGGCGCTGGTGCCGGATGTGATCCGCAAATTCCCATGGGGCAAGCCGATGCGTTGGGGTTCAGGTTCGCTGAAATGGGTGCGGCCTTTGCAGAGCATTCTCTGCACGTTTGATGGTGAGGTTGTGCCTTTTGAGGTGGATGGAATTGTCTCGGGGAATGTGACGAAGGGCCATCGGTTCTTGGCACCGGCTGTGATCCGTGCTTCGCGCTTTGAGGATTATTCCCTCGCGTTGAATAAGGCACGCGTGATTGTCGATGCTTCGGCGCGGGTTGAGCATATCCGTGCGGATGCGAAGGCGCTGGCCTTTGCACAAGGCTTGGAGATGATTGAGGATGAAGGCCTGCTGCGCGAAGTGGCGGGGCTTGTCGAATGGCCCGTGGTGTTGATGGGTTCGTTTGATGACGCCTATCTTTCGGTGCCGCCGGAGGTGATCATCACCACGATCAAGAACAATCAGAAATGTTTTTGCTTGAAGACCGCTGATGGCAAGTTGGCGAATAAATATCTGCTCGTCGCCAACATCATCCCCCGTGACGGTGGGGCTGAGATAATTCGCGGCAACAACAAAGTAATTGCGGCGCGGTTGGCCGACGCAAAATTCTTCTGGGATCAGGACCGCAAGGTGAAACTTGAAGACCAATTGGTGAAACTGGATGAGATTACCTTCCACGCCAAGCTGGGTTCACAAGGCGAACGTGTCAAACGCATTGAGGCACTTGCGGGCGAGATAGCCCGGACCATTGGCGCTGATGCGGAGAAGGCCAAGCTCGCCGCGCGATTGGCCAAGGCGGATTTGGTGTCCGGCATGGTCGGCGAATTCCCGGAGCTTGAGGGCTTGATGGGGCGATATTATGCGCTGGATCAGGGGCATGACGTTGAAGTGGCTGATGCCATCCGCGATCACTACAAGCCGAAGGGGCCGAGCGACACGATTCCAGTTTCAAAGGTTGGACAAGCTGTGGCGCTGGCGGAGAAACTGGATACGCTGGTGGGCTTCTGGGCCATTGACGAAAAGCCAACGGGATCGAAGGATCCGTTTGCGTTGAGGCGTGCGGCGCTGGGAGTGATCCGCATCATCCTTGATAAAAACCTCCGTGTACAGATGAATCGCGGTGCGGACTTGCTTGACTTTTTCGCTGACCGCTTAAAAGTTTATCTCAAAGACCAAGGTGTTCGTCATGATCTTATCGACGCGGTGTTCGCGCTTGGTGGGCAGGATGATCTTTTGATGATTGTTCGACGCGTGGAAGCGCTTTCGAAATTCCTTGAAACCGATGATGGCAAGAACCTGCTTGCGGGTGTCAAACGCGCCACCAACATTGTGAAGGCGGAAGAGAAAAAAGAGGGCAAGGCGATTTCCGGCAAGGTGGACCAGTCCATTCTCGTCAAAGGCGAGGAAAAGGATTTGCACCGCGCCATCGAAGCGGCTTCGGCTTTGGCGCACAAGGCGCTGGCGGAGGAAGACTTTGAAGCCACCATGCGGGCGATTGCGAAGTTGCGCGGGCCTGTGGATGCCTTCCTCGACAATGTGACAGTCAATGATCCGAACCGCGATTACCGCGAGAACCGTTTGCGGTTGTTGAACCGCATTCGTGAGGCGGTGGCTGAGGTGGCGGATTTTTCGAGGATTGAGGGCTGATCAAGGCCCCACCCCTGCCCCTCCCCGCAGAGCGGGTAGGGGTGGTTCAATTCGCGCTCCACCCCTCCCCAATTTTTGGGGAGGGGCTGGGGTGGAGTGTTGATTGCGAATGACCCTCATCGGAATCAATATTCTCCGCCCTCTCGTCACAAGCCGCGTGACCACTTACCGGACTCATTGCCGCAGCGCTTAATTCACGCTTTAAATCAATACCTTAAGAACCAAATCCATTTCTTGACACATTTTCGCCGCGTGGCTAATGAGAGCGCGCTTTGGGGACCTCGTTTTTCCGGGCTGTTTTCGTTTGCGAAAGGGGCATTCAATATGACTGAACCACGCAAAGGCCGCCAGCCCAAGTCAAACGTCACGCCAGAGTTCGGAGATTTGCCAGATCGCCTGAAGGACCTTGGAGACCGCATTGCGGCTGAAAAGGTTGAGAGGGCGGAAGCTTCCAAACCTGCTGCGGCCTTCCAGGGCGTTTCGAATTATTCGAAAGGCTATCGGTTGGCGAGTGAGTTTGTGGCGGGAACGCTGGTGGGTGGCTTACTGGGTTATGGCCTCGATTATGTGGCCGGAACTTTGCCGCTGTTTCTGATTGTATTTCTGCTCCTTGGGTTTGGAGCGGGCATTCTGAATATGTCGCGTGCGGCCAACAGAGCGTCCCCGACACCTGAAGAACTTGCAAAAATGCCGAAGCCTTCGGCTGATGATGAAGAAGAGGACTGATCGTGGCTAACGATCCTATTGCGCAGTTCAAGATACAAGACCTCACGGGTTCGATGAACCTTGGTGGCTATGACATCAGCTTTACAAATTCCGCACTGTTCATGGGCGCTACTGTTGCCATGATCACCGGCTTGTTGTTGCTGGCATCATCGAAGCGCGCGCTTGTTCCGGGCCGCCTGCAGTCGGTGGGTGAAATGTGGTATTCCATGATCGATAACATGGTGGCCAACGTTCTGGGCAAAGACGGCAAGCCGTTTTTTCCTCTGGTGTTCTCGCTGTTCTCGTTCGTGTTGATTGCCAACATGCTTGGCATGTTCCCTTACTTCTTCACGGTGACCAGTCACGTGGTGATCACGGTTGCCATGGCTTTGTTCGTTGTAGGCCTTGTTGTTGTGGTCGGTATTTATAAGCATGGGCTTGGCTGGTTTAAGCTGTTCGTACCATCGGGGGTTCCGATTGCGATTTTGCCGTTTATTTCGTTGATTGAAATCATCTCGTTCCTGTCGCGCCCGATTTCATTGGGCTTACGTTTGTTCGGCAACATGCTGGCTGGCCACATTGTTTTGAAGGTGTTCGCGGGCTTTGTGGTTTCGCTGTCAGCGCTGGGTTTCGGCGGTATCCTTGGTGCGATTGCGCCGATGGCCATGGCCGTTGCTTTGACCGCACTTGAATTTCTCGTGGCCTTCCTACAGGCCTTCGTCTTCGCCATTTTGACGTGCGTTTATTTGAACGACGCGCTTCATACACATCACTAAATCCTAACCAGTCATATCAAGGAGAACGACTATGGATCCAGCAGCAGCAAAACTCATCGGCGCAGGTATCGCATGCATTGGCATGGGTGGTGCAGGCATCGGTGTAGGCCACATTTTCGGTGCCTACCTCTCAGGCGCACTGCGCAACCCAGCAGCAGCTGGTGCCCAATTCACCAACGCGCTGATCGGCGCTGCTTTGGCTGAAGGCTTGGGCATTTTCTCGCTCGTTGTGGCACTTCTTCTCCTGTTCGTCGCCTAATACAAAACGACTGAATAGAATATCCTTGACGGGTGAACTGGCTGTTGTGGCTGGTTCACCTGCCACGATTTAAAGGTAGAGACCATGGCAACAACAACTGAAACACATACGGAAGCTGATGGCAGTGCGGTTAAGCCCGCGTTCCCACCACTTGATACCAAAACATTTCCGTCGCAGATTTTTTGGTTGGTGATTTTCTTTGGTTCGCTTTACTTGTTGATGAGCCGCCTGGTGCTGCCACGCATCGCCTCGATTTTGCAAACGCGTAAAGATCGTATTGATGGCGATATCGCGCGGGCTTCGGCTTTGAAAGACGAAACAGAAGCGGCACTCAATTCATACAACAAGGCTTTGGCCGATGCGCGGGGCAATGCTTCCGATATCGCCAAGTCCACACGCGATACGGTGAATGCCGATATCGCTGACAAACAACACGCTCTTGATTTAGAGTTATCGGCTAAAGCCTCTGCCGCCGAAGCCAAGATTTCGAAATCCAAGGCCAAGGCCATGGAGTCGGTTTCTCAAATTGCATCCGACACAGCATCTGAAATTGTTGCGGCCCTCACGGGTGGCAAAGTCACCAAGGCCGCTTTGGCCAAAGCGTTGAAGGGTTAAGACGATGACGTTTCTTGCAGTTGGTCTGGCTTTCGACGCGACGTTCTTTGCACTCGTTGCCCTTGTGCTATTTCTCGGCATTGTGCTGTGGGCTGGTGCGCATAAAAAAGCTGGTGCAGCACTTGACGCGCGTGCCGCACAAATTGACAAAGACATCAACGATGCGCGACGCTTACGCGAAGATGCGGAAGCGCTTCTGGCTGAATATAAGCAGAAGAAGCTTGATGCTGAAAAAGAAGCCGCCGGCATTATTGCGCAGGCGAAGTCCGATGCAGCTTCCTATGCTGAGGATGCAAAGAAGAAACTGGCTGATGCGCTGACCCGCCGGACCAAGCAAGCGACAAACAAAATTGCGCAAGCTGAAGCTGCTGCGGTGAAAGAAGTACGTGCCGCTGCAACGGACCGCGCAATTGCCGCTGCAACGCGGTTGATTGCGGAAAGCGCCAAGGGCAAGGGCGGCGAGAAGCAGATTGCGGACTCGATTGCTGCTGTGAAGGCGCGATTGAACTGAGTTTCTCGGCATTTTAAATTTCAAAACCCGGCTGCTGAGGCCGGGTTTTTTATGCGCCGTTGAAACGCTCGCCGGTGAAGGGGTTCAGCAGTGGGACGCCCGTTGCAACAAAGCCATTTACATCTCGTGTAACGACACAAGCGCTGTTTTCAAACGCAATTGCTGCAATCAACGTATCAACAGGCGGGTTTGGCAACTGATTGACTTGCATCTGTTGTCGTAACTGATGCCAACGCACCAATGCACTTTCATTGACTTCGAGTATTCGCCCTTCGTAAAAAGGTCTTATCACAGTGGCAAGCCAATTAGAGAGTTCAGCGGCATGAGCCACGCTCTGCAATGCCAAAATTCCCGTTAGAATTTCAGAGATATTTACGGCTGTCGTGAATATAGACTCCATGTTTACTGATGCGTACCATTCCACAACAGCTGCATTCGGTGATGACCGTTTCAATTCAGAAATGACGTTAGTGTCGACAACCCACTTCACGGCAGATCAATATCCCGAACAGGAGCATCGCTCGGCCGCGTTGGCATTTCAAAATCTACCGAAGGCCCTTTGTCCAGCCAGCGATAGACATCCAAGGCTGAACGGCCTTTGAATTTTTCAGCCATATTTGGGGTCTGTTCAATTGTCACCGCAGGCCGCCCGTGGACAGTGACCAATTGTGGCCCTTCGGTTTGCGCAAGCCTGATGACCTCGCTAAGCTTGGCTTTAGCGTCTTGCAGAGTCCATGTGCGGGTATGGTGATTCATGATTTACCCTCCAATTCTGACTAGTCAGACTAGTTAGAATTTCTGGCAATGTCAAAGTTTACGTTTGTGCTGGCCCAGCAAATTCTCTGTCGTGAAGGCTTCCGCCAGTTGCGCCTCTGTCATCAGTTTTTCTGCCAACACGACTTCACGGATGGAACGGCGGGATTTTAGGGCTTCCTTGGCCACGCGGCTGGCTTCGGTGTAGCCCACATAGGGGTTAATGGCCGTGACGGCCACAAGTGAATGATCCAGCAATTCCTGGCAGCGCTCACGATCCGCTTCAATGCCGATGATGCATTTTTCGCGCAGCACTTTCATGCCACGGGTGAGCATGCGCATGGATTGCAGGATGTTGAAAACGATCACAGGTTCCATGGCGTTGAGTTGAAGCTGGCCCGCTTCGGCAGCCATGGTAACTGTGAGATCATTGCCGATGACTTGATAAGCGATCTGGTTGATGACTTCAGGCATCACCGGGTTGACCTTGCCCGGCATGATCGACGAGCCGGCCTGGCGCGGCGGCAGCTTGATGTCGCCGAAGCCGGCCTGCGGCCCGCTGGAAAGCAGCCGCAGGTCGTTGCAGGTCTTGCTCAGCTTGGTGGCGACGCGCTTGAGCACGCCGGAGAGTTGCACGAAGGCGCCGGTGTCCTGCGTCGCCTCGACCAGGTTCTTGGACTTCACCACCGGAATGCCGCTTTCCTCGGCCAGGAACTTGCACGCCATGTCGGCATAGCCCGCCGGCGCGTTGATGCCGGTTCCGATCGCCGTCGCGCCGAGGTTGATTTCCTGGATCAGGGCGCGCGCTTCGCGCAGGCGGGCCTCGTCCTCTTCGAGCATGACGGCGTAAGTCGAGAACTCCTGCCCCAGCGTCATGGGCACGGCGTCCTGCAACTGCGTGCGGCCGATCTTCAGCACGTCGCTGAATTCCGCGGCCTTGGCTTCGAAGCCCGCGCGCAGAATCGCCATCGAGTCCAGCAGCCCGTCGATCGCGGACCACAGCGCCAGCCGCACCGCCGTCGGGTACACGTCGTTGGTGCTCTGCGACGCATTCACATGGTCGTTCGGATGCAGCACGTCGTAGCGGCCCTTTTTCGATGCCGAGCTTTTCCAGGGCCAGGTTGGCGATCACCTCGTTGGCATTCATGTTGGTGGAAGTGCCGG
>JAYUQS010000236.1:0-6921 GCA_043756645.1 Hyphomicrobiales bacterium | reverse complement strand
CAAAAGTGGTGCCCTGAAGAGGACTCGAACCTCCACGATGTTACTCGCTAGTACCTGAAACTAGTGCGTCTACCAATTCCGCCATCAGGGCTCACACGAAGGCCTCCTTAGGCGGGGCATGCGGCATTTGTCAACCTTCAGCGGTTTAACTTTTCTTTAAAAAGTCAAAAATCAGGTTGATCTGACTTGTGAAGAGGCTTTGCAACTCCCCGTGCGAATGTCTAAAAGACGGCAGAATTTGAATTTGGAGACGATCACGTGGCTTCCAGCAATGCAGATAAAGTGGTGACGGTATTTGGTGGCTCCGGCTTTATTGGCCGCCACATTGTCGGCAGTCTCGCCAAGCGTGGATACCGCGTGCGTGTGGCCTGCCGCAGGCCTGATCTAGCGGGACATGCGTTTTTTGGTGTGCCTGGCCAAATTGCTTTGGTGCAAGCCAATTTACGTTTTCCAGCCTCGGTCGCTGCCGCCTGTGAAGGTGCTTATGCTGTTGTGAATGCCACCGGCACGGATGTGTCGTCGGGCCGCCAAACCTTTGACGCTGTGGTCGCCATCGGCACTGAAAACATGGCCAAGGCAGCACGCGCGGCCAAAGCCGAATTGTTTCTAATGATCTCAGGCTTGGGAGCAGGAACGGTTGAAGCAAGCCAAGCAGCTGTGTCCAAAGGCCAAGCCGAAACCGCGGCCGCAAAAGCTTTTCCTGGTGCAATTATCTTGCGCCCCTCGGTCGTCTTTGGTTCGGGTGACCGCTTCTTTAATAAGATCGCTGGCATGGCGCGTTTCTCACCCGTGGTGCCTTTGATCGGCGGCGGTGCAACACCTTGCCAACCCGTCTTCGTAGGTGATGTTGCTGAAGCTGTGGCGCGTTTGATTGATCAGGGCCATGCCTCCGGCAAAACCTATGAATTGGGCGGACCGGAAGTGGCCAGCATGAAAGCCATCACGCAATTCACGTTGGACACCGTTTATCGCAAACGCATCATGCTGCCACTGCCTTGGGGCATTTCAAAACTCCTAGGCTCGATTGCAGCATGGATGCCGGGCGCACCGTTGACCGGCGATCAAGTTGAACTGCTAAAAGTTGACAACGTCGTGAGCGCCAAAGCCGAATCCGAGGCACGTGATTTTGCCGGTCTCGGCATGACACCACGTAGCTTCCGAAGCTTGGTGCCGACCTATCTTTACCGTTACCGTAAAGAAGGTCAGTTCACCACACCGAGCGGTACACCCCAATAAATCAAGCCGAGTAGAACAACGCCCAAGGCCACGCGGTAGATCACGAAGGGCAGGAAGCTCATGCTGCGCAACATGCGCATGAGAAAAGCAATTGCGCCCAAAGCCACAAAGAATGTGAGAACACCGGTCATGATGACAGGGCCAGTCAAGGTCAAGCCTTCGGCCAGCGCATCACCAATCACGAGAGCTGATGCCGCCGCATTGGCTGGAATTGACAATAGGAATGAAAAGCGGGCAGCTTCCGGTCGCCCAAGCCCAAGTGCGCGACCAGCAGTCATGGTCACACCTGAACGGCTGGTGCCCGGCGAAAGTGACAAGGCCTGCGCCCCACCAATCATCAAGGCTGCTTTCCAATCAATGTCACGTACAGATTTGCTGAGCAGACCATATGTATCAGCGAGATAAAGCAGAATTCCAAACACGATCGCATTGATGGCAACAAGTGTGGTGATGCGGATATGATCGTCAAGCCCCGTGGCCTTCATGATCACACCTGCGATGATGATCGGCACAGAGCCAATCGCGATATTGGTCATGAGACGTGAGTTATAAGTGGCGCGGCGCTGCGCGACATCCAGCAATCCATGAAACATGGCCAAAACATCACGCCAGAAATAAATCACGACTGCCAGCAAAGATCCCACATTGGTGACCATGTCGGTCAGGATACCTTGATCAGGCCAACCTGTGATGGCCGGAACCAGAATGAGGTGCCCTGATGATGAGATCGGCAGGAATTCAGTGATACCTTGGATTAAGGCGAGGACAATAATTTGTTCAATAAACATGGGTGTTTGCGGCGCGAATCGTTTGTTGTAAGGTTGACTTCAGTCATAGATGTGACACGGTGTTGCAACAATGACATAACATAACGTTACAGTGACAAATCAAGTTCATGCCGAAGCTACATCATTTCTCCCTCGATCCCCACGGCCGTCGCTTGCGTTTGTCGCTGGCGGAATATGGCGTGGATGTTCGTCTGGCTGAAGAAAAGCCCTGGGCACCGTCCTCGCAATTGAATGCGCTGAACCCCGCAGGCTTGAGCCCGGTATTCATTGAAGACTCTGGGATCGCCATATGTGGCCCCGAAGCCATTACCGAATATCTGGAAGAAACCTTGGGGCAAGACAAACCTCTGATACCCGGCAACGCCATTGCGCGCGCTGAAGTCCGTCGTTTGATCAATTGGTTTGATGTGAAATTTTATACCGAAGTCACCGAACCGGTTTTGACTGAAAAAGTCATCCGCCGTTTTGTCGCCGGCCCGTCAGGGTCTTCAGCACCGCAAATGGCAAGGGTGCGGCAAGGCTTGCAAATCTTGAAATCACATCTCGATTACATCGGTGCCCTCGCCGAAGAGCGTTCATGGCTTGCGGGCGATGATTTGTCGCTGGCCGATCTTGCTGCCGCCGCACATATCTCTGCCATTGACTATCTGGGAGATGTTCCGTGGGCTGAGCATCCCGTGGCACAAATGTGGTATCAGCGCATCAAATCCAGGCCGTCTTTCCGTGTCTTGTTGGGAGATATAGTGGCAGGCATGGCGCCCTCCGCCCACTATGCCGATCTTGATTTCTGACACACTCAAAAAACTTGGTGAACGCGCGGCAGCCGAGGGTTTGCCAATCCCCAAAGTAACCGCAGCCAAACTGCATAAGCGTGCTGGCGAAGCTCTGGAATTGTTTCTCCAGCACGGTGCGCATGGCGATATGCTGTGGTTGGAAGATCGTAAAGAGCAGCGTAAAAGTCCTGATGCTCTATGGCCTGAAGCCAAAACCGCACTCGTATTTGCCCAAACTTACGCGCCCGAATTTGATCCCATGACGCGTCTTGCTGAAAAACACACGGGCGTCATTTCCGTCTACGCACTAAACCGCGACTATCATGACCTGTTCAAAGGCAAACTCAAACGCCTCGCGCATTGGCTTCATCAGTATACAGATGAACAGGTGAAAATCTTTGTCGACACCGCACCCCTGATGGAGAAACCCTTGGCAGCACAGGCGGGCTTGGGTTGGCAGGGCAAACACACAAATCTGGTGTCGCGTGAATTGGGCTCGTGGTTTTTTATTGGTACAATTCTCACAACAGCTGAATTGCCTCAGGATGAGGCAGAGACCGATCATTGCGGCTCATGCACGGCTTGCCTTGATATATGTCCAACCAATGCGTTTCCGGGGCCTCGGCAGTTGGATGCGCGGCGTTGCATTTCCTATCTGACAATCGAGTACAAAGGTCATATTGCCGAAGAATTTCGAAAGCCGATGGGCAATCGCATTTATGGTTGTGATGATTGCTTGGCAGTATGCCCTTGGAATAAATTTGCCGAACTTGGCCGCGAAGCAAAGCTTCAGGCACGGGAAGATTTGATTGCGCCACGTTTGCATGATTTGCTGGCTCTTGATGACGCTGGCTTTCGCAGATTATTTGCAGGCTCCCCCGTCAAGCGCGCGGGCCGCAACAGCTTTATTCGGAACTGTTTGATCGCGGCAGGAAACAGCGGTGATGCCTCTCTCTGTGGTCCTGTAAAAGTGTTGTTGGGTGATCATTCTCCGCATGTAAGAGCCATGGCAGTTTGGGCCTTGGCGCAATTGTCCGATCCCCAAATATTTGGTCTAATCCGCGCAACATGTATGAACGGCGAAGCAGATGCCGATGTTCTCAAAGAGTGGCAGGCAATAGATTAATGACAGCGCAGAAACACATCCTATTTTTCGGCTTTGGCTTTTCGGCCAAGGCCTTGTCGCGTATCCTGCCAAAACCAGAATGGACGATCACCGGCACCAGCCGCAGTGAAGCAGGTGCCGCTGAGATTGCAAGACGAGGCTTCAATGGCGTGGTATTCGAAGGGTTAAAATCAATTCCCGCTGACGTGACCCATATCGTCACCTCGATTCCACCAGATGCCGATGGTGATCCGGTGTTGAGAAAATTTGGTGATGAATTGCGCCACCGCGCCACTGCATTTCAATGGCTCGCTTATCTTTCAACCACGGGCGTTT
This sequence comes from Hyphomicrobiales bacterium, assembly GCA_043756645.1. Lineage (GTDB taxonomy): Bacteria > Pseudomonadota > Alphaproteobacteria > Rhizobiales > Aestuariivirgaceae > Aestuariivirga. Next base: position 2,683 of record JAYUQS010000236.1, on the reverse strand, counting down.
ATGGCGATCATGATGGCGCTTGGGTGAGTGAAGACACACCGCTGACGCCAAATACCGAGCGTGGTCACCGCCGACTGTTCGCTGAAAAAGCCTGGATGCGATTGCACTATCACCATGCTTTGCCGGTTCATGTTTTCCGCCTAGCAGGCATTTACGGGCCGGGCCGCAACGCTTTGGAAAGCCTCAAAGATGGCACTGCAAAACGTGTGATCCGGCAGGGGCAAATTTTCAGCCGCATACATGTCGATGACATCGCTGGAATTTTGAACGCATCAATTGCCAAGCCCAACAAGGGCCGCGCTTACAATGTCGCCGACAATGAACCATGCCCGCCGCAGGATGTGATCAATTATAGCGCTGAGCTTCTAGGCTTAACCCCACCACCCGAAATTCCGTTTGAGCAGGCTGTACTTTCACCTATGGCCCGTAGCTTTTACATGGACTCAAAACGCGTGTCGAACGACCGTGTCAAAGACGAGTTCGGCTATAGGTTTTTGTACCCCGATTATCGGGCGGGGCTGAAGAGCTTGCTTTAAACTATCAATGCGCCTCATCCCAATTCATCGCGGCGCGCGCATCGACTTGTAAAGGGACCGACAGTTTCAGCGCAGGCTCTGGTGCATTGATCATAATTTTTTGCACCAGCGGCAAGGTCGCCGCTACTTCCGCATCGGGCACTTCGAAAATCAATTCGTCATGAACTTGCAACAGCATGCGCGCCTTCAAGTTTGCAGCCTGCAAGGCCGGCACCATGCGGATCATGGCGCGACGGATGATGTCTGCCGCTGACCCTTGGATCGGCGCATTAATGGCAGCACGTTCAAGGAAAGCCCGTTCGGAGGGGTTTGATGAGTTGATGCGCGGCACATGCATGCGACGACCAAAAATAGTTTCGACAAAACCATTGTCATGGGCGAATTTCTTGGTGTCATCCATATAGGTTTTAATGCCGGGGAAGCGTTTGAAATAGGTGCGGATATATTCGCCTGCTTCCTCACGCGAGATCGACAATTGATTGGCGAGGCCAAAAGCTGAGATGCCATAAATGATGCCGAAGTTGATCGCCTTGGCACGGCGGCGCACCGATGAGTCCATGCCTTCAATCGGCACCCCAAACATCTCAGACGCGGTCATGGCGTGAATGTCGAGGCCTTCTGCAAAGGCTTTTTTGAGCTGTGGAATATCAGCGACATGCGCCAAGACACGTAACTCAATTTGCGAATAGTCGGCGCTGACCAACTTGTGCCCTGCAGGTGCAATGAATGCGGTGCGGATACGGCGGCCTTCTTCGGTACGTACCGGGATATTCTGCAAGTTGGGATCAGTCGATGACAAGCGCCCGGTTGAAGTTGAAGCCATGGCGTAAGATGTGTGCACACGACCGGTGTTGGGGTTGATGTAGGTTTGTAACGCGTCGGTATAAGTTGAGCGCAGCTTGGCCAATTGCCGCCAGTCCAACACACGCTTGGCCATGGGCACACCTTGGGCTGCCACGTCTTCCAGAGTATCGGAATCAGTTGACCAAGCACCCGTTGCGGTTTTCTTGCCGCCGGGAATGCCCATTTGCCCAAACAGAATTTCACCCAATTGCTTGGGCGAGCCAATATTGAAAGGTGTGCCAGCTATTTTATGGATCTCAGTTTCCACAAGTGCTTGTGCTGTTGCAAATTCATGCGACAGCCGCGCCAGAACTTGGCGATCAACCAATATACCTTCGGACTCCATTTGCACCAACACCGGCACCAGCGGGCGTTCCAAAGTTTCATAAACCGTGACTTTCCGTATACTGAGGAGTTTCTGTTTGAACAACATCCACAGACGCAAAGTGATGTCAGCGTCCTCGGCCGCATAATGTGTGGCGCGATCAAGCGGCACCCGATCAAAAGTGACAGCCGATTTGCCACTGCCTGCAACGTCCTTAAAGGCGATGGGCTTATGGCCCAAATGGCGCTGGGACAATTCATCCATTCCGTGCCCCACATCGCCTGATTCAAACACATAAGACAGCAGCATCGTGTCGTCTAAGGGTGCCACAGTGATGCCGTAGCGTTTCAGCAAGAGCATGTCATATTTGAGGTTTTGGCCGATTTTCAAAACAGCTGGATTTGCAAGCAATGGCTTGATCAAAGCCAGCGCTTCGTCCTTGTGCAGTTGCCCCTCAAGAATGCCTGAGCCAAACAACCCATCACCTTGGCCTTGATGGGTCAGAGGAATATAGCAGGCCTTACCCGGTGCCGTGGCAAGCGAGAAGCCAACGATATTGGCTTGCATGGCATCCAATGAATCGGTTTCCGTATCGACTGCACAGAAACCTTGATCCTCAGCAATGGCAATCCAGCGTTTTAAGCTTTCAACGGTGCTAACGGTTTCATAATCCGTATGCACAACAGGAATGGAGCGGAGATGCGCTTCCATTTGGGCAACGTGATCAACACCTCCACCGTCATCCCCGCGAAGGCGGGGATCCAGACTTTCCTCTGCTGCGGTGTTGGCGTTACTGGATTCCCGCCTTCGCGGGAATGACGGTTTGTGAGGGACTATCGCCTCAACCCCACCCTCAGGCGGCCAAAACTTTACCTCCACCGTCACAGGCTCAATCGCTGACACATCAGCATCCAATGCTGTCGCAATCGACTTGGTAATCGTGGTGAATTCCATGGCCTTCAGAAAGCCAATGAGATCA
>JAYUQS010000235.1:0-6945 GCA_043756645.1 Hyphomicrobiales bacterium | reverse complement strand
TGAAAGTGCTGGCACTCTTCGGCGCTGCCGTTGCCATTCTGCTGTCAGGCAAATTCCTGAAGCGTGTTGATATGGCGCGCTTTGAATATCCCATCCTCATCCTGCTCGCCACCACCGGCATGATGCTGATGATCTCGGCCAATTCGCTGATCGCGCTCTACATGGGCCTGGAGCTGCAATCGCTCGCCCTCTATGTGGTCGCCGCCAGCAACCGCGACAATGCCCGATCTTCGGAAGCCGGCCTCAAATATTTCGTCCTCGGCGCGCTCTCCTCCGGCATGCTGCTTTACGGCGCCTCGCTGGTTTACGGCTTCACGGGCTCGGTGATGTTCCCCGAGATCGCCGCCCATATCGCCGCCTCCGGCCCCAGCCTCGGCCTCACCTTCGGCCTCGTCTTCATCATGGCGGGCCTCGCCTTCAAGGTTTCGGCGGTTCCCTTCCACATGTGGACGCCGGATGTCTATGAGGGCGCTCCAACACCCGTCACCGCTTTCTTTGCCTCAGCCCCGAAAGTGGCGGCTATGGCGTTGATGGTCCGCACCATGGTCGGCCCCTTCAACCATCTGGTTCAAGATTGGCAGCAAATCATTGTTCTGATTTCAATTTTGTCCATGGCACTAGGTGCATTTGCGGCCATCGGCCAGCAAAACATCAAGCGCCTGTTGGCTTATTCCTCCATCGGCCACATGGGCTTTGCACTCGTCGGTCTCGCCGCCGGAACGCAAGAGGGCGTGTCGGGCGTTGTCATTTACATGATGATCTACGTGCTCACCACGTTGGGCGTCTTCGCCTGCGTGTTGGCCATGCGCCGACAAGGTTTGGCCGTTGAGACCATCTCAGATCTCGCAGGCCTCGGCCGCACTAACAAAGGCTTAGCCTTCGTGCTGTCGATGTTGATGTTCTCGCTGGCAGGCATTCCGCCACTTGCGGGCTTCTTCGGCAAACTCTTCGTCTTCATGGCCGCTGTGAAAGCCGGTCTTTGGCTGCTGGCAGTGTTGGGCGTTCTCGCCAGCGTCGTTGGAGCGTACTATTACCTCCGTATCATCAAGACGATTTACTTTGATGAACCTGCTCCGGCTTTTGATGCGATGGACACTGAAGTAAAATGGGTGGCATATGCCTCTGGCGCATTTGCACTGCTGTTCGTGCTGTTCGCATCTCCATTGCTCAGCTTGGCAGCAGCTGCGGCGAAGTCTTTGTATTGATCAGGCGACCATACTCCCTCATCCGCCCTTCGGGCACCTTCTCCCGTTGGAAGAAACGGGAGAAGGCGAAATCAATTGGCCTTCTCCCGCTCTTATTGCGGGAGAAGATGGCCGACAGGCCGGATGAGGGAACTCTCGCTCGATGATTCCCGTCAGATACTACCCCACCATCGACTCTACAAATCTCGAAGCTCATCGTTTGTTTGCAGCGGGCGAGGGTGGTCCGTTGTTTCTACTCGCTGATGAACAAACAGCTGGTAAGGGCAGGTTGGATCGGAATTGGGCGTCGTTTCGCGGCAATTGCTATTCGACGCTCATTCTGCCGTTACAAACAGAAGTACAAGCAGTTCCTCAAATCGGTTTTGTCGTGGCGCTCGCCGTCGCTGATGTTGTGCGTCAACACATCAAAGCAACCCCACACCTGAAGTGGCCCAACGACGTCCTCGTCAACGGTGCGAAGATTGCTGGCATTCTCTGTGAAGTATTGTCAACCCAACCCCTGATAATCGCCATCGGCTGCGGTATCAACGTGGCCCATTCCCCAACCGGACTAAAATACCCAGCCACCTGCCTTGCCGCCGAAGGAGCGACAACTGATCGTGATGCAGTGTTCCAATCCTATCGCGATGCTGTGTCGTATCGGTTACAGATGTGGGACAACGGTCAAAACTTTTCTGCTATTCGTAAAGCTTGGATGCAAAACGCTATCGGCATCGGTGAAACCATAACCATGACAACCGGCACGCAAGCCTTGACGGGAACCTTCGAAACCATCACAGAGCAGGGGGCTATCGTGCTGAAACCAGCAGACGGCCCCGCACAGATTTTACACGCCGGTGATCTTCATATCCCGTCGTTGGCCAAATTGAGAAACGGAACTACATGAACGCTAAACGCCGCAAAGACCAAACACCTGAACTTGTGATGTTGCCACTGGGCGGCACAGGCGAAATCGGTATGAACTGCTATTGCTACGGCACAGGAACCGAGCGTGACCGGCAATGGCTGATGGTGGATTTGGGTGTCAAATTTGGCGGCGCAAAAGAACCGGGCGTTGACGTGATCTTGCCCGACATCAGCTACATCACCTCAAACAAGCGTGACCTTGCGGGCCTCATCATCACCCATGCCCACGAAGACCATATTGGCGCTGTGCCGTGGCTCTGGCCGCAGTTGGAGTGCGATGTTTATTGCACACAGTTTGCCGCAGAACTGCTTAAGCTCAAGCTCAAAGAACACGGCCTTGAGGACCAAGTACCTGTCAAAATCATCGCTCCCGGAAAGCCCTTTCAAGTCGGCGATTTCAACGTGGAATTTTTGGGCGTTACCCATTCCATTCCACAGTCCAATGCACTGTTGATCAAAACCGCTGAAGGCACCATCGTGCATTCCGGCGATTGGAAAATCGATCGCACACCCATTCTCGGTCAACCTATCGATGAACAACGCTTCGCAGACATTGGCAAAGCTGGCGTTGATGTTTTGATTTGTGACTCCACCAATTGTTTGCGCGAAGGCTTCTCGCCGTCTGAAACTGATGTGGCCGCAACCCTGACCGACATCATCACCAACGCCAAAGGCCGCGTTGCCATCACCACATTTGCTTCGCACGTAGAGCGCATCACCTCTGCTGTAAAAGCCGCAAGGGCCGCTGGCCGCGAAGTGGTCATTGCAGGCCGTGCCATGCGCAACACCATCGAAGCCGCCCGCATTTGCGGCATGTTGAAAGATGCAGGCGCATTTTTGGATGAAGATGCCTTTGGTTATTTGCCACGCGACAAGATCATGCTGCTTTGCACCGGCAGCCAAGGCGAACCCCGCGCCGCCATGGCCCGCATCGCTGAGGACAATCACCCGAACATTGCGTTGGAAGAAGGTGACCTCGTCATTTTCTCGGCTCGCACCATTCCCGGCAACGAAAAGGAAGTGGGATCCATTATCAACAACCTCGCCAAGTTGCGTGTGGATGTGATCACCTCTGATGATGCGCTCGTGCATTCTTCCGGCCATCCACGTCAGGGTGAGTTGAAGCAGATGTACGACTGGCTGAAACCCCGCGCCCTCGTGCCCATGCACGGAGAACCGCGCCACATGTTCTTCCAGGAAAAATTTGCAAAGGCGCAGGGTATCAAAGAAACCTTGTTACTCGAAGACGGCAAAATTGCGCGTCTTTGCCCGGGCCCCGTTGAAATCATCGATCAAGTGTCAGCAGGTGTATTGCACGTTGACGGCAAGTTGATTGTCGACGGCATGGATGGCCCCGCCAAACAACGCCGCAAGCTCTCGCAAGTCGGCATCATCTTCGCACAGGTGTTGGTGGACGAACATTTGCAGCTTGCCGAAGATATCGAAGTGATGCTGGACGGCGTGCCGCTTGGCCTTGAAGAAGAGCTGGCGATTGCCGCCGAAAAAGGCTTCGAGTCGATGCCGAAAAACCGCCGCAAGGAAGATGAGTTAGTAGAAGACGTGGTCCGCAACGCCATCCGCCGCGCCGCTGATATGGCCTGGGGAAAAAAGCCTGTGGTTAAGGTGATGATGGCGCGGGTTTAGGTTTAGGTCCCCACCCCCGGCCCCTCCCCGCAAAGCGGGGAGGGGTGAAGTCTATGAAACACATCTCCCCAATTTTTTGGGGAGGGGCAGGGGTGGGGACGACCGCACGCTCCTGCTTAATTCAGCTATATTCCCGACCGAATCATGAAAAAGCCAACGCCCCCCACAGCACCGCCGACTCCGGTCGAACCCATCGAACTTCAACACGCGCTTGAAGAACGTTACCTCGCTTATGCGCTCTCGACGATTATGCACCGCGCGTTGCCCGACGTGCGCGATGGTTTGAAGCCCGTTCACCGCCGATTGCTGCACGTCATGCGCATTCTGCGTTTGGACCCCAATTCCGCCTTCAAGAAATCCGCAAAAATCGTAGGTGACGTCATGGGCGGTTATCACCCCCACGGTGACCAGTCGATTTACGACGCGCTCGTGCGCTTGGCACAGGACTTCTCATCGCGCTACCCATTGGTCGACGGGCAAGGCAATTTCGGCAACATTGACGGCGACAGTGCTGCAGCTTATCGCTACACCGAAGCCCGCATGACCGCTGTGGCGGGTTTGCTGCTGGATGGTATTGACGAAGACACGGTTGACTTCCGCCCCAATTATGATGGCTCAGTCGAAGAGCCGATTGTGCTGCCCGGTGCATTCCCCAACCTTTTGGCCAATGGAGCCACCGGCATTGCCGTGGGCATGGCAACATCGATCCCGCCACACAATGCGGCTGAACTTTGCGACGCAGCACTTCACCTCATCAAAACGCCAAACGCAGGCGTTGATAAACTCTGCCAATTCGTTTTAGGCCCGGACTTCCCAACCGGTGGCATCATCACTGATAATCGCGAATCCATTCTGGAGGCCTACAAAACCGGCAAAGGTGGTTTCCGGGTTCGCGCCCGCTGGAGTGTTGAGGATCTGGGCAAAGGCGCTTGGCACATCGTCGTCACCGAAATCCCCTACATGGTGCAGAAGTCAAAGCTGATTGAGCGCGTTGCTGAATTGCTGAATGACAAGAAGCTGCCATTGCTCGGCGACATTCGTGATGAGTCAGCCGAAGACATTCGCGTTGTTATTGAGCCGAAGACCCGCAACATTGAACCTGAAGTATTGATGGAGCAAATGTTCCGCGCCACGGAATTGGAGTCACGTTTCCCGCTCAACATGAACGTGCTGTCCGGCGGCAAAGTGCCAAAGGTCATGTCGCTGAAAGACGTGCTGAAGGAATGGTTGGAGCATCGCAAAAACGTTCTGTTACGCGGCACCAACTTCCGCCTTGCTGAGATCGCGCGCCGCCTTGAAATTCTTGAAGGTTATTTGATTGCCTATCTCAACCTTGACGAGGTGATCCGCATCATCCGTGAGGACGACGAGCCGAAGTCCGTATTGATGTCGACCTTCAAGCTGTCGGACATGCAGGCTGAGTCCATTCTCAACATGCGCTTGCGCTCGTTGCGCAAGCTTGAGGAAATGGAAATTCGCAAAGAGCACACCGAACTCACGAAAGAACAAAAAGGCCTCAAAGGTCTGCTCCAATCCGATGATGAACAATGGGAACGCATTTCCGAAGACATCAAAAAAGTCAAAGAGACGTATTCAAAGAAAACCCCACTCGGTCGCCGCCGTACAGACTTCGCTGAGGCCCCCGATGTAGGTGAAGTGCTTGAGGATATGCTGATCGAAAAAGAACCGATCACCGTTGTTTGTTCCGAAAAAGGTTGGATTCGTTCGCTCAAAGGCCACCTCGAAGACACGTCCACACTCACTTACAAAGATGGCGATAAAGGCCATTTCGCCATCAAGGCGATGACCACCGACAAGATCATGTTGTTCACATCGTCTGGTAAATTCTTCACGCTTGAGGGAGCAAAACTTCCCGGCGGTCGTGGCCATGGTGAGCCGTTGCGCTTGCTGGCTGAAATGGATGCGACGGATCAGATCATATCGCTTTTCGTTCACCAACCCGGTGCCAAACGCATTCTTGCTTCAACTGACGGTGATGGTTTCGTCGTCAACGAAAACGATTGCGTTGCCAATACGCGCAAGGGCAAGCAGGTCTTGAATGTGAAGGTGCCTGCTGAAGCGCTCGTGTGCCGTCCCGTACTTTCGAATGCGGATCACGTCGCAACCGTTGGTGAAAATCGCAAGCTGCTGATTTTCAAACTCAGCGAGTTGCCGGAAATGGCCCGTGGCAAAGGTGTTCGGTTGCAAAAATTCAAAGATGGCAATCTATCAGATGCAACCACGCTCAATCTGAAAGAGGGGTTGAATTGGATTGACTCGTCTGGCCGTAGTTGGACTGTCGCCGAGCTGATGGAGTGGATCGGTGAACGCGCTCAATCCGGGAAACTGCCGCCAAAAGGCTTTCCTAAAAACAACAAATTCGGATAAATCCGTACGCAGATCAATCTGATGAAAACTTTCTAAGGTTTTAACGCAAAGCTAATATTTTCTTGCTTTCATGATGCCGGGGAGAGTTCCACACGAGTCAGGCGGTGTTACCGCAGGATCGTCAACAACTCTTGAGATCCTTCTTAAGGGCTAGGATTTCACTCATCAGGGCGAAATTTAAAATGAATGGAAGTCTATACTGGGTGCACCATGGCATACTTGAGCCAACCTTGGGGTGGAACGCGCAAACCGCCCAACAAGCGGATGAATTTTTTCAATCGGGCAGTGTTCGTCTGACGACTGGTGAATTGGGTACTGAAGTGAAATGGACTGTGAGTTCACCATGTGTGACTTCACTTTTTAAAGTATTTCAATGGCTTCCCAATGCGAGAGCACCGTATATTTTAAGGTTCTTTGCAGTCGGTTGGTTTGAAGAGGTTTACCATGACTCCTCCGCAGCCATTTGTCGTATTGAACAAGTCTTGGCACGTGGGGATCGCCACTTTACCAGCCGTGTATTTATCAAGGCAGCGCAAGGCGACGAGGCGTCCATCCCTGATGTGATGAAACAAGCTTTGTTGGGCCAAAGCATTTCAGAGGAGTATTCTGTCGACTGCACGTTTGACGAAAACAGCAACATGTTCAAAGTTGATCGCGTCGGACCCAAAAGTGCGATTGGCCGCGTCTGGGGCACGTTCACTTCGTCGCACCCATGTCAAAGCGCTGGTAGCTATGGCGACCCTGTCAATGAAACCTACCAGGATGTTTTGAAGCACAATAAGCCGCGTTATGATCACGTGCT
>JAYUQS010000234.1:0-2632 GCA_043756645.1 Hyphomicrobiales bacterium | reverse complement strand
CCTCTTTTCGGCGAGGCCATCAGACCACGCCGGAGCAAAACCATGGGGCGTCCATCCCGTAGTGAATGGAGGCATACCACAAGACCCACCCGGAAGCCGGGGGGACGTCACCCCCAACCCGCAGGCCTGCCACCACCCCCGCCCGACTGCACCGCCGTACACCGGACTCCCGAGTGGGAGTGGTCTTGGATACATGGAACATAATAGGAACATTGTCAAGGGGTATTTTTGAGAATTTTCACGCCTCCCCAATTTTGGGCTTCCGATGCGCGAAATGAACCTGATCTGAACGGAAAATTTTGACGGCATTCATCATCCAACCAGCAGGTTGCGCGTCATCGTTTTCAACCCAACCCAGAAGGAAAACCATCATGACAACAACATCAAATCTCTCTCGCCGCAATTTTCTCGGAAAGCTGTTCTCGAGCGCCGTAACACTCGCAATTGGAACTGCTGCAGTGGCACCCCTAACGACAGCGGCAATGGCTGCACCGCAGTTTTATGCGGATGGCTTTCGCAAAGGCAAAACCATCGGCCGCAAACATGGTTATGAAGATGGTTACAAGCAAGCCTACCAAGAGTCCTACGAGGACGAAATTGTAAATGGCAGGGCGCTGACAATGAACAGAATGCATCCTGATTATTTGAAAGGCTACAAGGATGGATATGCCAAGGGTTACAAGATGGGCTACCAGTCCGGCGCGTTCGGCGGCGATCATGATGGCCGTGAGGATGCCAAGGACATGAAAGACAATTTGCGTGAACAGATGAAGGATTGCATGGAAAACGGCACTTGCTCTTAAGAGCGATTGCAAACGACTGAACATCTTGCCCCGGCATTTTGTCGGGGCATTTTTTTCGGGTACTTTCTAACCGTTTGACAATGCAAACGATCAGATGGATTGGCGCTTCGAGCGCCTTCGACACGATCTTGATAACGCCAGCCAATTTGGCCAGACGCTCTTGCAGCTTTTTCTTGGTCTTAGTCCAAGCGTTTTGCACGGCCCAACATATCCAACGTCACGTCTTCCAACTTGGCATCAAAACAGGAATCGTCCACCCACAATCCAGTGTTGACAAACTACCGTTTTGTAGTTACATATATGCAACTACGCAAGTCACGATGACCGACTGGATCTGGGACGAACGAAAGAGCCAAATCAACCTTGCCAAGCACGGCTTTGGATTTGATTTTGCACAGTTGGTTTTTGATGATCCATTGTCATGTTCAAGATTGGATGAATACGGAGGCGAGGAGCGATGGCAGACTATCGGGCAAGTTGGCGTGGCGATGATTCTTGTCGTCCACACCATGCAGTCTGAAGAACAGTCAGGTCGCATCATCACAGCCCGTAACGCGACGCGCATCGAAAGGAGACACTATGAAGAAGGTGAATTCTAAAGCACTCACTCCCGCACATCAACGCATCGCCCAAAAACTGGCAGCACTGCGCGATGAAGATATCGACTTCTCCGATATCCCCGAGCAGCTTGACTGGAAAGACGCGAAACGCGGCGTGTTTTACAAGCCGATCAAACAGCAGCTCACGTTGCGGTTAGATGCGGATGTGGTGGACTGGTTCAAGCGGCAGGGTGCGGGATATCAAAGCCGTATCAATGCGGCCCTGCGGGCGCATGTGGGGCGGAAGGTGGGGTGAAGCTGAGCAAGAAAAGGGAAGCGTCCCACTACTGTCCGGTCGTTAATCGAACAAATTCAATTGGTTGGTTTTCAATGATTGTTGTTCGCTGTAATCATCATCGAAAAAGGCTTTATCCATGGAATTACGGTGACAGTCCATAAAACTCTGATCTTATGCCGCCCGTTTCCACTTCTGCACTTTAATCCCCTTCGACAATTTCCGTGTCTTGGCGATGTCGTGTTGCAGTTGCATTTTCAGCATCAGGTCCATGGAGGTGCCAAAGGCTTTTTCAAACCTGAGCGCCATTTCGGGAGAGAGACTGGCGCGACCGTTTAGCACTGCGCTGAGGGCGGGGCGGCCGACGCCTAAAATTTCGGCTGCCTTGGCAACACTCAAACCTGCTTCAGCCAAGACGTCTTCTTTCAAAATTTCGCCGGGGTGTACGGGATCGAACATGGTGTTATTCCCTTTCAATGATAATCTACAAGATCAAGCTCTTCGGCAACGCCATCTTGCCACTTAAAAAACAGCCGCCAATTGCCGGAAACCGACATGCTCCAATAACCCAGCATGTCACCTTTCAATGCATGAAGCCGCCAACCGGGAATAGTCTCAAGTTGCTTCAAATCTTCAGCAGCATGCAAGGCCGTAAGCATCCGTCGCAAACGAGGCACAAAGTCCGGCGGAAGGCCTTTTGGCGAGCCTGTCTCGAACAATCCGCGCAGTGCTTTGTGCCGAACAGAACCGATCATGACTGCGTGTAGCGCGACACGCGACGAATGTCAAACCAACAAAAAACCCCGGTGTCGCCACCGGGGGTTTTGCATTCTTGCTTGTAGCTAGCGCCCCACCCCTGCCCCTCCCCACGAAGTGGGGAGGGGTGAGAGTGAGCTTGGATCAGAAATCCATGCCGCCCATGCCGCCCATTCCGCCGCCGCCTGGCATTGCCGGGGCTGCGTTCTTTGGCTTTTCGGCGATCATCGCTTCGGTGG
>JAYUQS010000233.1:0-20244 GCA_043756645.1 Hyphomicrobiales bacterium | reverse complement strand
GCTTCCGGGTGGGTCTTGTGGTATGCCTCCATTCACTACGGGATGGACGCCCCATGGTTTTGCTCCGGCGTGGTCTGATGGCCTCGCCGAAAAGAGGACTCCATGATCAGCGGCAGGGAGGTGTTCAATGCGGGTGCAGAGCCCAAAGGGAACATTGAACGTGAAACCACAGGGCAGCAAAAGTCCTGTTACGCGTGGGGAAACCCGACGCAATCATAGCGACTTTAAACATAGTCGCATTCGCGGAAGGTTTCCTCACGCGTCTCCTCTAGCGATTGCTTGCAATCGCGGGAGTGCCAGCCTAGCGATTGCTTGCAATCGCGGAGCGGGCGTCTACCAGACCACCGGGGTTCCGTGTGAACTTGGGCACCGTCATGTGTTGTCTACCGATTGACAAAGAGCATGAAATATCACGTGTTCTGACTCAGAAAGGTTTCACATAGGCTCATGCTGTCCATCGTATATTGCAATCCCATGGATTTGGCCAAATCGGTTTCGCGGCGCGTTCCGATCCACGCCATCAAGAGCAAGCGGCGCAGCATGATAAATGTTGGAATTTCCGCTTCATCGGCAGCGCTGAGCGGGGCCACCCGACGGTAACCTTCCCTCCACGCCGCGATCAATTCCGGCACCTGCGGCTCGTGTTCATAAAAAGACACAGGCGTTGCAGCGTCATACATAAACCAACTGAAACCGCTATCGTCAAAGTCGATGACTTTCACTTGATTGGCGTCGATCAGCACATTGGCCAAACGCAAATCACCATGCACAAGGCCAAAGCGTTCGGGCGCTTTTCCATAAGCCGCCAAACGCTTTCCAATCACATCAACGGTGTGAGAAAAAAGTTTAAACTGCTCCGCACCAACGCCAATTCCATGGCGCCAGCGGCCCCAGTGCGGCTTATCTTCGCCGAGGCTGGTTTCAAAATCCCATGTGAAGCGGGTGAACCACTGTGGCCGCTGCCATTGCTTTGCATGGATGTGCATGCGGGCCGTCACTTCGCCCAGCGCTTCAAACGGCATTATCAGGTTTTCGGAAATCGAAGGCTCGCTGCCCTGCTCCCAGTCAAACAATACGATGTGGCGGGGCTGCGCCATGTCGGGTTCCATCATCACTTGAATCAATGCACCGTCAAGCCCCGCCACAGGTTTGGGTGTTATCACAACACCCGTGTTGCGCAGCGTCGTCAACCATTGCAGTTCCGATGCAATTGCAGCTTTGGAATGATAACCAACACGGTGAACGCGCAAGGCCCAGCGCCTGCCGTCACCTGCTTCGATTTTATAGGTGGCGTTCTCCGACAGATTGATCAAAGTCGCGGTGATGTGCTCCGGCAGGTCATAAAGACTGCAGGCTTTAAGAGCGAGTTGCAACAGCACAGGCAATTGTTCAGCGTGAGACAGCGTGTCAAAATCTTGCAAGCGGGCGTGGCTTTCGTCAGCAGGGGGTTTCAGTCGCGGCCAAGTAGCACAAAACTTTCCAGTTTTGTAACCGCATTCCAATTGTTTTCAGCAATCTGGTTTTGTATGATGAATACAGTCCCACTTCCGGAGAAGGCCCATGCTTGGCGTTTGTTATTATCCTGAACATTGGCCCGAAAGCTGGTGGCAAAAAGATGCCGAACGCATGTATGCGCTTGGCATTCGCTATGTGCGCATCGGCGAGTTTGCATGGTCACGGCTGGAACCCAAGCGCGGCACATACACCTGGGGCTGGCTTGGCCGCGCCATGGATGTGCTGGGGGCAGCAGGCCTCAAAGTGGTCTTGGGCACCCCCACCGCCACGCCGCCCAAATGGCTCATGGATGAACACCCCGATATCGTACCTTATGACATGGATGGAAAGCCACGTGGCTTTGGCTCAAGGCGGCATTATTCATTTTCGTCCGATACCTATTGGCGCGAGTCAGCCCGCATCGTTGAGGCCGTGGCACAGCGTTATGGCAAACATCAAGCATTGTGCGGCTGGCAAACGGATAATGAATATGGCTGCCACTTCACGGTCCTGTCCTGGGGGCCGGAAGACCTCAAAGGCTTTAAACGCTGGCTGAGATTGCATTACCAGTCCACCGATCAATTGAACGCAGCCTGGGGCAATGTGTTCTGGTCGATGGAATTGACTGACTTTGAACAGATCACCCTGCCGCATTTGACCGTGACTGAAACCAACCCTGCTGCCAAGCTGGACTTCTGGCGCTACATGAGTTCGCAGGTTGCGGCTTACGATAAAATGCAATGTGACATTATCCGCAAGCATTCGCCTGATCGTTTTGTCAGCCATAACTTCATGGGCTTCTTCAATGAATTTGATCATTGGGATGTGGGCGATAATCTGGATGTGGCGACCTGGGACTCTTACCCCATCGGATTTGCTGAGCAGTTTCTGCCGACGGAAGAAGAGAAAGCCCGCTGGTGTGAAACGTCGCATCCTGACATTGCACCTTTTCACCACGACTTGTATCGCGCCGTGGGTCGCGGCCGTTGGTGGGTGATGGAACAACAGCCGGGGCCGGTGAACTGGGCACCTTGGAATCCTATTCCGAAAAAAGGCATGGTGCGGTTGTGGACCTGGGAAGCCTTGGCGCATGGGGCTGAAGTGGTCAGTTATTTCCGCTGGCGGCAAGCGCAATCAGCACAGGAACAATTCCATGCCGGGTTAAATTTACCGGGTCAGCATGAATGGTCGCAAGGTGGACGTGAAGCGCAGCAATGTGGCGAAGAGATTGCCAAGCTTGGGGCCTTGCCTGCTGCTACGCCAGCGCCGGTTGCCATTGTTTATGATTACGAGGCGCATTGGATCACACATATCCAGCCGCAGGGCAAAGACTTCCGCTACCATGAAATCGTCTTCCGCTGGTATGAAGCCGTTCGGCGCGGCGGTTTGGATGTGGATTTTGTGCGTCCGGGCGCTTCACTGAAAGCTTATAAGTTGGTGCTGGTGCCAACACTGCCGCATGTGAGCGACGCTGCCGAAAAGGCATTTACGCAGACTGATGCTGTTATATTGTTTGGCCCGCGCACGGGATCAAAGACGCGGCACTTTGCCATACCCGATAACTTGCCGCCCGGTCCACTTGCCAAGTTGTTGAAAATGCGGGTGCTTGAAGTGTCTTCAATGCGGCCAAGCTTGACGACCACAGTGAGCGGCAAGGTTAAAGGTGGCGCAGAAAAATGGGTGGAAGAAATTGAAACTTCAGCCGCCGTATTGGCGCGCTTCAAGTCTGGCAGCCCGGCTTTGATTGCAAATGGCAAACGACACTACATCGCCTGCTGGCCCAGCGAGAATTTATTGTTTTCAACTATGAAACTTCTTTGCAAAAGCGCCGGTTTGGAGCGCGTGGAATTACCTGCACATATTCGCACACGCAAACGCGGCGACATTCATTTCGCATTCAACTACGGGCCGGACAGTTTCACGCTTACCGGCAAACGCAAATATCTTTTAGGAGGCGCCAAACTCGCGGCTTATGGGGTGGCGGCTTGGCGGGATTAGAGTTGAGATTTCACTCTCAAGCGAGCAGCATGTAGGAGCGGTTCGGTGTAGCCATTGGGTTGCTCTCGCCCTCTGAACACCAAATCGCAAGCCGTGTGAAATGCAATTGATGTGTCGAAATTTCCAGCCATCGGGGCGTAGTCAGGATCACCAGCGTTTTGCTTATCGACGACAGCCGCCATCCGCATCATGGTTTCCTTGATGTGCTTCTTTTTAACAACTCCATGGTGCAACCAATTGGCCATGTGTTGTGCTGAAATCCGCAAGGTGGCACGGTCTTCCATGAGGCCGACGTTGTTGATGTCTGGCACTTTCGAACAGCCAATGCCTTGGTTCACCCATCTGACAACATAACCCAAAATGCCCTGGGCATTGTTGTCGAGTTCGCGCTGAATGTCCTCGTCATTCCAGTTGGGACGCACCGCCACCGGAATAGACAAGATGCCAGACAGCGAGGCGCGGGGTTTGCCTTTCAGCGCGGCCTGAACATCGGAAACTTTGACCTGATGGTAATGCGTGGCATGCAACGTGGCACCCGTGGGTGAAGGCACCCATGCCGTGTTGGCACCGGCTTTGGGGTGTGCGATTTTTTGTTCCAGCATCGCGGCCATCAAATCCGGCATGGCCCACATGCCTTTGCCGATTTGCGCCACACCGGAAAAACCGCAGGCGAGGCCCGTATCAACGTTCCAGTCTTCATAGGACTTGATCCAGGCGGCGGCCTTCATGTCGCCCTTCCGCAACATCGGGCCTGCTTCCATTGAGGTGTGCATTTCGTCACCGGTGCGATCCAGAAAGCCGGTGTTGATAAAGACCACACGATGTTTGGCGGCGCGAATGCACTCTTTCAAATTCACCGTGGTGCGGCGTTCCTCGTCCATGATACCGAGCTTCACGCTGTTGCGGGGAAGGCCCAGAGTATCTTCAACACGGTCGAAGGTTTTGACGGCAAAGGCCACTTCATCAGGCCCGTGCATTTTGGGCTTTACCACATACATGGAACCCGTTGTTGAATTGGCGCGGCGGCCTTTCGGGCCAATGTCATGCATCGCAATCAACGTGGTGATCATTGCGTCCATAAGGCCTTCGGGAATTTCGCGACTTTCGCGATCCAGAATGGCAGGCGTGGTCATCAAGTGGCCGACGTTGCGGATCAACATGAGAGAACGGCCCTTTGCCTGAATGTCTTTGCCATCGCTAGATTTAAAATGACGGTCGCCATTGAGGGTGCGGGTGATGGTTTTGCCGTTTTTGATCATGACTTCGGCAAGGTCGCCTTTCATCAGGCCCAGCCAATTGCTGTAGACCAACACTTTGTCTTCGGCATCGACAGCGGCAACAGAGTCCTCGCAATCCATGATCACCGTCATTGCGGATTCTAAACGCACATCAGAAATGCCAGCCGCGTCTTGTTTCCCGAGATCACTGTCTTTGTCGGTCACAACTTCAACCAACAAGCCGTTGTTGCGAAGGTAGATCGATGCGGTGGACGTGCCAGCGAAGTGTGTAGCGTCTGCAAGTCCGGCGGCGTCTGGCAAAGCCGTGATGCTGTTCCAATCACCGTTTTTTAATGGAAAGTGACGGTTAAGAAAATCACGCGCCCAGGAAATGACCTTGGCACCACGTATCGGATTGTAAGTCTTGCCCGCTTCCGCTCCATCGCTGGAAGAAATCGCATCTGTGCCATAGAGCGCATCATAGAGCGAACCCCAGCGAGCATTTGCAGCATTCAAGGCGTAACGCGCGTTCATCACGGGCACAACAAGTTGCGGGCCCGCGATGGTTGAAATTTCAGGATCAACATTTTCAACGGCGATGTTGAAGTCATCACCCGTTGGCACGATGTAACCAATGTCGCGCAGGAATTTTTCTTGAGCGCCGGGATCGGTGGCCCCCGGATTGTCTTTGCACCAGGTGTCGATTTTCAACTGAAGCGCATCACGCTTGTCGAGCAGGCTGTGGTTCTCAGGGGCCAGATCATGCACCAGATCTGAAAAACCGCGCCAAAATGTTGCCACGTCCAAGCCTGTACTGGGCAGCGCTTCGTTCGCAATGAAGCTGTCAAGTGCCGTGTCAACCTGCAGGCCGTGGCGGCCAATACGTTTTGTCATTGTTGTAGTGCCTTTGGTGTGGGGCCGCCATGGGCCCAATCAAGAAGTTCAATGGTGTGAAGCATCGGTTTGTCTAGGCCACTTTGCAGCTGGGTCATACAGCCCAAATTTCCCGTTGTGATAATGTCGGGCTTGGTTGTGGCGATGTTGTTGAGCTTACGGGTTCGGAGCTGCGAGGCGATTTCCGGCTGCAGCATGTTATACGTGCCAGCCGAACCACAACACAAATGCCCCTCAGGCACAGTCACCACGTCAAAGCCAGCAGCTTGCAAAAGTGTGATCGGTGCGGTTGTGATTTTCTGTCCGTGTTGCATCGAGCAGGCGGAATGGTAGGCCACGCGTAGATTCTTTTTGGGCTGCTGCGGCAAGGATAAAGTGGAGAGGAATTCGGTCACGTCTTTTGCCTTGCCCGCGATAGCCTTTGCTTTTTCAGCATAGAGTGAATCGTGTTTCAACATGAAGCCATAGTCTTTTACCACTGTGCCACAACCCGAAGAGGTGATGATGACGTGGTCTAGGCCAGCCTCAGTCCATTGATCAATCATACGTTTGGCGTAGCCGTGGGCTTCGTTCTCGCGGCCCATGTGGTGGGTGATGGAGCCGCAGCAGGACTCGCCTTGGGTCACTACGACGTCGTAGCCCAAACGTGTGAGCAAACGAATCGTGGCAGCATTGATGCCCGGATCCTCAACACTCTGCACGCAGCCCCGCAATAAACCGATGCGGCCTTTGCGTTGTCCTTCGGCCTTGTATGTTCCAGGCAGCCCCAATGTTTCTTGGGTTGCAGGGCGATCGGACACCAGCGCCAAGGCGGCGCTTAAACGTTTGAAACCCAGATTTGCGAGCAGCCCACGAAAGGGTTTCGCCACGCGTCCACCCACCATCGCCCATTTGAAAATAGTGGGGCGTGGCATGACGTAGCCCAGAATGTTGCGCATCCAGCGTTCAGCAAGCGGTCTGGTGTGATGTTCCTCAATATGCGCGCGGGCATGATCAACGAGATGCATGTAATTCACGCCCGACGGGCAGGTGGTCATGCAGGAGAGACACGACAAGCAGCGGTCCACATGCTTCACCACATCAGGTGAAGGTGCGCCGCCTTTTTCAAGCATCTCCTTCATCAGGTAAATGCGTCCGCGCGGTGAATCGAGCTCATCACCCAGCAACACATAGGTCGGGCAGGTGGCGGTGCAAAAGCCGCAATGCACGCAGTTGCGCAGGACTTTGTTGGAGTCAGAGAGTTTGGGATCAGCGAGTTGCGTTGGGGTGAAATGGGTTTGCATATTCAGACACCCTTATACATGCGACCGGGATTGAGTTTTGCGGCAGGGTCGAGTGCGGATTTCACACGGGCAGTGAGTGCGGCCACTGCGGGGTCCTGTGGTTGAAATATATTGGAGCTGTTGCGCAGGTTTTTCGGTGCTGCATATAGCGTAGCGTGACCATTCGTGATGTGTTCACGCACGTGTGTTTCAACAGGCACACTCATCCACAACAAACCTCCACCCCAGTCGAAGAAATATTTTGCGTCAGTGTGATGTGAAAACGCTGCGGCAATCTTGGCACCTTCGCTGGGGGTGACGCTGATGCGCCACAGGGCACGTGTGGCGTCGGGTGCAAAGACTTTGCAGTCACGAATGCGCTGCCATGCTTTCGCCGAAGGTCCCTCGTTCAACAACTCGCAACTGTGCTGCAGTGTACTGATATAACGATCGCGCCGTGCTACAACAGAAATACCAATGCCTTCAAAGCGCAAATAAGTGCCTTCGCTTGGCACATGGGCGGCGGCGGAAATTTCGGCTTGCGATTGCAAGGCTTCTGACATCACGGTCATGGCGGTTGCATCATCAAGCTTGGGGATGAAAACGGTTTCTTCGGTTTCAGGTGAGGGTAACACTTTGAAGGTCACGGATGTGAGGGCGGCCAAAGTGCCGAAACTTCCCGCCATCAGTTTTGGCATGTCATAGCCCGTTACATTTTTTACAACGCGCGCACCTGCTTTGAAAATTTCGCCACGCCCTGTGACACCACGCACACCCAGAATATGGTCGCGTGCACTGCCCGCTTTGATGCGGCGTGAACCGGCAAGGCCAGTCGCCAACAATCCACCGATGCTGCCGCTGGAAGTGCTGCCCCAGAGATGAGAATGATCAGGCGGGTCAAAGGCCAGCATTTGCTGGCGCTGTGAAAGCAAGTTTTGAATTTCAGCGAGAGGTGTTGCGGCCCCTGCTTCGAGGATCAGCTCTTCAGGTTCGTAGATTTCGACGCCTGCAAATTTTGCGAGCGACAATGTGTTTGAAACTTCGACAGCCCGACCATAGTTCTGCTTGCTGCCCAAGCCTTCAACACCAAAAGGCCCACCTGCTGAAATCGTCTCAGCCAAGTCCGCTTCCGTTTTCGGTGAAAAAATATGTGTCATCAGAAGCGCGGCAAGTCGGGGAAATTGACTTGGCCCTTATGCACGATCATGCGGCCCAATTCGGCGCAGCGATGTAAACTCGGGAACACTTTGCCGGGGTTCAAAAGCCCTTGTGGGTCGAAGGCACATTTTACGCGCTGCTGCACGGCCATGTCGGTTTCTGAAAACATCTCCGGCATCAGGTCACGCTTCTCAACGCCCACCCCGTGTTCACCGGTGAGCACACCGCCCACTTTGACACAGAGTCGCAAGATGTCTGCTCCAAAGGCTTCAGCTCGTTCCAACTCATCATCAACGTTTGCATCAAACAATATCAGCGGGTGCAGGTTGCCATCGCCCGCGTGGAACACATTGGCGACGCGCAGTTTATATTTCTTCGACAACGCTTCCATGCCGCGCAAAACCTCAGGCAACGTTTTACGGGGTATGGTGCCGTCCATGCATAGGTAATCAGGCGATATGCGCCCGACTGCCGGGAAAGCCGCCTTGCGCCCGGCCCAGAACAACAAGCGTTCCTGCTCTGACGACGACACCCGCAAGGTCGAAGCTTTGTTGCGTTCTGCGATGAGGCGCACGCGTTCGGTAAGCGCATCCACTTCCGCAGGCGGGCCGTCGAGTTCAACGATCAGCAAGGCTTCAACATCAAGCGGATAATTGGCGTGCACAAAATCTTCCGCCGCGTGAATGGCGGGCTTGTCCATCATCTCCATGCCGCCTGGAATAATGCCAGCCGAAATCACGTCGGCCACGCACTGGCCCGCATCTTCACTGGAGGGAAAGCCGATCAGCACAGCACGTGCTGTTTCAGGTTTTTGCAAAATCCGCACAGTGACCTCGGTGACCACACCGAGCAGGCCTTCTGAGCCTGTCAAAATGCCCATCAGATCATAACCATCGGAGTCCAAGTGTTTGCCACCAAGGCGCACAATGTCACCACCGGGCAAAACAATTTCGAGGCCGAGAATGTTATTGGCCGTAAGGCCATATTTTAAACAATGCACGCCACCGGAATTCTCCGCGACATTGCCGCCGATGGTGCAAGCAATCTGTGATGATGGGTCGGGGGCGTAGTAGAAGCCTTTGTGTTCGACGGCTTTTGTAATCGCAAGATTGGTGACGCCGGGTTGGACGACAGCGCAGCGATTGGCAAAGTCGATGTCCAACACCTTGTTGAATTTGGCAAGGCCCAGCACAATGCCATCAGCCAGTGGCAATGCACCACCAGACAAGGATGTGCCTGCACCGCGCGGCACAATCTTAATACCCTCGTCTTGCGCATATTTCATGATGGCGGAAACCTGCGCGGTGGTGTCCGGCAGCACCACCAACATTGGCGGTTGACGATAGGCCGTCAGCCCATCGCTTTCGTAAGCCTTCAACGTGACTTCGGAATCAATAACCGCGTGATGAGGTACAATCGCCCGCAACGCCGCCGCAATGTCTCCGCGCCGGGCAATGACGGTTTCATCTGGTTTTGGCATTAACATCGTGGGTTATCCGTTGATTGCGAGATAGGCAGAATACAATGACGTCGTACCACACATGAATAGACGATTACGAAGTGGTCCGCCAAAGCAAACATTGCCACAGATTTCCGGCAATTTGATTTTCCCAATCAAATCGCCGGATGGCAGGAAGCAATGCACGCCATCACCGGCTGAGGACCACACACGGTCCTGACGGTCAACCCGGAAGCCATCAAAAAAGCCGGCTGAACAATCGGCGAAGACTGAAGAAGCGCCAAGCGACTTGCCATCGGCTTTCACTTTGAAAGCGCGGATGTGTTTTGGGCCTTTCGGATTGTGCGACAGCCCGGTATCGGCGACATAAAGCACCGACTCGTCACACGAGAAGGCGATGCCATTGGGCTTCATTAAATCATCAGCAACAATGGTGATCTCGCCAGTCTGGCCATCGACGCGATAAACATCGCAACGATCAAGTTCTTGTGGTGCCGCAATGCCTTCATAATCGGTGAGAATGCCATAGCTCGGATCCGTAAACCAAATCGAGCCATCGGATTTTACAACGACATCATTTGGCGAGTTAAAACGCTTGCCCTTGAAGTGAGATGCAACAACAGTGATGGAGCCATCATATTCCGTCCGTGTCACGCGGCGCGTGAGGTGTTCGCAGGTGACGAGACGGCCCTGTGGATCAGTCGTGTTGCCGTTGCAATTGTTAGAGGGTTTGCGAAACTCTGACACGCTGCCATCGCATTCATTAAAGCGCATCAGGCGGTTGTTGGGGATGTCGGAAAACACGAGGTAGCGCCCGGCTGCAAACCAAGCCGGCCCCTCGGTCCAACGCCCACCCGACCATAGCCGTTCAACGCGACCATGGCCCGTCAACAGATTGCGGAAGCGGCCATCTATGACTTCAAAACCTGTGCCTTCGACTTCACCAAAATACATCGCAAGTCCCTGCCTGCTATTTCACCAACTGCCAATGTGCTGGAAGAATTCATTCTGTCAAGTGAATGCACAAAAGGGTTAAGCGACGGGGTTCTCGGCGAGTGTTGAGCGCAAGCGCCACAAACTGTGAACGACCAGCGTCACGATCACAATGGCTCCACCCCATAAAACCGCATTGGAGGGAACCTCTGCAAACAACATCCAAATCCAAATCGGAGTCAAAATTGTTTCCAATAGAAAGAACATGCTGACATCGGCAGAGGGCAGAAAGCGAGGACCATTGGCAATAAGTGCAGAAGACAACGGGATGACCACCAAACCATTCAGTGCCACCCAAAACCAGCTTGGCATGCCGAAAGCTGCGGCTTTCATGAGGTTTTCCATGTTTACGTCAAAGAAAACCACAGCGATGAGCGCAGACATAAGACTTCCGACAGCAAGGCTTGTTGCGATGTTTTTTCCGCTGGCGCGTATGATTGTGAAAGCAGCTGCAGTACATATGGCGCAAACGAGGGCCAGAAAATCTCCCCGAATGCCGCCAAGGGTTAAACTGTCCTGCACGATTATACCTACGCCGACAAGCGCCAAGCCGGTGGCGATCCACGTAAAATTATGGATTTCTTCCCTAATGAATATTCGTGAAAAAACCGCAGTTAGCACTGGCACGAGAGCCAAAATAAAAACCACATTTGCAGCATTGGTTTCTTTGAGTGCGCCGATATAGGAAATATTGGCAATGGTGTTTGTGGCGATAACAGCAAGCCCTGCGGCACCGGCAATATAGGGAAGCTTTGAGCCAGTCCTCAGCCTTACACACCACCACACAGCTGTTATGGACAAAAACAAGAACAGCCCGCGCGCAAACACCAGCGTCCATTTGTCGTTGTCTGCGAGTCGGAGCAGCGGAAGATCAAAGGTGAATAGAAATCCACCAATTGCCGTGATCAAAAGACCAAAACGGACGCTGTATGAGGTTTGCGAAACTGCCGTCATGTTTAACTTAAAACTTCCGATGTTGCCGCCCGTATTGCCCCCAAAACGGAGCAATCACAATCCCAATGTATCTGAGGTTGTTAAACTTGCAAGATACCCTTGTAAAAAACTTTTTCTCCCGTCAGTCGCGTAGCGTATAATGGCTAAGGTTAAAAACCTAGTATTTTGGTAGGATCTGACAATATCATGACAACAATTGCTTTATTTGGCGCGGGCGGAAAAATGGGAATGCGGCTGGGGCAAAACCTCAAGAATTCGCAATACACCATAAGACCCGTTGAAGTGGGGGAAATTGGGCGCAAAAGATTGGCGGAAGAATTGGGTTGGCAGGCGGTCGATGCTGATTACGCCTTGGCCGATGCTTCAGTCGTCGTCTTGGCCGTGCCCGATACTGCCATTGGTAAAGTGGCCAATTCAATTGTGGATCAGTTGAAACCCGGCACGATTGTGATCACGCTTGATGCGGCTGCACCCTTCGCCGGGCATTTGCCGGACCGGAAAGACATTACTTATTTTGTCACGCACCCCTGCCACCCCCCGATCTTTAACGACGAAACCGATATGGCAGCAAAGCTTGATCGTTTTGGCGGAGTGAAAGCCAAGCAAGCAATTGTCAGCGCATTGATGCAAGGCCCGGAAGAACATTATGCGATCGGCGAAGCTGTGGCCCGCACCATTTGGGCGCCGGTGATGCGCTCGCATCGTTTGACGGTAGAACAAATTGCTTTGTTGGAGCCAGGTCTGGCGGAAACTGTTGCGGGCTCGCTGCTTGATGTGCTGCGCGAAGCCATGGACGAAGTTGTGCGCCGGGGTGTGCCGCACGAAGCTGCGCGGGATTTTCTGTTGGGTCACATGAATATTTTGGCGGCTGTAATTTTCAAAGAACAGCCGGGCGTATTCTCTGACGCCTGCAACAAAGCCATCGCATTCGGCAAGCCCGCCTTGATGCGCGATGACTGGAAAAAAGTATTCGAACCCGAAGAAATCATGGCGTCGATCAGGCGGATTACCTAACCCCCGTTGATCTTTTCTGAAATTGCGTTACCTCTATTGTCATTCTGGGGAATGAGGGAAGACGCACCATGGCACAATTTATCAATTCAAAAGAGACCGTTGTTATCGACTCGCTTGACGGTCTGCTGAGAAGTTCAGGCGGCAGCAACCTAGCGCGGCTGGATGGCTACCCAGCTATTAAAGTCATTTTGCGCACAGATCACAAACGCGACAAGAAAGTTGCGATTGTTGCAGGCGGTGGCTCTGGCCATGAGCCGGCCCATGCAGGATTCGTTGGGCCGGGCATGTTGACCGCTGCTGTGTGTGGCGAGGTTTTTGCCTCCCCCTCAGTGGATGCTGTGTTTGCAGCCATCATGGCGGTGACGGGAAAAGCCGGTTGCCTCGTCATTTACAAAAACTATACGGGCGACCGATTAAACTTCGGACTTGCCATTGAGAAGGCCCGCAACCTTGGTCGCAAGGTTGAAGTGATCCTGGTCAAAGACGACATTGCTTTGCCCGACATCATTCAGCCGCGCGGCATTGCAGGTGTCATGTTGGTTGAGAAGATTGCAGGTCATTACGCTGAGAAGGGATTGCCCCTCGCCAAAGTGGCGGCCATCGCACAAAAGGTTGCTGATGGTTTGGTGTCAATTGGATTGGCGTTGTCGTCCTGCACCTTGCCCGGTATTGGCCGTGAAGACCGTGTGCCTGCAGGAAAAGCTGAATTGGGCTTAGGCATTCATGGTGAACCCGGTGTGGAACTGGTGAGTTTTGAATCTGCGGCAAAGGCTGCGGCTTTGGTGGCGGATAAATTGTTTTCTGCGGTGAAGCCCGCTGCTTGTTATGCCTTGCTGATCAATAATCTTGGCTCCACCACACCATTGGAAATGGGTGTCATCGCCAATGAGGTATTAAAGGGAAAGCACGGCAAGAAAATCAAACTGGTGTGTGGCCCTGCCAATTTGGTGACGTCATTGGATATGCATGGCTTCTCGTTTTCGCTGTTGCCACTGACGCCGGATTTCAAAACCGCATTGCTTTCGCCTGCCTCGGCTTTGGTGTGGCCAGGGGTTAAACTGAATAGCCCGCCCAAGCTCGTTAAACTGCCCAAGGAAATGAAGAGCAAGGCTTGGAAGGCCAGCAAAAATGATGCACTGGCTGCTTTGGTGAAACGCGCATGTGGTGTGCTGCAAGAGTCAGAAGCCGCATTGAATGCGTTGGACGCCCGTGTGGGTGACGGTGATACGGGGTCAACAATTGCAACGGCGGCGCGTCATATCTCCGCCAACTTGAATAAAATGCCTTTGGCAAAACCTGATCTATTCTTTGCCGCCGTCAGCGATGCCATGACTCGCACCATGGGCGGATCATCTGGTGTGTTGCTGGCCATCTTCTTTTCCGCCGCCGCCCAGTCATCAGCCAAAGGTGCGACATGGCAAGTGGCATTGCAAGCAGGTCTTGCCCGCATGATGATATACGGTGGCGCAAATCCGGGTGATCGCACAATGATTGATGCTTTGGTGCCAGCACTTCAAGCTCTGCCAGATATTGGTAAAGCAGCAAGTGCGGCCCGCAAAGGTGCCAATGCCACAGCCGCCATGACGCGCGCGCGGGCCGGTCGCTCAACTTATGTTTCAGCTGATAATTTGAAGGGCTTCAATGATCCGGGTGCTGAAGCTGTGGCCTTGCTGCTTGAAGGGTTGATGCAAAAATAACTGTCATACTAATATAACAGTTCTGGACAGCTGTCTCGAATCCTGCGTAAGTTAGAAGAAAACGTTACGCGGGAGAGACGTGTTGGCTGATCATAATTTTCCGAAATTGCACAATGCCATGTGGCCGGGTCTTGTGGGCAAAGGCCCTGACTCGGAACCCGGCATTGACCTCGATACCCTATTGGACCTCACCGCCAAGGCCGATGTGAACGGTAAGAAGTTCGACGGCGTTGATATTTTCCACGTCGGACCGCACACCGAAATCGATTGCACCGACGACGACATCAAACGCCTTGCCGAGAAAGTGCAAAAGCGAAATTTGGTCATAGGCTCCATCGTTGCCCCCGTCTGGCCACCGGTTGGTGGTGGTTCTGCTATGGGTTCACCAAGTGACCGCAAGAAGTTCGTCGACAATGTGCGGAAGTCCTGCAACCTCGGGGCTCGCCTGCGCGAATTGGGTGTAAGACCCTACGGCATTATCCGCATCGACTCTGCGGCGGGGCCAGCTGATTGGGCCAAAGACCCGGTCGGCAATACCAAGAAAATTGCCAAGACCTTCCGCGAGGCTTGCTCCGTTGCGGTAGACTACGATGAGCGTTTGGCTTGCGAAGGTGAAATCTGTTGGGGCGGCATGCATTCATGGAAAGACATGATCAACACCTTGGAAGAAGTGGACCGCCCCCACACCATCGGCTTCCAAGCCGACATGGCCCACACCTTGCTCTATACCATGGGATACAACGCGCCAAAGTCACGGCTGCTTCCTGCGAAATTTGATTGGAAGTCAAAAAAGACTCTCGATGAAGCCTTGAAGAAAATGACCGACGCCTTGCGGCCATGGACCATTGATTTCCATGTGGCACAAAACGATGGCACGGTGAAAGGCTTAGGCTATCACGACAAGACCGGGCGTCACTGTATGGTCACCGATAAAAACGGCAAGCTTGATATTCCCAAGCATGCAGGCATGTGGATGCGCGGCAAGGATGGCGACCTGACCAAAGCCTTTAAACACATTTGTTGGGACGGCTGCATGTTCCCCAATGACGTGATGATGAAGCAGCAGACCTGGAATGACATTCTGGCGACGATGCTGAAAGTGCGTGATAAGCATGGGTGGGTGGCGTGATGACGCGAAGGACCTCACCCTCCCACCGCTTTGCAGCGGGCCCCTCCCTCTCCATCTGCGATGGCGAGGGGACTAAAATTGTCCCTTCTCCATCGCAGATGGAGAAGGTGGATCGCGTGCAACGCGAGACGGATGAGGTCCCTTCGCTGAGATCTCCATCATGACTAAAAAACCCCTCAACATCGGCATGGTGGGGTACGGTTTTATGGGCCGCACCCATTCCAACGCCTTCAAACAAGCGGCCACGTTTTTTGATCTCAAGCACCAGCCCGTTTTGAAAGCCGTGTGCGCGCGTGATGCTGGTAAAGTCAAAGCTTTCGCTGATCAATGGGGTTACGAAGCCACCGAGACCGACTGGCGCAAATTGGTTGAGCGCAAAGACATCGACATCATTGATATTGCTGCACCCAATGACGTGCACCATGACATTGCCATTGCAGCAGCTGCCAACGGCAAAATGGTGATGTGTGAAAAACCTCTTGGCCGTAACGCAAAAGAATCCGCTGCCATGACAGCTGCGGTGGAAAAGGCCAAAGTGGCCAATATGGTTTGGTACAACTACCGCCGCATCCCCGCTGTGACCTTGGCCAAACAATTGATCGATGAAGGTCGCTTGGGCAAAATCTTCCACTACCGCGCCAAGTTTCTACAGGACTGGACCATCTCAGCCGACCTCCCCCAAGGTGGTCAAGGCCTGTGGAGACTTGACGTTGGTGTGGCGGGTTCTGGTGTGACCGGTGATCTTCTCGCCCATTGCATCGACACTGCCATGTGGTTGAACGGCGGCATTGATAAAGTGGTGGGCACCACTGAAACCTTCATCAAAGAACGCCACCACAATATCACGGGTAAGATCGAAAAAGTCGGCATTGATGATGCGTCGCTGTTCCTTGCCCGCTTCGACAATGGTTCACTCGCCAATTTTGAAGCCACACGATACGCCCGTGGCCACAAGGCACTCTACACATTTGAAATCAACGGCGAGAAGGCGTCGATATCCTGGGATCTGCATGACCTGCACCGGTTACAATATTTCGACCACCGCGACGAGGGACGGACCCGCGGTTGGCGGAATGTACACATTACCGATGGCGACCACCCCTATATGGCGAAGTGGTGGGTGCCGGGCTTGCAGATTGGCTATGAGCATTCGTTCATTCATCAGGCGGCCGACTTTATTCAAGGCATTGAAAGCGGCGTTGCAGCTGCTCCAACCTTTCGTGAAGCAATGGCAACTGACCGTGTGACCGATGCGGTTTTGAAATCTGCGAGCAGTGGCGCTTGGGAGTCTGCCAAGTGAGGATGTGCCGTCCGTGAACAGATTTATTTTATTGAAAGCGGTTTGGAAACGACCCTGCCATCTTGCAAGTGCTGCATTCGACGTTAGTCTACTTAAAAATGCAAAAGCGATTTTTGAAGGCTGTGTGAATGGCGTCGAGTGACCAAGCTGCAATAAAACTGTCTTCAGTTTCGAAGGCCTATGGACGTGTGCGGGCGCTTGAGAACTTAAGCTTCACAGTGCCTGAAGGCCGCTTCTTTGTATTGTTCGGGCCAAGCTCCGTTGGCAAGACCACAACATTGCGGATGATGGCAGGGCTGGTGCCGCCGGACCAAGGACGTGTCGAAATATTCGGCAAAGACATGACGCATGCACCAATTGCCGGGCGCGGCATCTCCATGGTGTTTCAGTCTTTTGCACTTTACCCGCATCTCAATGTCTATGAAAATTTGGCCTACCCCTTGCGCGAGGAAAAGGTGGCCGAGACTGAAATTAAAAAGCGGGTGGAAGAAACTGCGGCGTCTCTGAAACTGACACCCCGTTTGGAACGAAAACCCAGCACATTGTCGGGGGGCGAGCAGCAACGCGTGGCCCTTGGTCGCTCACTCATTCGTCGTCCCCGCATTCTGCTTCTTGATGAGCCGCTGACCAATCTTGATGCGAAATTGCGTCACGATATGCGGGCAGAGCTCAAACGCCTGCACCGCCAATATGGCATGACAATCGTTTATGCCACACCTGATGAACTTGAAGCCTTGTCGATGGGTGAAGACATCGCCGTGATGAAAGATGGTGCGGTGGTGCAGCTTGGTACCCCTGATGAATTGTACGAAACCCCGCGCAACATTTATGTGGCAGGCAAAATCGGTTCGCCCCACATGAACATGATTGAAGGCCTGATGGCTGACGATGGGAAATCAATTGATACGCCCTTCGGACGCATAACAGCTTCGGGTGCATTCAAATCTGCTGCGGGTGAAAAGGCACTTTTAGGAATCCGCCCGAACGACATTACACTGACAGCAAAAGGCGGTCTTGCATCACATATTCGAATGCTTGAACCTTTGGGCGACGTGACAGTGGTTTCTGTTGAAACCAATGGCAACACGCTTCGTCTTGTGTTGCCCGAATCCCGCGCTGTCGGTTTGAAACCCGGCGATGCGGCGTCCATCACAATAGATCACAAAAAAATCCACATCTTCCGTGCTGATAATGGTGAGGCGCTCGGCGCACCCTAAGGCAGACTGAAGGACTTTAGAAAATCTGAAACGGTAACAACTGGGAGGAAACCTAAAATGACCGTTGTAACAAAAGTAAAAGGACTGGCAATTGCTGCAGGCTTTGCTGCAACATTGCTGGCGGGTGGTGCGAATGTCGCACTGGCCGAAGACGTTGTGCTGACCATGGCTGTGCCAGATTGGCCACCGACACGCATCATGAAGAAGTTCTTCGATGAGCAGTACAAGGCCAAGTCTGGCAATACTGTGAAGCTCGAAGTGGACTTCATTCCATGGCCTGACTTCTACACCCGTGTGAACGCATCGCTCACATCAGGTGAAAAGAAGTACAACTTCATCGTATCAGACTCACAGTGGCTGGGAGCTTTCGTTGAAGGCGGCTACTTCCGCAAGATCAACGATCTGTTGGAAGCTGATCCGGACTTTATGGCCACGTTCAAGACCATCCATCCGGCTCCATTGAACGCCTATTCGACATATCCCCACAAGTCGGAAAACTATTATGGCTTCCCGCAGTTTCCTGACGTTCTCGTGAACTTTGCCCGTTCAGACATTATCTGTGATGCGGGTGAACAAGCCGCCTTCATGGCAAAATACAACAAGAAGCTCGCCTGCACCGGCGAAGAACTTGATGCCATGACATGGGACGACTTCAAAAACGTTGGTGAATTCTTCCAGCGCAAGAAGGGCGACATGCTGGCTGGCAAGCCCGCCGAAGATGATTTCTACGGCATCGCCTATCAAGCTGGCAAAGGCTATGACTTCTCGTCGATGCAAATCAACGGCTTTATCTGGCAAATGGGTGGCGATACATGGGACGAAACCCAAGTGCCCAAAGGCCAGGCGGAAGGTGTCGTGAACTCACCAGCAGCAGTTGCCGCATTGGATAAATACCTGAGCATGATCCAGTACATGCCGCCGGTTGCCAAGACCGGCACCATGGACATTTTCGTTTCGGACCAATTGTTCCGCGAAGGCAAAGTGGCCATGAACATTGACTGGATCGGTTTAGGTGAAGCATCACTTGACCCGAAGTCCTCCAAGGTTGCTGACAAACTGGTGTTCGGCCAGATGCCAGGCACCATGGGCGCTGATGGCAAGATGATCCGTTGGTCCAACATCGGTGGACAGCCTTTCGTGCTGACCACATGGACCACCGAATCCCAAACCAAGGAAGCGGTCGACTTTGTGAAGTGGTGGCTGTCCAACGACATCCAACACCAGTTCGCTGCAGGCGGCGGTCAGTCGGCCGTGAAGGCCGTGTACGAAGATCCGAAGTACGTGACCTATCGTCCATGGAACCGCGCCTGGGCCCCGTCGCTTGAGTGGCAAAAAGACGTGTGGCATGTGCCGCAATTCTTTGAATTGCTGACACAGCAACAAGACCAGTTCGACCTTGCCATCACCGGCAAGCAAGACGCCAAGACCACCTTGGACAACGTCGCCAAGTTCCAACAAGACAAGCTGAAAGAAGTTGGCTTGATTGAGTAGTTAAACACGTAGTCCCTCATCCGGCCTGTCGGCCACCTTCTCCCGTTCAAAAGACGGGAGAAGGCATTTGGAGCAGCCTTCTCCCGCACTTTTTGCGGGAGAAGGTGCCCGAAGGGCGGATGAGGGAGTTTTTCCGCAAATGGTATGTGAAATCTAATGTCTGCCACTCTGACCGAACACCCAAACTCTTTGTTCTCGCTTGACGCTCACAATTGGAAGCTCGCGATACTCGTGGGACTCATCGTTTCTATTCTGGCAATGATAACCTTGCCCGCTGCCGCCTCATTCTGGATTGTCGGTGCCATGGCCGTTGTCATCGCAGCCGCCTTCGCCGTCAACGCCTATCGCCGCAAATATTATGGTGGCTTGCTCGTCGCCCCGGCCATCGCCGTGCTTTTTGTCATGAATATTTTTCCACTGTTGTGGTCACTGGGCCTCTCGTTTTTCGCCTATAACTCCAACAGCCAATCCATCCGTTTTGTCGGACTTAACAATTACATCAAAATTCTGACCAATGATCTGGCGTCGAAAGACAATTGGAATGCGCTGATCAATACGGCGATGTTTGTGGTCATCACGGTTGCGGCGCAAATGATAGTTGGATTCCTGTTGGCGATGCTGTTTTCGAAGCAATTTCCGTTGCGAAAATATCTGTTGATCCTGGTGCTCACACCGATGATGTTGTCCGTCGTCGCGTCAGGTGTTTTCTTCTCCTATTACTACGACCCGACTTTCGGCATTCTGAGCTATGTGATCGGCGAAATCACCGGCAATCAATTCATCCTGATGGACAGTAAAGTGGGTGCAGTCTCCGGCATTGTATTTGCCGATGCGTGGATGTGGTCGCCTTTCGTCATGTTGCTGGTGCTGGCGGGTTTGGTGTCCGTGCCGAAGTATCTTTATGAAGCAGCAGCGATTGACCGGGTCTCGGCCTGGCGCAGGTTCTGGACGATTACATTCCCTTACA
>JAYUQS010000232.1:0-20297 GCA_043756645.1 Hyphomicrobiales bacterium | reverse complement strand
GGGCACCTTCTCCCACTCAAAGTGCGGGAGAAGGCAAACCCAATCAGCCTTCTCCCGTTACTTCAAACGGGAGAAGGTGGCCAAAGGCCGGATGAGGGAAATCAATCAAAAAAGCAAACAATAAAATGCACTGTCACTGAATTTTCTGTCACTGAATTTTCTGTCACTGAATTTGCCTTCGATAGAGTGACAGTTGAGTGGACACGATCTGACATTCTCGTTGGAGGGTTCCGACAAAAAATAGCCTTTCGGGTTCTTCGTCTTGGCCCCAGATATCTCAACGTCAAATCTCGACCTTATCCCTTCCGAGTTCTGGGCAAACTTCACGTTTGCGCAAAGTGTTCGTTCGGGACCAAACTGGTAAGTGCAGCTTGGCGCGTTTGAGGCTTATGGTCTTAGCCCGGTCCCATTTGAGATACCTCAAAAGCTCACTTACAGCGTAGAGCCTAGAGATAGGGACACCAAAAACGCTTGCAAGATGCAACCGCCTTTCCCCTTCGTTTGTGAAGGCAACGCTGATATAGGACGAGCGGAGAGATTTTCAAGAGCAGGTTGCATTTTATCCACTACCCCCGTCGCCTCACCCGCCGTGCCCCACCATCATCGCCTAGCGTCACCACCTCTTTGATCGGCGGCAGTGTCACCACTTTTTTCAAATTTGTAAACGCCGCTGTTTTATGCGGCATGGCCATGGCTTCTACGAAGTGTTGTTGGAATTTTGGTTCGACTGCGGTTTCGATTTTTTCGATGCGGCGGACGACGGCTTCGATTTCATCGCGGGCGGCTTTGTTCAAGAGCGCAATCCGCGCGCCGGTGCCTGCGGCGTTTCCGGCTGATTGAACTTTTGACAGGTCGCAATCCGGAATCAACCCCAGCACCATCGCGTATTTCATGTCGATGTGAGACCCAAACGCACCTGCCAGTCGGATTTTGTCGACGTGGGTGATTTCGAGTTTATCCATCAACAATTGCACACCGGCATAAAGTGCGGCTTTCGCCATTTGAATGGCGCGGACGTCATTTTGCGTGACTCTTATCAGCGGTTCGTTGGATTGATCCGCAGGCTGACGAATGACATAGTTAAAGGTGCGCTTCCACGGCTCGATGCGCGGACTTAACGCGGCCATGCCACCATCCACCAAGCCGTCTTGATTGATGACGCCTGTAAGGTACATTTCAGCGATGGCCTCTATGATGCCTGAACCGCAAATGCCGGTCACCCCGGTTTGCGCAATGGCTTCCTCAAAGCCTGCTTCATCGCTCCATAAATCTGAACCGATGACTTTGTAGCGCGGCTCCAAAGTTTCAGAATTAATCCGTATACGTTCTATTGCACCGGGGGCCGCGCGTTGGCCGCATGAAATTTGCGCACCTTCAAAGGCGGGGCCGGTGGGCGACGAGCAGGCCAGCAAGCGATGTTTTGTACCCAACACAATTTCCGCATTGGTGCCGACATCAACGCACAACATATATTCATCAGACTCGTGTGGCGCTTCTGACAGCACCATGCCTGCTGCATCAGCACCGACATGGCCTGCAATGCAAGGCAACACATAAACCGACGCACAGGCGTTCAATTTCAAATCCATCTCGCGGGCATGGAATGTCATCGGCAGGCCCGTGGCCAGCGCGAAGGGTGCGCCGCCTAGTTCCGTGGGGTCAATGCCGAGGAAGAGATGATGCATGACAGGGTTACCCACCAGCACCATTTCCAGAATATCATTCAGCGGCACATCAGCTTGTGTGGCCACCTCTTCGGCGAGTTGTTGCAGCGCCACGCGAATGGCTGATGTCATTTCAGTTTCGCCACCGGGGTTCATCATCACGTAAGACACACGCGACATCAGGTCTTCGCCGAAGCGGATTTGCGGGTTCATCAGGCCAGCCGAGGCCTTCACTTCGCCGGTTGATAAATCGGTGAGGTGGGCGGCGATGGTGGTGGAGCCTACGTCAACGGCAATACCGTAAACCTGGTCATGAAAGCCCGGCCAAATTGACACCAATTGGTTGCCGCCGCCTTGTGGGCGGGAGAACACAGCACAGGTGATTTTCCATTCGCCCTTGCGCAAGGTTTTTTGCAAAGCCGCGATGATGGAGAGATCACAGGACATATTCTCAACACCCCATTGGGCTTTGAGCGCATCATAAACCCGTTCCAAATCCGACGATGGCTTGTGCATATCCGGCTCTTCGACTTCGATGAAGAACAGCTTGGTGGCGGGATCGAGTTCGATGACGCGTGTATCGGCTTCCTTGCGCACGACTTGTTTATGCACTTGCGATTCCGGCGGCACATCGATGACGAGGTCGCCCTGGATTTTGGTTTGACACGACAAGCGCCGATCAGTGGCCAAGCCCTTGATGCGGCGGTAGCGGGCTTCCACGTCGTTGAAGGCCGTGGCATGAGCGTCGGTTGAGGAGATGCCATGCTTGGCAAATTCGCCTTCGCCAATATTGATCTGACAGCGCCCGCAAATGGCGCGGCCGCCACAGACCGAGTCAATATCAACGCCCAATTGGCGGGCGGCGGTTAATACGGGGGTGCCGACGGCAAAACGCCCGCGCTTGCCGGAGGGGGTGAATACGATGAGGGGATTCTGCTCGGTCATGATTGTCTGGGTGTTGAAGGTGAAGAATGCATGCCACTATTTGGCCTGATTCAACGAGCCTTACTAGACCATGGATTGATGCAAATAGACGCAATAAAGCGCCATCAGCTTGGCTGATTGCGGCACCATATATGCGACGGCTGACGTGGAAACGAATCTGTCACTTCCGGTTCAAGTGACGCAACCCAAACAATTTATCATCTCGTGATTGGTTGATTGTACGATTGTCATCGTCATACACCAAACCCGTTCCGTATAAAAAATCAAATTCGTTCAGATGTTTACGGGCGAGTGTGGCATTTTTGCCGCCACCTCAAATTTATCACAAAACACACTCTTTAGTTGCTTTTTTTGAGGTTGGCACATTGCTAAAAATGTTTTGGGGGCTTTTCAATAACGAAATCGGGCGATATCATGTCAAGCTTCTGCAAAACCTCCGTTTCCACACTTGCTATTTTCCTGGCGCTCGGCACGACGTCATCTGTCGCTTGGGCAGCTGATCCCCCAACGGATTATGACACATGGTATGTGAGCGTGTTTGGCGGCTATAACATGGCGCGCGTTCACGCTTCTTTCGAAACCGACCACTACGATATCCGAATGAAAGATGGTTTTTCCGTCGGCATGGCAGTTGGCAGTTATGTTGCAGATGGTGTGCGTCTGGAACGCGAATTATCATACGCGCGAAATGGAAACAAATCCGCCAGATACGCTGGTGATGATGACTATGCACCTCAGTCAGGGAACATGTCTGGTGTTTTCCTGATGACGAACATGTGGAAAGACTTCCGCACTTCAGATCGACTTCAACCCTACGTCGGCGGCGGGCTCGGTGTCGCGTTGCTGAGTGGTAAGGGTGATGGTGAAACTGACCCTTATGATTTCAGCGGGGAGTTGGCATTGGCAGTTCAAGCCGGTGCTGGTGTGCGCTATGCAATGACGGATAGGCTGGCGCTGGATGTGGGCTATCGCTATCGCGGGGCGATAGATGCAAGCCATGGTCCTGACCCGATTACAAACGGCGCGTTCTCTTATTACACGCATACCGTTCAAGCCGGATTGACCTATGCGTTTCGCGACGGGGGTGTTGTGATGCCATCCTCAACCGGCGACTCTGGAGCATATCTCAGTGTGTTCGGTGGTGCCGCAATGTCTAACAAAACAGCTTGGGAATACGAAGGCACGATCTACGCTTTGAACCAGAAAAATGGTTTTACAGTTGGTGCCGCAATTGGCACTCAATTGGCACCGGGGTTACGTGGTGAAGCGGAATTATCTTACTTGCGCTCGAAGCTGACGAGTGTTGAATTTGATAGTGGCAGCACCGATCCAGCCAGCGGCACATTAAACCAAACCTATTTCCTTTTCAATCTCTGGAAAGATTTCGACCTCGGCATGCTATCGCCCTATATCGGTGGCGGTATTGGTTTTGGTATGGCGAGCTTTGACAATGGTGTAGCGGATGGCGACGAACTGTCCAATAAATCAGGTGTGGGTATTGCCGGCCAATTCGGTTTTGGTGCACGTGTTCCGGTGACTGATGCATTGAAGATTGATGTAGGCTACCGCTTTAAAAGCATCGTCGACGCCATGATTGTGGGCGACAATGATTATACATACAACTACGACATCGCCACCCGAAACCACATTATTCAAGCCGGTGCCACTTATGCTTTTGGTGGTTCAGCATCCAGTGAGCCTTCCGAGCTTACTAACAAGTATGTGTCGGTATTTGGTGGATTGGCCATGCCGGTAGATACCCATTTCAATTATGACGGCAACAACTACATCGCTGACTTCAAAACGGGTTTCACGGTTGGCGCAGCTGTTGGTGGCAATATCAACGACAAACTTCGCGGTGAACTTGAATTGTCCTTTGTGAATGGTAATGCCACACAAGTGTTCGAAGAAGACGATGTCCAAGGCACTGGCGGCAAGGTTGATGGATATTACGCCATGGCCAATCTCTGGCGTGACATGGACCTCGGGGGCTTCAATCCCTATTTGGGGGGCGGCGTTGGTTTGGCGCTGATGGATGTTGACATCGATCTTGCAGACAATGACCGAAATACAGATTCAACTGTCGCTCTGGCAGCGCAACTTGGTACAGGTGTTCGCTTCGACGTCACCGACAAGCTGACCCTGGATGCGGGCTACCGGCTCAAAGCGGCAATTGGTGCGTTCACAGGTGGAACAGACGGCGGGGATCATACAATGGCCAGCTACTACACCCATGTGGGCCAAGTCGGCGTGAGTTGGAAATTCTGACAACGACGATCTTATGACTGCACAACACCATACCGCGCTCATTCAGCGCGGTATTTCTTTTCACAATGCCCGCGCGTTTCTGGAGGCCGAGCGTTGTTACCAGACCGTTCTCCGCGACGATCCCAAAAACACCGATGCGCTGAATCTGATGGGTGTGTTGGCCGTGGAAGCCAATCGCAATGACGTTGCTCTCGACTATTTCCGCAAAGCCGTAAAGCTCGCACCACGCATTGCTATTTACCGCAACAATCTTGGCAACGCGCTGTGCGTCAACACTGACTTGGATGAAGCCCTGCCGCATTTGCACCGCGCCGTAGACCTTGACCCGAATTACCCCGATGCACTTTGCAATCTGGGCAAAGTCTACCGTTTGCGCGATGACATGGATACGGCCTCGGGCTGGTTCAATAAAGCTCTGGTCGTCGCACCGGGCTTTGCCCGTGCCCGTGCGGGCCTTGCGGAAATTGATTCAGAACTGGGCCGCTTCGACGAAGCAATTGCCACATTTGAAGACATCCTCGCAACTGATCCCGTGAATGTGGAAGCCTTTTGTGGTTTGGCATTGGCGCGTAAATTCGAAAAGAACGATACTTGGATTCCGCGTTTCGAAAATCTGTTGCAGCTAAAGACTTTGCGCGCCGACCAACTGGCCCCACTGCATCATTCTTTCGCGAAAGTTTGCAACGACATTGGCCGCTTTGATGATGCTTTTGCTCACTTCACAACAGGCAAGACATACAAGAACACACAGTTTGATGCAGCCCGACTTGAAGAAGGGTACACCACGTCTGCCATGCTTTTCACGCCCGGCTTTTATGGGGAACGCCAGGGTTGGGGGCTGCCCGATGAAAGACCGGTGTTTGTCGTAGGCTTGCCACGCTCCGGCACAACACTGACAGAACAAATTCTCGCCAGCCATCCAGACATAGCGGGGCTTGGTGAGTTGCCGGATATGCGCAAATTGGCGCAAACACTTGGGTATGGCTCAGGCCCGCCAAAAGACTTTGCCGACAAGGTGCGGAAGCTTAAGAAACCAGAGGTGCAGCGCCTTGCCGAGACCTACATCAAGGCTTACGCCCGCTCCAACAAGCCGCATGCCATGCGCATGGTTGATAAATCCCCGCACAATTATGAACTGCTGGGTTTGATTGCACTGCTGTTTCCAAAGGCCCATGTGTTGCATTGCCGCCGCCAGCCAATGGATAACTGCGTGGCCATTTACATGCAGAATTTTAACGACAGCCATGGTTACAACAGAAGTTTGAATGACTTGGGTCGCTATTGGCGTGCGTACAGGTTCCTGGTGGATAAGATGGCAACCCAAGTGCCTTTGGCTGTGACCGCAGTCGATTATGAAACGACAGTCGCAGAACCGGAAGCTGCGGCGCGGCGCATCATTCAAGGCGTGGGCATGCCGTGGGACGATGCCTGCTTACGTTTTTACGAAACCGAGCGAGCGGTTAAAACACCCAGTCGCTGGCAAGTGCGGCAACCCATCTATTCGTCCTCTGTTGACCGGTGGAAACGATATGAAAAGCATTTGGGGCCATTGCAGGATGAACTCGCCAAGCACGGCATGGGCAGCTGAGCGTTCAACACGTAAAACCTGATTGCCGGAACGGGACAAATGCGACATGGTTTGCGCATGACCAGAATCCCGCACATCAAATTGCCCGGCGTTTCGTTGGGCGTCAGCCAACTCATCCTCGGCTGCGACAATAAGGATACGTGGGAGGAGGGGGCTCCGGTTTGGGACCATTGGCTGTCGGTGGGAGGCAATGCTTTTGATACGGCTTATGTTTATGGCGGCGGCAAACATGAGGCAGCGCTGGGGCAATGGATTGCGCGACGCGGTGTGGCAGGTGAAGTGGTTGTGACGGTGAAAGGTGCGCACTCGCCGCATTGCGATCCTCACTCCATCGGGCGGCAATTGAGTGAATCGCTGGACCGCTTACAGCTGGAATTCGCACCCATCTACATTATGCACCGTGATAACCCTGATGTGCCGGTGGGTGAATTTGTCGACACTTTGAATGCGCTGAAAGCAGCGGGCAAGATTGGAATTTTTGGTGGGTCGAATTGGTCGGTCGAACGCTTCGCAGCGGCCAAGGCCTATGCTGATGCGAAGGGTTTGCAGCCTTTGACCATTCTCAACAATAACCTGTCACTGGCGGTGATGGAAAAGCCGGTGTGGGCGGGTTGCATTACTTCAAACACGCCCGCGACTTTGAAATATTTGCGCGAGACGAGTAGCACACATTTCAGTTGGTCCAGCCAAGCGCGCGGTTATTTTCTGCCAGCTGAATTGCGCAACCGCTTACCGGAAGACACGCGGCCCGAAACCTGTTTTGGCAGTGATGCCAATGCCGAACGGAGACGGCGGGCGGAGGAGTTGGCGGCAAAGCTTGGCGTGTCCGCGAATAATATCGCAGCGGCTTGGGTGCTGGCGCAAAGTTTCCCGAGTTTTGCACTGGTGGGTTCGCGCACCGCCAGCGAGATTGATTCAACTGTGCAGGCCTGCGGCATTGCTCTGTCGGACGAGAATGTGAAGTGGCTGAATTTGGAGCATACCAGCTGAAAATGACTCGACAAATATTTTCAATTATGTAAGTTCTTTATTTGTTCTGTTTTGCAGTTTTGGAGAGATTCGATTGGGCGCTGTTGCTTTAGAACTTTGTGCGGGAGGCGGCGGTCAAGCGCTGGGTTTGGAGCAAGCGGGTTTCGAGCATGCTGGTTTGATTGAGAATGACAAAGCCGCCTGCAACACGCTGCGCTTGAATAGACCGAAGTGGAACGTAATTGAACATGACCTGTTTCAAGAATTGGATTTGAGCCCATTTAAGGGGGTTGATCTTTTGGCGGGTGGATTACCATGCCCGCCGTTTTCAATTGCCGGAAAACAACTTGGACAAAAAGACGAAAGAAATCTGTTCGACATAGGCGTAAATTATGTAGACGCGATCCGCCCGAAAGCGGTGATGTTTGAGAATGTAAGGGGCATGCTGGGCCCGCGCTTCGCAGACTATAGGGCATGGATTGATTTACGGTTAAAAAAACTTGGTTATGCATCGCAGTGGCGATTGTTGAATGCTTGTGACTATGGGGTGCCGCAACTGCGCCCTCGCGTTTTGATGATTGCTTTAAAACGAGAATACAATGGCGGTTTTTTGTGGCCGCAGCCTAAAAGAGGCAAGTCCACAGTTGGATCGAGCTTGCAAAAATTGATGGGTGCGAATGGGTGGAGGGGTGCTGAACATTGGGCAGGTCAAGCAAGCCAAATCGCACCCACAATTGTAGGAGGTTCGAAAAAGCATGGCGGACCAGATTTAGGGCCGACGCGTTCAAGGTTAGCTTGGGCGGGGTTGTTAGTAGACGGTATTGGCATAGCGAATGAAGCACCGCAGCCTGATTTTGAAGGCATGCCACGGTTAACTGTGGAAATGGTGGCACGGCTGCAAGGTTTTCCAGCATCCTGGAAATTTTCCGGTGGAAAAACAGCGCGGTATCGTCAGGTTGGAAATGCCTTTCCGCCACCTGTGGCACATGCAGTGTCTCGCTCAGTTCTTGCCGCATTTGCTGGAACAGATATTCAGATTGCAACTGCTTGATCTGAAGGGGGCTTTCTTGAAGAAATTTCCACCTTCGATTTCTGACAGTCACATCGATTATGCGGAACTTTCGCGGTTGAGAAATTCCATTAATTTAAGCGCAGGAGGTGTCCAAGTCCTTCAATCTTCGATGCCACACATTCTTCAAGATGCAATCGACTTTGTCATTGATCCAGTGCGCACAGCACGAAACTCGATTTCAGAATTAGACAGTGTGGAGAAAACGTTTATTGGTCTCAAAGTTGAACATTTTCTGCGGGATTTTTTGAATGTTCCGAGTGGTTTGCGTGACTTGGTCATCGACGGAACTGATGTAGACGTCAAAAACACCGTGAGCACGACTTGGACAATTCCACCTGAGACTTACCGTTCTGAAGAGCCTTGCCTATTGATAGCTATTGCTGACGTGGACAAGAAATTTTGGTTGGGGCTTATTGTTGCTAAATCAAACTATTTAACAACAGCAGGAAACAGAGATTCAAAGCGCAGTGTTTCGGCTGTGGGCCTGCGAAATATTCTCTGGCTTGTAGAGGGTGCTCCGTTACCGTCCAGCAGATTTCACAATATTGACTTCAAGCGGTTTCGAGAGTTGAGGCAGATCAAAGGCGGGAGCAAACGTGCCGCACAATTTTTTCGGGAGAACCTCAATGTGCCTGTAAATCGGGTCGTGGTGCAAACCCTACTGCACGACCAGCTGGACTACATGAAGCGACTGCGCGGTAACGGTGGTGCCCGAGATGTACTTTTGAAGGAGAACATCCTGCTGCTCTCAAACACATATGAAAAAGGTGAATTCAAAAGTCGCGGCATTGCAGTCGGTGGGGATGACATTTGGATTGCGATCCAGAAGGCAAAACCAATATAGGTGCTGTCACACCTCACCCAACACCTTCTCCAACAATGGTGTCAACGCCACAAAGCGCGTGATCAGATCGGATGATTTGGCATGGAGGGTTGCCACGTCCAGCGGGAATTCTCCTTCGAACAATGTGATCGGGCCTTTGGGATAGCTCCAATTCGGCCAGCCCTTTAATTCATCGCCGCATTGGGCGCGGAAGGCGCGGACGAATTCTCTGGCGGCAA
Source organism: Hyphomicrobiales bacterium (assembly GCA_043756645.1). Lineage (GTDB taxonomy): Bacteria > Pseudomonadota > Alphaproteobacteria > Rhizobiales > Aestuariivirgaceae > Aestuariivirga. The sequence continues at coordinate 10,729 of JAYUQS010000232.1, read as the reverse complement.
ACGTCTCACCTTTGAGAGCGCGTAGTTTTTTGGCGTGGAGATTGTAGCGGGCAACACCTCGTGCTTCGCATGCTGCATCGACCCAAATGCTGAAGAACACGCCATTGCTGTTGAGCAGTTCTTCGGGCGCGTCGGTGGTCCATTCCGGCTTCATCACTTTTAAAAGTGCGGCACCTAAACCTTCACCGGCTTTGATGCTGAGTTTGTGTTGCCATTCCAAGCCATATTCGCGCTCAGCTTTTACGGCGTTGAAGATATTGAGATATTTCTGCATCTCAACGCCGACGCCGTTCTTCACGGGCCTTGCGGCGGGCTTCGATATCTTCGTTGGATGAAATCTCACCAGCAGCTTGAGCCGCAGCTGAAGGTGCGGCTGTCATTTCGCGGAATTTGTTGGTCCAGAATTTACAATGCGCGTCAGTGCCGTTCAAAACATTGGCACCGAAGATGGCGTGCATGTCTTCATCATGCAGCGGGTTCATGATGGCAGAGGTCATGCCGTGGGATGCAGCCATGGCGAGGAAATAGCCCGTCAGCGCGCGGCGGTTTGGCATGCCGAAGGAGACGTTGGAAGCGCCACAGGTGGTGTTGACCTTCAATTCTTCGCGCAGGCGGCGCACCAAGCGAAATACTTGTTGGCCAGCCGTGCCCATGGCACCGATCGGCATAACCAAAGGGTCCACAACAATGTCATGTGATTTGATGCCGTAGTCAGCGGCGCGTTCGACGATTTTTTTAGCAACTGCAAAGCGCACATCGGGATCTTCGGAAATGCCGGTTTCGTCGTTCGAGATGGCGACAACGGGAACATTATATTTTGCCACCAGCGGCAAAATCGCTTCCAGCTTTTCTTCTTCACCCGTTACCGAGTTCACAAGCGGGCGACCCACAGCCGTTTCCAAACCGATTTTCAAAGCTGACGTCACAGACGAGTCAATGCAAAGCGGCATATCACAAATCGACATGACAATTTCGAGCGTTTGCTTCATCAGCGGCGGCTCGGACTCATTCGGGTTGACGGCGGTCACACCGGCATTCACATCGAGGATGTGTGCACCCGCAGCCATTTGCGCCAACGCATCTCTGATCACGGTTTCAAAATTACCGGCCTGCATTTCAGCAGCCAGTTTTTTGCGACCGGTTGGATTGATGCGCTCACCAATCACCGTGAAAGGGCGATCAAAACCAATGATGTGGGTTTTGCTGGCGGACTGGACGAGAGTGTGAGTCATGACGCGTTGCGGCCTCCATTGCCGATCATTTGCTTGATGCGTTCGTGTGTAAATGTGGCTTCGAGGTCAGCCTTCGCCTTGTCCGCTTCCATCGCCATGTCGTCGGACACGGGCAGGGGCGCACCGCGCCGCCAGTCCGCTAAATAATCATCCGTGTTGGTTGCACCATCGCGCATGGCCGCCATATCAATGGCCTCCATGAAGCGGTTGTCGAGCATTCGCTTTTCTTCTTTGCGGCCGATTTTCACCGAAACTGCCGAAGGGATATCGCGCCAGTAAGTAATCACAAGGTTCGCCATGGGGACTCATATGCAATGAATTGAAAGCGGCGTGTAGAGCAAAAACGACACGCGGGAAAGGGGGGCGGCGCGAAGCTTCGTTGCGACTTACAAAGTCACACTTTTTCAAACAAGCGTTTCATGGGTTGTGCCTGAAAAGCTCTGACCAAATGAAACAATCGTTGCAACGAAATAGACGGGGTCCAAAACTTGCGGATAATTATAAAGGCCGTGCCAAACGGCTGTAAGGGTAGAAGTGTCTTTGCACATGCCGGTGCATCTGAAGAATTGATTGCAGCGTCATTGCAAAACCACAGTGAGCTGAGCGTTGGTTTGCACGAGGCCGCCACCGCATAATATGGTTGGTGGCGGCTTTGCTCGTGTCAAACCTTCGGCTTCATCACCATGCCGTAGATGACCAAAACCACGATGGCTCCGATGACGGCGCTGATGAAGCCCCAGAGTCCCGAGCCGCCTAAGAAAGGAATGTAGCTGGCAACGAGTGCGCCAACGATTCCAAGAATGGCTGTCAAAATGAACCCTTGGGGTTCATTTGATCCTGGCATGATAAATTTGGCGAGGGTGCCAACGATGGCACCGACAATGACAGTCCATAGAATTGAAAACATCGTGTTGTTCCTTTTTGCTCGATGGAGGCAAAGTCTACCTCGCCAATTTCCTTGGCGCAACGCCTTGCATTTTTTCCCGGTCGTCCCAATATACCGGCTTCAATTCAAGGAGAACCGATATGGCCACATCCAGTACTATGCTTAAAGCCCTGCTTGGCCTCGCCGTTGTGGCGGGCTGGCAGAACCGTGACAAGATAGGTGATTTTGTAAAGGGTGTTTCAAACCAGGGAGCTGCTGGTCCCGGTGGCGGTCTTGGAGATTTGGTGGATTCGTTTCGTAAAAACGGACTGGGCGACAAGGCCGATAGTTGGGTAGCCTCGGGCCCTAATCATTCGGTCACTGAGCCCGAAATAGCGACAGGAATTGACGCCAGTGTGTTGGATAGTTTGGCCGAGCAGACGGGCCTCAGCCGTGAAGAATTGTTGAAGCGCCTGTCGGCGGTGTTGCCTGAAATGGTCGATAAAATGACACCGAGCGGCAGGCTATAAGCTTATCCGATCGTGCCGCTTGCCTTCAGGTTTTGCATCGTGGCGGCGTTCAGGCCTAATAGCCTCGTTAAAACGTGAACTGTACCCTGGCCTAAAATTGGGCTGGGGTTTTTTGTTTCGTGCGGTGTTGCTGAAAACACAATCGGGTTGGCAACGCCTGGCACAGAGCTTCCGTCTTCACGTTCCAGCGACAATTCCAATCCGCGGGCTTTCACGTGAGGATCGGCGAAAACCTGATCGATTGTGTTGATCGGGCCGCATGGCACTGATGCGGCTTCAAATGCTGCGACCCAGTCTGCCGTGCTGCGTTGTTTCATCAATGGTTCGAGCTGCGGAACCAGGGCTGCACGGTTTTCGACGCGGCCCCGGTTGGTGTTGTAAGGGGCTTCTGCCAGAGTGGTGGCGCCAATGATGCGACAATATTCTGTGTACTGACGATCTGAGCCCACGGCCATGATAATGTGACCATCGGCGGTTTCGAAGGTTTGATAGGGCACGATGTTGGGGTGTGCGTTACCAAGGCGGGCTGGGACTTTTCCGCCGACCAGATAGTTCAAGGCTTGGTTGGCGAGCACTGCCACTTGGCTGTCCAACAAAGAAATATCGATGTGTTGGCCGACGCCGGTTTTTTCGCGATGATAGAGAGCGGCTTGTATGCCGATGACGGCGTGGAGGCCTGCGAAAATATCGGAGAAAGCCACCCCCATTTTCATGGGTGCACCATCAGGCTCGCCGGTGATGGACATGACGCCTGCCATGCCTTGGATCATGAAATCATAACCGGCACGATTGGCGTAAGGGCCGGTTTGGCCAAAACCTGTGATGGAACAGTAGATCAGTTTTGGGTTAACAGCGTTCAGGCTGTCATAGTCGAGGCCGTATTTTTTGAGACCACCAACTTTGAAATTCTCAACGATAATATCGGATTGCGCTGCAAGGCGGCGCAGTAAGTCTTGGCCTTCCGGCTTTGCCATATCAATGCAGACAGAGTGTTTGCCGCGATTGGCTGATTGGAAATAGGCGGAATCTCCTGATGTGCCATCAGCATTGGTGAGGAAGGGCGGGCCCCAGCCCCGCGTATCATCGCCTTCGCCGGGCCTTTCGATTTTAATGACTTCGGCTCCAAAATCCGCCAGCATTTGCGTGGCCCAAGGGCCTGCAAGCACACGGGTGAGATCAAGAACGCGGAGGCCAGACAGCGGACCGGACATCTTCAAGCTGTTGCCTTAAAACTTTGCCAAAGCTCATCGTCAATTGTCACGCCTTCGCGTTGCGCAACATCCAGTTTTTCAGGGTATGGGTTTTTGATGCGTTCACCGCCTAAAGCAAAACCGGGGTCCACCGGGCAGCCAATGCCGTAATTTCCGTTCACACTCATGGGCAAAAGATAGAGTCCGTGGCGCACGTTGCGCAAAAACATGCGGCCGTGCTCGGCGTAGAGCTTTGCAATATCATCAGCCAGGAACACGCAAGAAATCTGTTGCAAGTCCAAGCCCATTAAATCCTTTTCCAGCGCCGCCGTTTGGGCTGAATCAGAAACCGCTTCGGTTAAAATTTTAAGACCGGGATAGCCCACGGCCTCAAGCCATGCACAGTCGCTTGCGGCGCGTTCTGCGATGTTGCGGTGATCACGTGATTTGAGGAAGGCTCGCGCAGCATCTTCAATGTCTTTGAAACTGACTTGCATGTCATTCATCCTTTGCGGGCGCAAAGCTCCGCACATCCATATCGGTCATGACGGTTTCAATGGCTGAGATCAACGCAATGATCAGCTTCTCATTGATCCGCCCGATTGTGCCGACGCGGAAGCTGTTCACACGCGCTAATTTTCCGGGGTAAATGGTAAAGCCCTTGGCGCGCAATTTCTCATAAAAAGTTTGAAAGTTAAATTTTGGATCAGCGGGCGAGAGCACGGTTTGGACAATGGGGCCAGCGTCAGCAGATGATAACAACAATGAAAAGCCAAGTGCCTTCATGCGCGTGTTGAAGGTGTCGGCCATGCCGCGATAACGGTGTTCACGCGCCTTGATGCCGCCTTCGGAATCCAACTCGCGTAGTGCTTGCTGCAAAGCCACCAGGGCGTGAGTGGGTGGGGTAAAACGGAATTGACCTGTGGCTTCAAATGCCTGCCACTGCTCAAACAGATCCAGCACCAGTGAATGACATTCACCTTTTGCAGCCATCAACAGGTCACGCTTGGCAAACACAAATGAAAAACCCGGCACTCCCTCCAGACACTTATTAGGACTTGCAATTAGGACATCGATTTTGTCTGCAGCCATATCAAGGGGAAGTGCGCCAAACGAGGCGATGGCGTCCACCATCAGAATGCGGCCACGCGATTTCACAACCAAAGCAATGTCAGAAAGCGGATTCACCAATCCTGTTGTGGTCTCGCAATGCACCACCCAAACATGGGTAATGTTGCGATCCCCATCCAAGGCTTTTGCGATGTCTTCGGGCTTCAGCAGTGTAAGCTCGGACTTGTCCAGCAACAGGTGACTGCGGCCAATCCGTTGCATGATTTCCATGGCGCGTTGTCCGTAAGCGCCGTTGGCCACAATCAAAGTCTTTTTGCGTTTGGATGGCGAGAGTGATCCGAGTGCGGCTTCGATTCCACTGGTGCCAGACCCTTGCATGATGACGCATTCATAACTGCTGTCACAACCGGCCAATTTTTTTAAGGTTGCAATGTTGTTTTGCACCAATGATACAAATTCGGCGTCGCGTGAGCCCCAATCCGCCAGCATTGCAAACTTCACACTGCGCGACGTTGTAACAGGCCCCGGCGTTAACAAATAGGGCATATCTTCTTGGCCGTCGGGTCCTTTGAATTCAGTCATGTAAGTTAAATCCTTCCCGCGCTATTTTGGCGGCTTGGCGCGCCCAGGTCAAACAGCAACTTTTTATCGCACCTTGCAGGTGGTCGTGTGACCTGTGATAATAGAAGGGCGATCGCGAGGAGGCTCACATGACGCTTGGATATGGTTTAGTTGGTTTGCTGGTGGCTGTGGCTGGTTACCTGATCTATATTTACAACGCGCTGGTGTCGAACAAGAATTTAGTGGCTGAGGGCTGGAGTGGCATTGACGTGCAACTGAAACGCCGTGCCGATCTTATTCCGAATTTGATCGAGACGGTGAAGGGCTATGCCTCGCATGAAGACAAACTTTTTCGCGACATTGCGGAGCTACGCGCCAAATCTATTTCCGGGGGCAGCGTTGGAGACCAATCAGTCGTGGGGCAGGCGATGTCGGCAGCACTTGGCAAATTATTTGCGGTGGCTGAAGCTTATCCTGAATTGAAAGCGGATGCGAATTTTCGTGACCTTCAGGATAAGCTTTCCGGCATTGAAGATGAAATTCAATTGTCGCGTCGCTATTACAATGGTGCTGTTCGTAATTTGAACACGATGATTGAAAGTTTTCCGTCTAATTTTGTGGCGAATTTTTTCAAATTCCTGAAAGCCGAGTTTTTCGAAATTGGCGATGCGGCGCAACGGGAAGTGCCGAAGGTTGATTTCAAGACGCGCTGATATCATGCGCAGGTTCTTCGTAGCACTGCTGCTTGTCCTCTGCCTGATGCAGCCTGCAGGAGCAGAGGAGGTCATTCGAAATTTCTTGAGTGACGTGACTGTCAATCAAGATGGTTCACTGGATGTGCGGGAGACAATTGTTGTGCGCGCCGAGGGACGCGAAATCCGGCGTGGTATTTTGCGGGATTTTCCGACCACCTATACCGATAAAAATGGCGTGCAGGTGCGGGTTGGTTTTGAGGTTTCAGATGTCCAACGTGATGGCCGCGAAGAGAATTTTGTGGTTGAAAATATTGACAATGGCAAGCGTATCAAAATTGGCAATGCCGATGTTTTTTTGGATGATGGTGATCACACTTATAAAATCACCTATCGTACCACGCGGCAGATTGGTTTCTTCGAAACCTATGATGAGCTTTACTGGAATGTGACCGGCAATGGCTGGAGCTTTCCGATTGATCGGGCTTTTGTGATGATCCGATTGCCGGAAGGTGCGCGTGTTGGCCAACATTCTGTCTACACTGGTTATCAAGGGCAGAATGGCAACGACGCGACCGTGACGCTGGCGGCGGACAATCGTTTTGAAGCGCAAACGACGCGGCGTTTGCAGCCGAAAGAAGGCTTCACTGTTGCGGTGGCTTGGCCGAAGGGCATGGTTGCTGCACCCACAGCAGCTGACATACAGCGGGATTGGATACGCGACAACATCGGGTTTTTCGGGCTTGCTCTGACATTGCTGCTGGTGCCGCTTTATTATTTATTTGCGTGGCTGCGGGTTGGCCGTGATCCACCACAGGGCACCATTGCACCATTGTTTTTTCCGCCAGAAGGCATGGGGCCTGCGGGGGTGCGCTATGTCTATAAAGCAGGATATGACGATAAGGCTTTTGCCGCTGGATTGGTGGGGCTTGCGGTGAAGGGCCGGATGAGCATCAGCAATGATGGCGATGATTATAGTGTCACCAAAAAGCAAGGAAACGGACCTGCGTTAACGCGCAGCGAAACGGCTTTGTTGGGTGCGGCACCTGATCGTGCGCTGACGTTACAACAAGCCAATTACAGAACAGTGCAACATATGCGCGGTGCTTTGGAAGGCGCGCTTGATGATGAATATGATGGCGTGATGTATCTAAAGAATTTCATGTGGTTTGCGCTTGGACTGGCTTTGAGTGCAGCAGGATTGATTTTTTCAGCCTTCATGTTGCCGCGCGGGCAAAGTGACTTGGTTGTTGTCGCGGGTGCATTTACTGCTGTTTGGTGGGGCGTGATTTTGGCAGTCGGGCTGTCGTCGGTGCGCGGCGTGTTTATGGCGTCGGGGGTATTCTCGAAAATCAAGTCATTGATGGGTCTGATATTCCTTGTGCCGTTTGTTGGCGCTGGGATTTTGGTGCCTTCCGTGATGTGGTCGTCTGGCGATCAGAACCCTGCTTTGAAATGGTTTGCACTTGGCATTGTGGCGCTGCTGCTGTGCAATTTGATATTCTATTGGCTGCTGAAAGCGCCAACGCCGCGTGGCCGTTCTGTGCTTGATCAAATCAAAGGCTTCCGCATGTACATGACCACGGCGGAAGAAGAGCGCCTGAAAGTGCTGCATCCACCCGAAAAAACCCCTGCGCTGTTCGAGCGTTATCTGCCCTATGCCATGGCACTTGATTGTGAGAATGAGTGGAACAATAAGTTCGCGGCTGTTCTCGCGGCTGCGGCGGCCGCTGGTGCAACGTCTGGGGCTGTGGGTGGCTGGTATCATGGGCCGGGTGGTTTCAGTTCACGCGGCTTTGGCCAGGAACTAGGCTCAGCCCTGACGTCGTCAGTGTCATCATCGGGCACGGCACCGGGCTCATCATCAGGATCGGGCGGCGGTGGTTTTTCCGGTGGCGGCGGCGGTGGTGGCGGAGGCTCGGGGTGGTAGTGACCTCACCCTCCCGCCACTTCGTGACGGGCCCCTTCCTCTCCAAACGTTGTTTGGAGAGGGGACAAAATCAGTCGCTTCTCCACAAGGTGGAGAAGCTGCTCCGCAATCGCGAGCGATTGCTAGGGATGAGGTCCCTTTGACTTTCACTAAGCCATTGCTGACGTCAGCGCCGGTCGTGCGCCAGACAGCGCACGCGTAGCGGCGTTCTTCACGGCTTTTTGCAGCTTTTCGAAAGCCCGTACTTCAATTTGGCGGATGCGTTCGCGCGACACTTCAAATTCCTTCGAGAGGTCATCAAGCGTTGCAGGGTCGTCCTGAAGCTTGCGGGCTTCGATGACGCGGCGTTCGCGGTCTGTCAGTTTTGTCAAGGCTTCTTTGAGGAAGCTGTTGCGCAATTGGGTTTCCTCGTTATTGGCCAGTACTTCTTCCTGGCTGTCTGAGCTATCAACCAACCAATCCTGCCACTCGCCGTCACCGTCGCCATCAGCGCGCAATGTGGCATTGAGTGACGTATCTCCGCCCAAGCGGCGGTTCATGGAAATGACTTCCGCCTCATGCACACCCAATTTGGTGGCGATGAGTTTGACGTGTTCCGGCTTTAAGTCGCCTTCTTCCAGCGCTTGAATCTGCCCCTTAATTTTGCGCAGATTGAAGAACAGCTTCTTCTGGTTGGCAGTGGTGCCCATTTTCACAAGCGACCATGAGCGCAAGACAAATTCCTGAATCGAGGCTTTGATCCACCACATAGCATAGGTTGCAAGTTTGAAGCCTTTGTCTGGCTCAAATTTTTTCACGGCCTGCATGAGGCCAATATTGCCTTCGGAAATGACATCGCCCACGGGCAGACCATAGCCGCGATAACCCATGGAGATTTTAGCCACGAGGCGGAGGTGACTTGTAATGAGTTTATGCGCGGCGGCGGTGTCGCCATGTTCTTTCCAGCGCTTGCCCAACATATATTCTTCTTCAGGCGCCAGCATGGGGAACTTGCGGATTTCCTGGAGGTAACGATTGAGACTGCCTTCGCCCGACGCGATTGCTGGTAATGAGACTGACCTTGCCATGTTTTTTCCTTTCCCTCCCGCTCAAGGGAGGATCCCTATCGGACTGATATAGGGTGCGGTTCTGAATTTTAAAGATACAAAAGAAGTAACAGATTAGTGTCTGATTTCTTACGGCTTTTTGTGCGGTGCAGATTGCAGTCTTAATTCATGGTGAAGTTGTGACAGAGCAGGGGGTAGAGGGGCCTCAAAATGCAGCGGCTTGCCGGATTTGGGATGCTCAAAACCCAGTACCGTGGCGTGAAGAGCTTGTCCTTTCAGATACTTAACCGTTTCTCTTGCGGCTTCTGTCAATTTCGCTGCAGCCGTCTTGAAGCCGCCGCCATAGACCAAATCCCCTAAAAGTGGATGGCCGATATGCGCCATATGCACGCGGATTTGGTGGGTACGCCCGGTTTCGAGGTTGCAGCGCACCAAACTGGCAATGCCGCCGAAGCTTTCAACCGTCACATAATGGGTGATGGCCTCCTTGGCGATGGCGCTTTGGCTGACCGCCATTTTCTGGCGGTTGTGGGAGGAGCGGGCAAGGCCGGTGGTGATCATGCCTGCGGGGCGCTGGGGCACCCCCCAGACAAAGGCCAGATATTCGCGCTGTAAACGGCCATCGCGGCCATGGGCCTGGAACTGGTCGGACAGGCTTTGGTGGGCGGCATCGTTTTTGGCGATGACAAGCAGGCCCGAGGTGTCTTTATCCAGGCGGTGGACAATGCCTGGACGTTTGACGCCGCCGATGCCTGAAAGGCTGTCGCCACAATGGGCGAGCAGGGCGTTGACCAAGGTTCCGCTGTCGTGGCCTGCGGCGGGGTGGACGACGAGGCCAACCGGTTTATTGATGACGATGACGTGTTTGTCTTCATAGACCACATCAAGGTCGATGTTTTCAGCTTCGGGTTCGGCAGGTTTGGCCGGGGGCAGGGTGATTTCGACGTTTTGATTGGGTTTCAGCTTGAGGCCGGAGTCATCCACCACAGCCCCCTCGACTTTCACTTGCCCCTCGGCAATAAGCCGCTGAAAGCGGGCGCGGCTGATCTCTGTAAAGCTGCGGGCGAGAAAACGGTCGAGGCGTTCAGCTTGATCAGCCGTGGCGAAAAGTTGGGAAGGTTCATTCATATGTCGAGCGATAGCACAGGCGAGGCCCCAATCCAGCCTCAAGTGTACCCGGGACCTTCAAAAGGTTTGCTGTTTCTGGTGAAAGCCTTGGGGGTCATTTTAGTGCTGCTGTTTTTGGCGCTGATCGGCGGCATCATATGGAAGGCGACGAACAAAGCAGCTCCCGCTCCCGTGGCGGACATTGTGATAGACTTGGGGATTGATCCAGCCAGCATTCGGCATCTGGAATTGGACGGGAATAATCTTGCGATTTCGACGGACAAGGAATTGCTGGTGCTGGATGTAAAGCAACGCAAAGTGATATTGCGGAGTTCAGCGAAGTAGGCCCGCGATTTTTGGCTGCCAAAGGGACCTCATCCCATAAGCGCTAACTTAAGCTAAACTCTCACCCCTCGCCCGCGCAAAGCGTGGGGAGGGGCAGGGGTGGGGTGGTGCAACGGGAGCGAACTTTCCGAATTAAACAAATTTGTTGCAGAAAAACCAA